>JAAWFD010000022.1 GCA_022794615.1 Clostridia bacterium
AACATTATATGAAGATTGGAAGAATGAAGATATTACAAGAGAAGAATATTTAGAATATAAACAAAAATATGAAAATGACATTGAAAGGCTAAAGAGAAATATAGAAAGGTTAGAAAACGAAAAACAAAAGTATGAAAGTCAAGGCATAAGTAGTAATGAATGGATAGAAAAATTTAAAGAGCAAAAAGGAATTTCAGAACTTTCACGAGATATAATTATGGAACTAATAGATTGTATATATGTAAAAGAAAATGGAGATATAAAAATAAAGTTTAAATTTGAAGATGAATTTAAGAGATGCTTAGAATACATAGAGAATAATAAAATAACACTAGAAAAACAAGTGGCAAATTTATAACTTTTGTGTTGTTATAATTAACCAAGGAGGTGCATGGGTAATTTAAACAACATAAACAATGATGCGACAGTTTCATTGAAACTATCGCACCATTGTTTTGTAGGTGGATATTGGTCAGTTCTTGATTAATATAATTATACTCTAAATGTCTCTTAGTGATAGCACCTTTACATTTATCGTAAAAATATATTAAATCACCAGGTACAACTGGAGTCATGTCATTCCTATGATATATAATTGTATTTCCGTTATGAATAATTTCCATTTTGGAAGTGCCAGCATAATTAGCATAAAGAGTATTTCCTATTTTATATATCCTGACTCCTAAACCGAAATCTTTAACCAAAACTTGGGTTGTACTACAAAATGATATTTTGCCAATATAATTTAAATCCATTGATTTAGCCTTGGCAGTTAAATTCTTATCTGCAGTTAATAATGTCGGTCTGATTTGAACTGGCAGTATGGATAAGTACTGGAGTAATTTATTATTCACATAATTTGTGCCAGGATATCCGGAAAATCTCGATAACATAAATTTATCAGAATTAGATAAAATTTCTGAAGTATATTTCCGTATATTGTAGGCTAAGAATTTTAATTGGGAATCTGTAGGAACTATGCCTGACTGCCGCAATATCTTATTAAGACTTTGCTGATCTTTCTTATCCATTTCTTCCAAAGTCGAGAAAATAAATGTAACTTGCTTTGCATTCTCAATTACTTCCAAGCAGTCTTCGTAGGCCAATGCACATGTATCGACCAAAATATTATCGAAGTCAGCATGTTCAGAATGAGAAAGAGTGCTTTTAGAGGCTTTTGACTGTTGAACTTCTTCTGCAATATCAGGATTTAAGCCTGTATTTGCAGTGGGGGTGCTTGCTTGCTTTTCTTGGAGCTCATGGATTTAGTCACTTTGTTTTCCTTTTTTGTGACATTTGAGTTCAAGATACTTGAATATGTTTGGGCTGTTGATTTTGCATATCCAAGATTTATAAGATATTCGCTTATGTTCTCAGAAGGAAAATCCGGAAATTCCTTTTGAAGATCTTCAATTGTACCTCCTTTCAAAATAATATGACCAATTTTGCTGTTCTGCATGTTGTATACCTACCTTTCGTATTTTTAATGATAATAGCTAAATAGAAAGACTACCATCACACTATATGTTATGTTAACATAATACTATATTAATATAAATTTGTCAAAAATTGTTAATATAATTTAAAAAAATATGTAGATATACGAAATAGATAAGTAACTGTTTCTAGGGAAAAACGATATACAGAAACTATATAGCAATATTGAAATAAACAAGTAACAATAAAGTAATAATAAATTAACAAAAATGACTTCATTTTTTAATAATTTTTTAACAGTATTGTAACAAATAAGTGGTATGATTGATATAAGTAAAAAAGTATTTAATGTATAAAACAAAGGAGGAAACTATGAAAGAACAAACTAAAAGGATAATAAATAATAAGATAATTAGAATAATCATTACAGTATTAGTACTTTTATTTTGTGCTCTATGCATATTTACAATAATATGTAGAAAGGAAGAAACAACTGAAATATCGAAGGAAAATTCATTGTATAGTACAGCATCTGCAACTACTAATGAAAATGGAGAAGATAATGAGTCTCCAGAAAATCCTAATGGAGATGCAGTAAATAATGAATCTCAAGAAGAATCTAATGAAGTAGAAGAAGATCCTAATGAAGGGGAATACCTTAGATTAACAGATTTAGACTGGCGCTCTGAATCTAAAGCAGGATGGGATCAAATTAGAAAAAATGAAGATAACACACATGCAAAATTACAAATAAAAATAGAAGGAGCATATTATCCATTTGATTATGGTATATGGGCACATGCTCAATCAGAAGTATATTTTAATATAAGTGAATATAGTGAAAAATATCATTATTTAACAATGTATGTAGGTTTAAATAAAACATCAACTAGAGGTGATGGTGTTAAATTTTGGATATATACATCTGATGAAGATACATTCTATAAAGAAGGTCCAAGTCACTGGACTTTAAAAAGTGACCCTGATAGAGTATATATGCCAGGGGAAGAAGCAGAATTTATAAAAATAGATATTAGAGGAGCAAAATATCTTAGATTTACAGCTGTTGCTAATGCAAATAATGCAAGTGACCATGCTGTATATATAGACCCAATGCTTATTACAGATAATTACAGAGAAAAAGAACCAACATATCCAAGTGTTGAAACATATGATCAAAGAATTAAGGATTACGCTAATAAAGATTTATCAGACCCAAACTATGAATTATTGGTATTACAAAGGAAATTTATAGCTAGTGTAGGGGACTATGCACTAGAAAGATTTATACAAGACGATCCAGCCAATAAAGAAACAGTAGAGTGGCTTATGAATGATTTAGAAAATCTTCGTTATTATATATTAGGGGGAACACCTAGTGGTGGCTACTTTAATTCATTAAAAGAACTAACAAGATTATTAAAAGAATATAAAGATGATTTTAATGATACTACACAAATATCAGATGCAGGTAAAGAGTTATTAGTTAAGAAAAATTTAAATTGGCCAACAACAAAAGGAAACCTTTATAAAAGAATGGTAATTACACTTTCATTAACACACTCCACAAGAGTAGGTCTATGGATGCAAAATTCTGAATTTAATCAATCAGATTCTATAACTCGTTATGCACTTTATAAACAAATGTATAACAATGATCAGTTTAAAGCGACAGAAACAGTAAATATAACACCATGGTTTGAGACATTCAACATTGAAGAAATGAGATGGATTATGTGTACTGCAATTGATGATGAAGAAGTTTTATGGTTAAACGAATACACACAATCAAAAATAAATGATGCGCCAAGTAATGTATGGGGATTATTAACGCCACATCCTTATATGGCATATGTATGGCCTAATTATGCAAATCCTGTTTATTATGATGAACAAAATAAAGAGTATTTTAATGAATGGTTTGGAGTAAAGAAAATAGATGAAGAAGGAAATGAATATATAAAAGGATTATTTGAATATATACCATATAGAAATGATACAAGCAATGGATATGTATATAAACTATGGATGAATTTTAGAAATAAATTTGGTACAGGAGCTGTTTGTGGTGGTATATCAAAATCTGGACATTGTATTCGTGGTGTACATGCGATTCCATCAGCAGTAATTGGACAACCAGGACATGCAGCACTTCTTTATTATAATCAAAATGCAGAAGGAAAAGGATTATGGGGAATTGACAATGATGTATCAGGATGGGCTTACTCAGAAAAAGGTGAAAGAATGCTTTTAGGATGGGGAAATGATAGAACATATGTACAAGGATATAATGTACCATATATAATATTAGCCCAAGAAGCATTAAATGATTATAATAACTTTGTAAAAGCTGAAGAACTATTAATGACAGTTGATGTATATAAAGATGATAAAGTAAAACAAGAACAAATATATAGGGAAGCCATACAAATCCAATCAATTAACTTAGATGCATGGGCAGGACTTGCTAAATTATATGTAGAAGATTCTACTAAAACAGAAGAAGATTGCTATAGACTAGAAGAAGAAATGATGGAAGCTTTAAAATGTTTCCCATTCCCAATGTATAATTTATCAAATTATATAAAAACAAAATTAACAAGTGATGAATATGAGTTTAAATTTACAATACTACAAACAAAAATATTAACAGAAGCAAAAGATTATCCAAATGGAGGTACTTCAACAGTATTACAACCAAACGTAACTAGGGGATTAGCTACATATTTATTAGGACAAATAGATACACAACTAGCAACATTCTCATTTGATGGAGCAGATGCAGGAAAAATAGTATTATCAAGTAGATTTGAAGGAAATGGTGTACGTTGGGATTATAGCTTAGATGGAAAAACAAAATGGAATGAAGTTTCATCTACAGCAGAAGAATTAAAACATAGTTTAACACAAAGCGAAATTGAATCAATAACATCTGAAAATGATATATATGTTCATATTGTAGGTACAGACTATAGTGAAGAAAATATATATAAAATAGACATACAAGAATCACAAGGACTTCCCGCAAATTTATTTGCAAGTGATTTAGAAAACAGAATGATAGGAGTAAATTTAAGTACAGAATGGCGTTATTCAGAAAATGACCCATGGATTCCATATAGTGTATCATCACCTGATTTAACAGGTGACAAAACTGTACAATTACGACAAGGAGCAACTGGAACAAGACTAGCTAGTAGTACACCATCTACATTTAATTTTACTGAAGATAATCAACCAGATACAAGAAAATATATTCCTGTATCACACTTAAATATTAATAGTGTTTCAACAGAGGCGGTAAACAATGCAGGAGCAGCTATAAATGCAATAGATGGAAATTATAATACAAGATGGCACTCAGCATGGAATGGAACAGATACAAATCGTTTTATTGAAATTAAATTAGACAACCCAGTGTACTTATCAGCCGTAGAATTTGTGCCAGCAGGTGGCGGAAATGGAAAAATTTATGATGGAACTATTTGGGGAAGTATGGATGGAGAAAACTGGGAGATATTATCACAAAGAACAGGAATAACCTATACAAACCAAGCAAATACAATTGCAGATGCTATAACTAATACTAAAAGTTTTGAAATTGAAAATCCAAAAGAAGTTCAATATGTAAAAATAGTTGCAGACAGAACAAATGGTAATTGGTTTAGTGCAAGAGCATTTAATTTCTACCAAGACTTAACTAAAGACCCTCATCCTACAGCAGGTATTGCATATAGTACAACTGATAAAACCAATGGCATTGTAATAGCAAGACTTATAAATCCAAGTACAAAAATAACAATAACTAATAATGACGGAAAAGATACATATGTATTTACTGAAAATGGTCAATTTACATTTGAATTTGAAGATGAGAATGGAAATAAAGGAAGTAGTATTGCTAAAGTAGATTGGATTGATAAAGATGGACCAACAGCTGATGTAAAATATGAATTAAATGGTGATAAGAAGTTACTTATTTTATTGGATAATATTAGTGAAGATGTATATTTATTAGATGAAAATAATAACAAAATAAATTATATAGAAGTTCAGAATGGAAAAGTATCAAATATTTCATATTTAGACTCATCAGGTAATGCATATAAGGTAGTTAATGTTAACGAAAATGGAATTATTAATAAAATAACATATAAAAATACAACTGGTAATGTAACATCGGTTGAAGAGTATATAACTACATTAGAAAATGGTATAGTTGTAGGAGAAGAGTATTTTGATAGTGAAGGTAATAGTGTAACTATAACTGATGCTGAAAAGGAGACTTTAAGAGGCTTACAACAGGCTATAACAAATCCATTAGAATATGTTCTAGAAACAAGTGGAGAATATGAATTTAGACTTCTTGATAAAGCAAGCAATGTAGCTTACAAAAGTATTAAAGTTGATTACATTGACAATAACAGTATAATTTTAGCAAGTGATATTACTTATGACATCACACAATCAACAAATAAAAATGTTATAGCTACTATTAATCCATATATAATTAATAATGAAGGTGAAAAAATAACTGCAGAAATTATAAATAATAATGGACAGAGTGAATACACATTTATGGATAATGGAGAGTTTACATTCGAATATAAGGATGCCTCAGATATTGACAATGAAGAAGTAAAACATCATAAGGCAAAAGTAGATTGGATTGATAGAATAGCACCAACAGCAGAAATAAAATATAGTACTAAAGAAACTACAGATAGCCCAGTAATAGTTACTTTAATAAATGAAAGCGAGACAATAACAATTTTAAACAATGGTGCTAGTAAAGCATATATATTTATAGAGAATGGAGAGTTTACATTTGAATTTGAGGACAAAGCTGGAAATAGGGGAACAGCAACAGCAAAGGTAGATTGGATTAAGAAAGAGCAAGAAAATCCAGACGAAGGCAAAATAGGAGATGTAAATAAAGATGGAAAGATAACAGCAACAGACCTTTTATTAATAAAAAGACATTTAGTAGCAGGACAAAGGCAAGAATGGATTTTAGCAGGAGATAGATTTGTAGCAGGAGATATTAATGGTGATGGCAATATAACAGCAACAGACCTTCTATTAATAAAAAGATTAGTATTAAAGCAAATGTTGGCACAATGATATTTTAGATACAACATATGAAAAATATAATATAAAGGAGAAAAAGGTATGAAAAATAACATAAAAATTAAAAAAACGATTAGTATATTATTAATGATATTATTACTAGTAGTTACTACAAAAGTTTATGCAGTAAATGATAGCTTTGGAACTACATTAAAAGCAAGTAGTATTCAAGCAAAAAAAGGAGAAAATATTACTATTACAATAGGACTAAAAGATATTGCAATTGAAAGTGCAGAAAATGGAATAGGATCATATACAGCTAATTTAAAATTTGACTCATCTGTTTTAGAATATGTGTCAGCAAGTGGTATAGGCAAATGGGAAAAACCACTTTATCAAGGTGGACTAATTACAGGTAATACAGATGATGCTGAAGTTGTAAAGACAGCACAAGATATTGCAACTATAACTTTTAAGGTAAAAGCAGATGCTAAACCAGGAGATACTACTATAGAATTAATTAACTTTTCTGGCTCAACAGCAGTAATTGATGTACCAGCTAAATCTAATGAATCTATTAAAGTAACGATAATAGATAACAATAGTAGTAATAATGAGGATAATAATAATTCAGACTCTTCTAATGTGAACAAACCTGGTAATATTAGTAATGAAAATACAGGAAGATTACCTAATACAGGAGTGACTGATACTATTGTATTTGTAGCTATAGGTGTATGTAGTATATTTGCAATAATTTTCTTTATTAGAATGAAAGTGCTTAATATAAAATAGAATAGTTATTAAGTAGCTATTTGAAGATAAAAACGAACACACTAGATTTTGATATTATCTAGTGTGTTTAAATGTTAACATAAATTTTTGCAATATTGTATTGTAATCATCTTAATACTATGGTATAATGGAAAGAGTTTGCGAGAAAATTTCGCACAAGCAACTTATTAATTTTGCCAATTGGCGAAGAAATCAAAAGGAGAGACAGAAATGAAAAAGAACAACAATGTATCGATTCAGGAAGTAACAACAGCTGAAAAGGAGGAGACAACACGGGAAGAGAAGCCACAAAAGTCAATAGTAGAAAAATACGCAGATTTTAAGCAGGCCCTGTACAAAGTAGGAATCGTAATCCTGTATATGGTAATTAGCATTCCTATATGCATAGGTGGAGCATATGACCATAACACAGTGCTATATGGCGACGGACCTGTAAATTATTCCGAAGATGAATATGACATAATGAAAGTGGCATTAGAAGGTAGCCCTAAGGAGGAAAATCAAGAGAATAAAACGGAAGAAAACCCTGAAGAGGGAATTGAGCCTTGTCTTATCGAAGACATAGGACTGGATATAAAAGAATTTCGGAAATATGTAACAGATTATGAGATATATACAGAAGGACAAAAAACTATATTAAGAGCTTGGAGAACAACAGGGTCTTTTGTAGCAGAAATAACTGTTACATTAGACGAAAACTATCATGTTATTGATACCAAAAAAAATTATGAAAATAAGGCACAATACATGAAGCAGTTCTATAAAAAGTTACGCAATGATTCGATAGTTGATGGATTGGCGGCGTGGGGAGCTTTAACAGCAGCACTATACTTTGCAATAAATATTGTTATGTGGGTAGTTAAAAAAATTTCCGATATGAGAAGAAGGAAAATTGAAAGGACAAAAAAAGAAGCAGAAATTACAAAAGAACAAAATAACATTGATGAAAGCTCAGAACAACACACTACTCTCTTGGCAGAAGATATGAACTATGATAGCGAAGGAGATAAAAGCAGTATAACATCTATTGCAGACAAGAGACCTAATGAATCGGCATCATAATAATGTCTCAAAATAGCCAAAGCTCTCAATATATATTGAGAGCTTTTTGGCGGAAAAAAGAGAACAGTATGGTCAAATAGACCATACTGTTATTTTGATGTTTCAGAAGATATTAAAAATAGCAGAAGTAATGCCCGCTTTTCATATGTTGCCAAACGATGCGTGAATTCCCTTGAATGTCTTTAGATTGGAAAACTACATCATCAGGCATTCCAGTATCTATATACCCATGGAGATAATCTGATACCACTTGAATAACTTCCTCAGAGGGGGTATTATTAATAGAACCACTGCTAACAGGAGTGTATTGCCCAGATTGATATACAACATCATATATGTTATCAGGGTAATACCAATGTTTTATCCTATTTTCTATAACATTTGCTACATAACATTGTTCCATTTCAGGACATATTCCTGCTTCAGCATATACAATATGACACATAAGATCAAAGTATTCTTCGAAGAGGTCATTAGCAAGTTGCTTAGATTCAAGAAAATAATTCAATAATTCTTCTTTTTCTTTAGGATATAATTTACTTTGTGCTAAAATAAATTCATACTTATCCTCAAACTCTTCTGCAAATTCATTATACATTTCTTCATGTAATGCAGAAAATTCAGGAATGTTGGAAATTAAGTCTAAGCACAAAGCATATTGTTCTTCAAACAAAGATATCTGTTCTTGAATTATAGATATTTGTTCTTTATAAAGATTAAAATTCTCATCTAATAAATTGAAATATTTATGAGTTGTACTACATACTACAGCATTTTGTGCTTTATCATAAAGTATTCTAATTTGTTCTGATAACTTTTGTGTATTAGTAATGCTACTTAGAATTTCATCATAAAGTTTGTCTAATTCCATAAAGTCAGCTTCAGTTGGAAATTTTATCTTTTGAGCAGTAATCGTAAATTTCTCTTGTGCAATTTTTTGATAATTCTCTTGTATCCCTTTTGGATGTATATCAACTTTAAATATAATCTTTGAAAATAATGTTGATATGCTAATTGTAAATATACAACATATTATATATACAACATAAATTAGGATACGATTGTTCCGCCTAGCCGTCATCTGCCATAATTTCTCCTTTCAAATTAACATGTGTACGATTATAACATAAATCATCAAATTATGTCAACGCTAAAACTAAAAAAACACAAAAATCTATTTTGTGGGGAAATTAAACTCTACCCAATAGTGTAAAATGATAAATGCTTATATGGGGTTGTAGAAATTGGAGTATTATGTTAAAATAAAAATAATATAAAAGAGCAAAAAATATAGTGAAAAGAGGAAAGAAAATGAATGAACAAACAAAATTATGGTTAGATAAAGAAATGAATGAAATGCAAAAAGAAATTCACAAATTGAATCAACAATTAATGAAAAAGGTACCACTTTGGATAGCTTTATGTATTGCAATAATGGTGGGAATTGGAATCTTAGCAGGATATGATTTCTCTTATATTATACGAGTGCATTTTTTGATTGGGTGTTTTTTTTCATTTTTTATTTGGTTGTGTTTCTACTTACAAACAAAGACTACTTCTATAAAAAAGGTAAGATTAGTCTATGAAAAAGCAATAGAAAATACATTAACAGATAAAGAAGAAAAAGATTTATTCAACAATCAAATGGAAAAAGGTAGTTATGATGTAAAAACTTTTCAAAATCCAACAACAGATAAATATCCAGCTCGTCTTTTAGTTGGAGAAGATTTTTGGGTATATTATAGATATCCATATTGCACTATTATTAGTGCATGTGATGTAGAAGAAATTAAAATAAAAAATGAGACAACTAGAATAAACTATAATGTAGGAAATGCACGTGTTCGCCAAAGTATTTCTGTAGGTGTATCTTTCAATATTTCTTACAGTACAGAAAAAGAAGATAGTACTATTTGGTTAGGAAACATAGAACAAGCAGAACAGGCTAAAAAATTGATTCAGAAATACGAGAAAGAGAATTCAATAATCTTTTCTTAAATTCAAAACAAGAAGATGATGATTTCGAAAATAATATCCAATATTATCCTGCAAAGTATAAAACTAGAGATTAGTAAAATGCTAATTTCTAGTTATTTTTTATGCAATTTTTCTGAAAATCATACCTTTTGACTCCCAAATGGCAGATACATATTAAAAAAGTTTAAAAAAGTTTATAAAATTTTCCGACTTTTTATAAAATGGTGACATATACCTAGTAGCGAAGTTAAAAAATTTTTCAAAAAGGTTACATTTTGAATAGTAATTTGGAATTATCTAGTAAAAGGACAAATTAGTAATAAAAAATAATCAAAGTTAATAAACTTTAACAAATGAAAAAGGAAAGGGATATAAGGTTTGAAAGAAAAAAGCAAAATTATAGAGTATTTATTAAATAAAAAAAATCCATATACAATAAAGACGGATAATATGGATATAGAGATGATATATTCTAAAAGTAATAAAACTTTTGAAGAGTGTATGTTAAATATTTTAAAACGAAAGAAGGGAGGGAAAAAAGATAATGGCAGGAAGAAAATCAAAGTATTCTTCTAATGAAAATAATACTATAAAAAATAAGAAATGGTCTGTTGCATTATATATAAGGCTTTCACAAGAAGACGAAGATAATCGGAAAAGAAAAACAAGAAAGTAATAGTGTAACAAGTCAGAAAACATTGCTAAATGAATTCATAGAAGAACATGATGATTTAATAGTTTATGATACTTATATAGATGATGGATTTACAGGAACAGATTTTAATAGACCTTCATTTCAAAAATTACTAGAAGATATGAGAAATGGAAATATTAATTGCGTATTAGTAAAAGATTTATCAAGACTTGGAAGAAATTATATAGAAGTAGGAAATTATATAGAGCAAGTTTTTCCATTATTTAATATAAGATTCATTGCCATTAATGATTTTGTAGATAGTTTTAAAAATCCATCAAGTACAAATACAATTCTAGTACCATTTAAAAATTTAATAAATGATGAATATTGTAGAGATACATCTATTAAAATAAGAACATCATTAAACGGAAAAAAGAAAAAAGGCGAGTTCATAGGGGCATTTCCATCTTATGGATATATCAAAAATCCAAAGGATAAGCATAAGTTAATAATTGATAAGAGTGTTGTAAATATTATAAAAAATATATTTAATTGGAATGTAAATGAAGGATTAGGAAAGATAGCAATTTGTCATAGATTAAATGATCTAGGTGTTTTAAACCCTACAGGACATAAGAAATTAGAACTAGTACAGAATTATAATAACTATGGAATTCAAGATAATACATATACTTGGACACCTTCTACAGTACGAAATATTTTAAACAATGAAGTATATATAGGCAATACAGTTCAAGGAAAAAGAAGAACGAAAAGCTATAAAGTACATAAAGTAGAATCTGTTCCAAAAGAAGAATGGGTAAAGGTAGAAAATACTCATGAACCAATAATTGATAAAGAAACTTTTGAAAAAGCACAAGAACTGAGCAAAAGAGATACAAAGGTATCTCAAAAAACAAAAGAATTATCAGTATGGGCAGGTTTTCTAAGGTGTAGCGATTGTAAAAGAGCAATGAACAAGAAAAGCAGTACCAATAAAAGTGGAAATAAGTATGAATATTATATTTGTAGTACCTATAGAAAAAAATCAAATAATCTTTGTACAAAACATTCTATTAAAGTGGAGAACTTGGAAAAAGCAGTTTTGAAAGCCATTAATTTTCACATTAATTTATTAATTGACACAGAAGAAATTGTACAACAAATAAATAGCATAGGGGCGACTATTAATTGCCCACAGATAACAGAGAATATGATTATAGAAAAACAAAATGAGATTTCCAAAATATCAAATTTTAAAAGAACATTATATGAAGATTGGAAGAATGAAGATATTACAAGAGAAGAATATTTAGAATATAAACAAAAATATGAAAATGACATTGAAAGGCTAAAGAGAAATGTATATATGTAAAAGAAAATGGAGATATAAAAATAAAGTTTAAATTTGAGGATGAATTTAAAAGATGTTTAGAATACATAGAGAATAATAAAATAACACTAGAAAAACAAGTAGTAAATTTATAATTTTTGTGTTGTCAAAATTACCCAAGGAGGAGGTGTCGCAGCACCATTAGGAGGTCAAATATTATCAGAGATATTGCCATACTTAAACATACAACAAGGAAACAAAGAAGAAGTAGAACTAAGAAATGAAATAACAGTACCAGAAATAGAAGGGAAGACAATACAAGAAGCAGAAAAAATATTAAAAGAGTATAATTTACAAATAAATATAAACAATCAAACAGAAGAAACTAACAAAGAATCCATAATAACAAGACAAATGCCCCAAGCTGGTGTAACAGTATATGAAAAAAGTTATATATATATAGACATAAAATAAGAAAAAATTATAAAAAAGCTTGTAAGATTAGTTATATTTTAGTATAATAAAGTCCTAAAATAGGAGAAGAAAACAAAAAGTTATAATGATATAGCATAAATAAGGAGAGATAAATATGAAAGATTTAGATGATTTTAATTTTCATGAACAAGCAGAACTAATGAATATATTAAATAATTTTAAAGAAAACAACCGAATGCAGAAAAACCAAAGTATAGGGTTTAATGCAGAAACATTATATAACTTTATAGAACAAGATAAAAATAAATAAAAAATTATACAATAAAAACAATGGATATAAAACTTAAGATACATAGGAAGAGGAAGTTAGATGAAAAAAGTATTAATAGATTCTCTAAAAAAATACAAATGGCAAATACCAATACAAATCATATTAATGGGACTTAACATATATATATTAACAATACCAGCAGCAATTATAGGAAACATTATTGACTTATTTTATGATATAGAAGCAAATAAACAAATTATAGTAAACAATACATATTACCTTTTAGTAATATGTATTGTTTACTTGCTTAATAGATTGATATGGAAATACTTAGAAACCTATATTTCAAGAGGAGTAGAAAGAGATATAAAATCAAAATTGTTCCAAAGATTCCTAAAATTAAAGCTTCAGAACATACAAAGTATTAAAAATGGAGAAATAATGTCATACTTTGTAAAAGACACAAATGAAATAAGAAGTACAGTATATAGAATAATAAGTCATGGAGCAAGGACATTTTTTACATTTATAATAGCAATATATAGAATGGCAAGTGGTGTCAACATATATTTAACATTTGCTGTAATGATTCCAATAATAATAGCATCAATACTTTTAGTAAAAATAAAAAAATATGTAGAAATCAGTTTTAAAAAAGCACAAGACAAATTCACAGAAATGTCTGAATATATACAAGAAAGTACAGATAGTGTACGCACAACAAAAGCATACTCATGTGAAGGAAGTCAATTAAAGGACTTTATTAGAAAGAATAAATTAGTTCGCCAAAGCAATAATACAGTAGATGTATACTCAAATTTATTATCAACATGTATACAAATATGTTTTGGAATGTGTTATGCAATTTCACTACTATTTGGGGCTAAATTAGTGTTAGATGGAAAAATAACAGTTGGAGAGTTAGTAACATTCAACGGATATATTGGGTTATTTGTTAATCCAGTAAATTGGATACCACAGATTATATCAAGATTTAAAAGAGCTCAAATAGCTTATGAAAGATTAGATAAAGTATTTAAACTAGATGTAGAAAAGAGTAATACAAAAAACAATCTAAAAAAAGAAAAATTAGAAGGAAACATAGAAATAACAGATTTAAGTTTCCATTATCCAGGAGTACTAGATAAAGCTTTAGAAAATATTAATATAGATGTAAGAAAAGGGAAAACTCTAGGAATTATAGGAACAATTGGAAGCGGAAAAACAACATTAATGAATTTAATAACAAGATTATATAGTATACCAAATGGAAAAATAAAAATTGATGGAAGAGACATAAATGATATACCAATCGAAGTTCTAAGAAACAACATATGCTATATCACACAAGACAATTTCTTATTCTCCACAACACTAAAAGACAATATATGCTTATTCAAAGAAGAATATGAAGAAGACGATATTAAAGAAAGTACTAAAAAGGCTATAGTATATGAAGATATACAACATATGCCAGAAGGACTTAAAACTGTAATAGGAGAAAGAGGAGGAGATTTATCAGGAGGGCAGAGGCAAAGAGTTGCAATTTCAAGAGCATTCTTGAAAAACAGTACAATTCTAATATTTGATGATACTTTCTCAGCTTTAGATAATAGAACATCAGAAAAGTTAATAGAAAATATAAGAGAACTGTCAGAAGAAAAGACTTGTATAATAATTTCTAATAAAGTGTCAGATGTAAAACATAGCAATGAAATAATTGTATTAGATAATGGAAAAATTATAGAGAGAGGTATACATGAAGAATTAATCAACCAAAAAGGAATATATCATGACTTTTATGAACAACAATCTACAAAAGAAGAAACAGGTATTTTAGCATAGAAAAGTGAATAGAAAATGAGAATATAAAATAAGGAGAGAAAGAAAACTAATGAAAAACCAAACCTTAAAGAGAATAGCAAAAATGTTAAAACCACAAACTAAGGCCATAGTAATTATATCTATTTTAGCTATTATCATAAATATAGGAGAAGTAGTAAAACCATATTTAATAAAATTAGTAATTGATAATTACTTAAATAATAACATTTGGCAGAGTGGAATAATGACAGTTGGTATTATAGGAGGAATATATATTGCAATTGTATTAATTGGAAATATATTAAATTTTGTAATTACTACAGCCACAAGTATGATGGGTGAAAATGTAGTATATACAATGAGAAACAAACTATATAAATACATACAATATGCAAATATACCTTTTCATGATAGAACTCCATCAGGAACATTATTTGTCAGAATTACTAGTGATGTAGAAGATATTATAACATTTTTCAAAGATGTAATAACAACAATTGTAAAAGACATTATAATGATAATAGCATTAGCAGGAATGATGATAGCATTAGATTATAGGTTAGCAATATTATGCTTTTTAATAATTCCTTTAGTACTTATTACATCAATAATTATCACAAAAGTAAGCAAAAAAGTAAGAGAATATTCAAAGCATGTAAAAACAAAATTAAACATCTTCTTAGCAGAATCAATATATGGAGTAAAATTAATCAAAATATTTAACAGGCAATACGAAAAAGAAAAAGAATGTAATAAATTATGCCATGAATTTTGGAAATCAAGAATACCAACAGCCTTTACAGAAGGAATGCTAGTTGCAATGATGTACATATTTGAGAATTTAGGGGTATCACTTATAGTTTGGGTTACAGCAAATCATATTTTTGGAATAAACCTAGAAGTTGGAGTTATTTACATGTTCATAACATATATTAAACAAATATTCTCACCAATTAACAGAATTGTAGAAAATTTTGAAACTATACAAGAAGCAACAGTATCAATAAATAAGATATATGATATTTTAGAACGTAAAGAGTATTTAGAAGACTTTGAAAAGGGAATAGAGTTAGAAGAAATAAAGGGAAAAATTGAATTTAGGAATGTATGGTTTGCATATGAGGGAGAAAACTGGATTTTAAAAAATGTTAGCTTTACAATAGAGCCAGGACAAAGTATAGCTTTAGTAGGTAGAACAGGCTCAGGAAAAACTACTATAATAAATCTAATAAACCGTTTCTATGAAATACAAAAGGGAGAAATTTTATTAGATGGAGTAAATATTAAAGATATTAATTTACGATATCTCAGAAAAAATATAGGAATCATTTTACAAGACCCATTTATATTTGCAAAAACTATTAAAGATAATATTCAACTAAATGAGCATTTATCTGATGAAGAACTAGAAGATGTTATAAAATTATCTTCAGCAGAAGACTTTATAAATTCATTACCAAATGGAACAGCAGAAATTGCACGAGAAAGAGGAAGTTCTTTTTCAGCAGGTCAAAAACAATTATTAGCATTTGCTAGAATTTTTGCACATAATCCTTCTATTTTCATATTAGATGAAGCGACAGCAAATATAGATACAAAAACAGAAGAATCAATACAAAAATCAATTGACAAAATTTCAAAAGAAAAAACATCTATTTTTATAGCACATAGATTGTCTACAATTGTTGGGGTTGATAAAATTATAGTTCTAAACAATGGAGAAATCATTGAACAAGGTAGCCATAATGAATTAGTTAATAAATCAGAAGGATATTACAGCAAGCTATATAATGCATATTATAGTAGTTTAACAGTATAATTAATTAGTAAATAAGGTATATTTTTGAATTATGTAAATTTTGGTAAAAAAGTATTGCAAATTATGTCAAGCTATGTTAAAATAAACTATAGGTATATAGATACTAAACGAAGGGAGAATAAAATGGAAGAGAATAAAACAAAAGAACCTGAAAAATTAATAAGGCTTGGAAAAACAAATTTTAATAAAAAGTTAAGACCTATAATAAAATCATTTGTAGTACTTGAATCACATATTAATGAGAAAATAGTAGCAAATAATTTAAATATGCAAAATAAAATAAATAATATAAAACAATATGATATAGCATTCAAAAATAACAACAATGATGTAAGTAAAGAAGAAAATGATATGTTAACACCAGAAATACAACAAATGATAAGACAAACTATAATAGATAAATTAGAAGCTGATAAAGAAAAAGAAGAACAATCATTAATAGAGGAAAAAGAGAATGCTAGGGCAGAAGCTATTCAAAATTGTAAAGATGCTATTAATGAATATAGACAAGAGTTAGAGGATAAAGTGAATGCTAAGAAGGAAAGACTAAATGCTATTCAAGCAAAAATGAAAGACATTAAGAAAGATTTAGAAGAAGTTAAAAATTCAATAGCTACATTAAAATTAAAACCAGAAAGTAGAACATTTAAGACATTGGATAAAGAACAACAAGAAATTATAGAACAGAAAAAAAGCTTATCAAGAGAAAAGAGAATAGCCAATAAAAATGTAAAAAGTGCAAAATCAGACTTAGAGGATTTTGATAAAGTATATGGAATCATTGATTTTGAAAGCGAAAACTTTATAAATGACATATTAAAAAAAATGTATGGTAAAGAAGGAGAAAGAGCAGATTATAGTATGTTATTATTAGAAGATGAATGGGAAGAAACCTTAGATAAGGTACAAGATGTAAAAAAAGTAGGAGAATTTTTGAAGAAACTAGAAAAAGCAAAACAGGAACAGGCTAAGAAGAAAGAAGAAAATAAAAAACAAGGACAAGAAACAAAGCCAAATCCGACTCAAAAACCTGAGCAAAAGCCAAATCCAAATCCAGAACAGAAACCTGAGCAAAAGCCAAACCCAAATCCAGTACAGAAACCTGAGCAAAAACCAACTCCAAAGCCTGAACAACAATTAACTCCTGAAGAAAGAGAAATACTAAATGTAAATGAGCACGATGCAGAAATAAGCATAAAAGAAAAATCCATAAAGATGTTAGGTAGTGGAAAAAATAAATCAAAACAATACCCAAGACTAACATATGTAGCTAAGAAAGATAGCTATCTAGCAGAAGATAAAGATGGAAAAATTGTAATTATAAAAAGAGGGAAATATAGCGATAAGGCTGTTAAAAATTTCATCTCTCAAGAAATAGGAGTAGATGTAGAAGAATTAGGATATGTAGATGCATCCGTTGTATTAGCATGGATGAAATATGATGATAGATATGGAACTAACGAGACTATGAAATATATACAGAGTATTTTAAAACCAGACATGTCTAAAGAAAATAAGAATTCAGCAAATGTTCTATATAACTTAAAGGGGCTACATACAAATAAAAATATATCAGCAGAAGAAAAAAATAGAATTTTAGAATGTGCTAATTATGCTCAAGAGTTTAATATAGCAAATGTAAAGAAAGGATTTATAGCTAGTATAACAGAAAGAATATCAAATACAATAAAAAGGAGTAATAATAACAAGCTTGACAAAGGAAAGAGTGGAGCAGAAATAATAGCAGAAGATTTAAAAAATAGAGAAGCAAGAAAAAGAGAAAATAAATTTAAGAAAGAAATACAAGTAACAAGTGCGTATAAGGATATAGGAAGACAAATATCAAGCTCAGATAAAGATGGCTTAGATAATATACTTACAAATGCTAGAGAAGAATTAAGAGAAGGAAAAATTTCAACTACAGAATATAGCGGATTAATTTATAGTGCAAACAATAGAAGAAAAGAACTAAGTAGTGCAAAACCATCAGTAAAAAAAGAGCCAGTTGCAAGCACACCACAACAAGAATTAGAAGAACTTGGATAAAGAAAAATAAAGTAAATATAAAAGAGAAATGCTATTGCAAATAGTGTTTCTTTTTTTTGTAATTACAGAAATTTCGACAAATTATTGAAGCAATAAAAAAGTTCTGATATAATCGCAGTATAACAATAATATAATTAAAAGAACAAACGAATTCAAAAAATGTGTCAAAAAGAACGTCCCCGTGACACAAATAATAGGAGGAATGATATGGAAGAAACATGTATTAACAAAAAAGTAAAAGAAGAAACAGGCAGAATACTAGAAAAATATCCAAAAGAAAAAAATCAATTAATATCAATACTAAATGATGTCCAAGAAAAATATGGATATATACCAAAACAAGCACAAATAGTAATATCAGAATATCTATCAATTCCAATGGCAGAAATCTATGGAGTAATAACATTTTACTCAAGATTTACGCTTACACCAAAGGGGAAATACAATATATCTATATGCTTAGGAACAGCATGTTATGTAAAAGGATCTCAAAAGATATTAGACAGAGCAAAAGAAAGATTGAAAATAGAACCAGGAGAAGTAACAGAAGATGGGAAGTTTTCAATTGACGAAGTAAGATGTGTTGGAGCATGCGGATTAGCACCAGTTTTTATGGTCAATGATGAAGTGTACGGAAATGCCACAGTACAACAATTTGATAAGGTACTAGACGAATTACAACAAAAGTAATAAAGTATAAAATTATATAAGAACTTATATGTCATATAAGGTACAAGGAGGTAGTATGAAAACTCTAGAAGAAATTAAAAAAATAAGAGAAACAAAAAGGAAAGAACTAGATTTAAGAGTAAATGAGAAAGCTAATACATATGAAAAACATATATTAGTATGTCATGGAACTGGATGTACTTCGTCAAAATCACCAGAGATATTAGAAAATTTTAGAAGAATTCTAAAAGAAAAAGGCATAGAAAATGTAAGAGTTATAATGACAGGATGTTTTGGGTTATGTTCAAAAGGACCAATAGTTATAATAAGACCAGAAGAAACATTCTATGCACATGTAAAACCAGAAGATTGTGAAGAGATAATACAATCACATATATGTGAAGGTAAAAAAGTAGAAAGATTGCTGTGTAAAGATATAGATGGCTCAGCAGTAAATAGGCTTGATGATTTAAACTTTTATAAAAAGCAAAAAAGAATAGCATTAAAAAACTGTGGAGTAATAGACCCAGAAAATATAGATGAATATATTGCATTTGATGGATATAAAGCATTAGAGCAAGTATTAACAAAAATGAATTCAGATGAAGTAATAGATGTAATCACAAAATCAGGGTTAAGAGGTCGTGGAGGAGCAGGATTTCCAACAGGCAAAAAATGGAGTTTTGCTAAGCAAGAAATAAATGAACAAAAATATGTAGTTTGCAATGCAGATGAGGGAGACCCAGGAGCATTTATGGATAGAAGTATTTTAGAAGGGGACCCACATTGCGTATTAGAAGCTATGGCAATAGCAGGATTTGCAATTGGAGCAAACCAAGGATATATATATGTAAGGGCAGAATACCCAATAGCTGTAAATAGATTAAAAGTAGCAATAAAACAATCGCGAGAATATGGACTATTAGGAGAAAACATATTTGGAACAGGCTTCAACTTTGATGTAGATATTAGATTAGGAGCAGGAGCATTTGTATGTGGAGAAGAAACAGCGTTATTAGAGTCGATAGAAGGAAGAAGAGGGCAGCCTAGAGTAAAACCACCATACCCTGCGAATTGTGGATTATTTGGAAAGCCAACAATAATAAACAATGTAGAAACATTGGCAAATATAACAAAGATAATATTAAATGGAGCAGAATGGTATTCAAGTATAGGAACAGAAAATTCAAAAGGAACAAAAGTATTTGCGCTAGGAGGAAATGTAAATAATGTAGGACTTGTGGAAGTACCTATGGGAACAACATTAAGAGAAATAGTATATGACATTGGAGGAGGAATACCAAAGGGGCGAGAATTTAAAGCAGCACAAACAGGAGGACCATCAGGAGGATGTATACCAGCAGAACACTTAGATACACCAATAGACTATGAATCATTAACAAGAATAGGATCAATGATGGGGTCAGGTGGACTAATAGTAATGGATGACACAAAATGTATGGTAAACTTAGCAAAATTCTATCTAGAATTTACAGTAAAAGAAAGTTGTGGAAAATGTACACCTTGTAGAATAGGAACTAAAAGAATGCTAGAAACATTAGAAAGACTATGTTCAGGAGAAGGAACAGAGTATGACATATACAAACTAGAAAAATTGGCAGAAAATATAAAAAAGGCAAGTGTATGTGGGCTAGGACAGAGTGCACCAAATCCAGTAATAAGCACATTGAAATATTTCAAAGAAGAATTTAAACAGCATGCAATAGAAAAAAAATGCAAAACCCATGAATGCAAAAAATTATCTAAAATAACAATAGACCAAGAACTATGCAAGGGATGTGGATTATGTCAAAGAAATTGTCCAGCTGAAGCAATAGAAGGAGAAGCCAGAGAAAAAAGAACAATCAATCAAGAAAAGTGTATAAAATGTGGAACATGCATAGCAACTTGTCCATTTAAAGCTATTAAGTAAGCCGTTCGTAAAGTAAAAACTGCGAGTTACGGATTACTTATGCAATCGACGAAGGAGATTGTAAACCTTAAAAAGAAAGGAAAAGGAATATGAGTGAAAAAGAAAATTTAGTCACACTAATGATAGATGGAATAGAAGTAAAGACAAAAAAAGGAACTACCATATTAGAAGCAGCAAAAGAAGTAGGAATAGACATACCAACACTATGCTACCTAAAAGAAATAAATGAAGTAGGAGACTGTAGGATGTGCATAGTAGAAGTAGAAGGAAGAAAAGGATTTGCCACATCATGTATACAAAAAGTAGAAGAAGGAATGGTAGTACATACACACACACCAAATGTATTAGAAGCAAGGCATGTAATACTAGATTTAATAATATCAAACCATGCAAAAGACTGCCTAACATGCACACGTTCAGGAAACTGTGAATTACAAGCATTAGCAACCAAATTTAATGTATTAAATGTAGAATTTACAGGAGAGATGTCAAAGCATGAAATAGATGATAAATCACCAGCAATAGTAAGAGACTTTAATAAATGCATATTATGTAGAAGATGTATAGCCACATGTAAGAATGTACAAGAAATAGGAGCAATAGATTGTATCGAAAGAGGATTTGAGTCATGTATATCAACAACATATGACCATAGTCTAAATGATGTAGATTGTACATTTTGCGGACAATGTATAGAAGCATGCCCAACAGGTGCACTACATGAAAAAGAATCAATAAATGATATATGGGTAAAATTAAAAGACCCAGAAACATATGTTGTAGTACAAACGGCACCAGCCGTAAGGGTTGCACTAGGCGAAGAATTCGGAATGCCAATCGGGACAAATGTAAAAGGGAAAATGGTAACAGCACTAAAAAGAATAGGATTTGATAAAGTATTTGACACAAATACAGCAGCGGATTTAACGATAATGGAAGAGGCAAATGAATTTATAAAAAGAATACAAAATGGCGGAGTATTACCAATGATAACATCATGTAGCCCAGGATGGGTACGATTTGCAGAAAAAAATTACGGAGATATATTAGAACATTTATCAAGTTGTAAATCACCACATCAAATGTTTGGAGCTATAATAAAATCATATTTTGCAGAAAAATATGGCATAGACAGAAATAAAATATGTACAGTATCAGTAATGCCATGCATTGCTAAAAAATACGAATGTACTAGGTCGGAAATGGAAGTAGATGGTGAAAGAGATATAGATTATGTAATAACTACGAGAGAACTAGCAAGAATGATAAAACAAGCCAACATTGATTTTGTGGATTTAGAAGACAGTAAATTTGATAACCCTATGGGAGAAGCAAGTGGAGCAGGTGCAATATTTGGTACAACAGGTGGCGTAATGGAAGCAGCAATAAGAACAGCAGTAGATACTTTAGAAAATAAAAGCATAGATAAACTAGAATATCGTGAGGTAAGAGGAGAAAAAGGAATAAAAGAAGCAACATTAAATATAGCAGGAAAAGAAGTAAAAATTGCAGTTTCAAGTGGATTAGCTAATGCAAGAAAATTAATGGAACAAATAAAGATGGGAAAATCACCATATCATTTTATTGAAATAATGGCATGTCCAGGAGGATGTGTAATGGGGGGAGGTCAACCAATAAAAAGTTCTAAAATACGTGCCACAGTTGATGTAAGAAAGTTAAGAGCAAATGCGTTATATACAATAGATGAAAAAAGTAACATTAGAAAATCACATGAAAATCCAATAATGAAACAGCTATATGATGAGTTCTTAGAAAAACCAGGAAGCCATTTAGCTCATAAGTATTTACATACTACATATAGTCCAAAATCTAAATACGATATTGAATAGGGTATAAATTAATTAAAAGCATATAAATAATATAACTAAGAAATTAAAAGGCTTGAAATTACCACGAAATTGTGATATTATATTTACATAAGATTGCAGAAATCTATTTGCACATTTGCAAGAAAGAAAAAATCTAAAAAGGAGGGAAGAGTGTTAGTAACTTATTAACCAGTTTATAGCAAATAGCAGAAAGGAAAGAACATGAAGATAATATTTTCAGATGTAAAACCTAAAGATGAAGACTCAAAAGGACTTACAGAAATTCTGAATAAGTACAGGCAACAGTATGATATTGATGAAAAAGAAGGGAATATTGTTATACATAATGTTCCTGTAAACTACAGAGGTTTTATTATACAAGACTTTAAACATGTAGTCATTTGCACAGTTAAAACACAGAATGATGACAATAGAGTAACTAATTCTAAAGAAAGTAATAAACAACTAAATAGTGAAACAGGTAGTAGACATTTACAGATTTTCGAAGAGTTTCAAAAAAGCTTAGAGAGAGGCAACAAGGAAAAAGAATTTATTAGGATGATATATTCTTTTTTCTCCAACGATAAAAAACGCTATACATACTTACAAGAAATACTTGAAGAACTAAATCTTAATATGAAAAAGTCTAATATCTTAGAGGTTGGACTTGGAGATTTAGTAACATGTAGTTTCGGCTATGGATTGCCTGGGGAGAATCATGGTATAACAGATGTAATGGTATTTAAAGAAATCAGAAAGAAACAATATTTAGTAATACCAGTAGTATATATTGATACTGGAAAAACAGATTCAGATGTGGATTACCAACATTCAATTATAACAGATGTATTCCTCCATGATAAGCCTCAAAAATGCTTCGTAATGATGGACAAAATTCAGAAGGTCTCAGCCTTAAGATTTTTAGAGGTAGTTGGCATAGCAAGCACAAACTGTCTGAATGCCATATATCAAGAATTTTGTAACTATACGAAAGATATTATTGATAATTAATAAAAGTGCCATAACAATCATCAATAAGGAATGAAAAGAAAAAACTGAAAAAGAAACACTCAACTTAAAGACTACTCCAATACAATAGATTTATATTGTATTGGAGTAGTCTTTGTACTTAGAATTTTATAGAAAATACATAAAGGCTTAGGGAATACACTGGTGTAATAAAATAAGTATGAATTACTAAAGAAGATGTAATTAAAAAGAAAATAAAATGTCATAAATTATGTATATGAAGTTTCCGTAATATAGTTGCAATGAATAGTATAAAACATCAAAATTCTGCCATTTACTAAGACTATAATAAGTATTAAAATATTATTATTATAAGAGTTTAAGTGAGGAAAAATATTATGAAGTTATCAAAAGATAAAAAAGTTAAAATTGCAATAAGTTTAATAATAGTTCTATTAGCAGTTATAGTAATAGGAATAATTAGTCGTGGAATTCAAACGCAAACAGGATTGACAACAGAATTAGACAATGTAAAAGATGCATCTGTTATACAATCAAATAGTACTCTTACAGAAACCTCAGCAGAATGGGCAAAGTCAATAGGTGGAGATAAAAATGATAACATAACATCAATAGTAGCAACAAGAGATGGCGGATATTTAGTAGGAGGAAACTTTTTATCAAGTAGTATAAGTTTGGAAAATAATTTAGGATTAACTAATTCTGGTTCCCACGATGGAATGATAATAAAATATAATAGTACAGGGATAGCCCAATGGGCAAAAGCAATTGGTGGAAGTGGAAGTGATAGTATATCTTCGGTAATAGAAACTACAAATGGAGATTATGTAGTGGTAGGTTATTTTGGGGTATCAACTATTAATCTAGGAAATGGTGTAAGTATAACAAATTCTAACACTAGTAATGGCAGTATGGGGATGATAATTAAATATAATAGCACAGGAGTTGCACAATGGGCAAAACAAATGGGAACAAGTCGGAACGATGTCTTTTAACTCAGTAATTGAAACTAAAGATGGAGGATATTTAGTAGGAGGAGGAAGTTATCAAGGTAGTGCACATGGAGAATTAATAAAATATGATATTAATGGAAATGTACAGTGGTCTAAGACAATAGGAGGAAAGGGTAATGATGACATAAGAGTAGTAATAGAAACACAAGATGGGGGATATTTAGTAGGAGGATATTTTTCATCAGCACAAATAGTCCTAGATAATAGAATAGTATTAGCAAACAATGATATTAATACTCTTAATGGAACAGCCAGTACTCGTGATGGAATGATAATAAAATATAATAATGCAGGAGTTGCCCAATGGGCAAAAGCAGTAGGAAGCAATAGTAATGATGAAATAACAACAATAGCAACAAC
>JAAWFD010000014.1 GCA_022794615.1 Clostridia bacterium
ACAATGGCAAATATAATAGAAAAAGTGCAAAAACCAACACTAGTATTAGCACACAATAAAACGTTAGCTGGACAACTTTATAGCGAATTCAAAGAGTTTTTTCCAGAAAACAGAGTAGAGTATTTTGTATCTTATTATGACTATTACCAACCAGAAAGTTATATAGCAAGTTCAGACACATATATAGAAAAAGATGCATCAATAAATGATGAAATAGACAAATTAAGGCATTCAGCAACCGCTTCTCTATTTGAAACAAGGGATGTAATAGTAGTAGCATCAGTATCGTGTATATATGGATTAGGAGACCCAATAGACTATGAGAATATGATAGTATCATTACGACCAGGAATGAATAAAGCAAGAAATGAAGTAATAAAAAAGCTAATAACAATGCAATATAGTAGAAACGAATTAGAATTTAAAAGAGGAACATTTAGAGCAAAAGGAGATGTATTAGAGATATATCCATCAGACCAAAGTGAAACAGCAGTAAGAGTTGAATTTTGGGGAGATGAAATAGAAAAAATATCAGAAATAAATCCGTTAACAGGAAAATCAACAGGAATGAGAGAACATATAATGATATTCCCCAACTCACATTATGTAACATCTCAAGAAAAAATGGAAAGAGCAATAGTAACAATAGAAAGAGAGATGGAAGAAAGAGTAAGATATTTCAAAGAACAAAATAAATTAATAGAAGCACAAAGAATAGAAGAAAGAACTAATTTTGATATAGAAATGATGAAAGAAACAGGATTTTGTCAAGGAATAGAAAATTACTCAAGACATATAAGTGGAAGAGAGGCAGGAACTCCGCCATTTACATTATTTAACTATTTCCCAAAAGATTTCTTATTACTAGTAGATGAATCACATGCTACAATACCACAAGTAAGAGCAATGTATAATGGAGATAGGTCAAGAAAAGACTCTTTAGTAAATTATGGTTTCAGATTACCATCAGCATATGACAATAGACCATTAAAATTTGAAGAATTTGAAGAAAGATTAAACCAAGTAGTATTTGTAAGTGCAACACCAGCTGATTATGAAAAGGAACATAGCAAAGAGAATGTAGTAGAACAAATTATAAGACCAACAGGGTTATTAGATCCTAAGATACAAGTAAAACCTGTAGCAAACCAAATAGATGACTTAATACAACAAATACGAATAAGAACAGAAAGACAAGAAAGAGTGTTAATAACAACACTAACTAAGAAAATGGCAGAAGACTTAACAGAATATTTAAAAAGCTTAGACATAAAAGTAAATTATATGCATTCAGACACTAAAGCATTAGAAAGAATGGAAATAATAAGAAATCTAAGATTAGGTGAATTTGATGTGTTAGTAGGAATAAACCTATTAAGAGAAGGACTAGATATACCAGAAGTATCACTTGTAGCAATATTAGATGCAGATAAAGAAGGCTTTTTGCGTTCAGAAAGAAGTTTAATACAAACAATTGGGCGTGCAGCAAGAAATACAGAAGGAACAGTAATAATGTATGCAGATGAATTAACAGACTCAATGGAAAAGGCAATAAAAGAAACAAATCGAAGAAGAGACATACAAGAAAAGTATAATATAGAAAATAATATTGTTCCACAAACTATCAAGAAATCTGTAAGAGAAGCAATAAAAGCTACACAAGTAGAAGATATAAAAGTAGAATATAAACTAGAAGATGAAAAAGATTTAAAACAAGTTATAAATGAACTAACAGAAGAAATGTTAGAATATGCAAGCAAGATGGAATTTGAAAAAGCAGCAGAAGTAAGGGATAAGATTAAAGAATTAGAGAAAATATTATAATAAGAAATGACAAAAATGTAAAAACTAAAAAATGGGGGGCAAAACAAAAATGAATGATAAAATAATAATAAAAGGAGCAAAAGAACACAACTTAAAAAACATAAATATAGAAATACCAAGGGACAAGTTGGTAGTAATAACAGGACTATCCGGATCTGGAAAATCATCATTAGCATTTGACACATTATATGCAGAAGGACAAAGAAGATATGTAGAAAGTCTATCATCATATGCAAGGCAATTCTTAGGATTAATGGAAAAACCAGATGTAGAATCAATAGAAGGATTATCACCAGCAATATCAATAGACCAAAAAACAACATCAAAAAATCCACGTTCAACTGTAGGAACAATAACAGAAATATATGATTATATACGTTTATTATATGCAAGAATAGGAATACCATATTGTCCAAATTGTGGTAAAAAGATAGAAAAGCAAACACTAGATCAAATAGTAGAAAATATATTGACATTAGAAGAAGGAACAAAAATACAAATATTAGCACCAATTGTAAGAGGAAGAAAAGGAGAATACACAAAACAGCTAGAAGATTTTCAAAAACAAGGATTTGTGCGTGTAAAAATAGATGGGCAAATTTATGAATTAACAGATGACATAGAATTAGACAGAAAGAAAAAACATGATATAGATTTAATAGTTGATAGACTAGTAATAAAAGAAGATATAAGAAGTAGATTAGCAGAATCTGTCGAAACAGCATTAAAATTTGCAGATAATCTAGTAAAAGTAGACATAATAGGAGATAAGGAAGTACTATATAGTTCAAACTATGCATGCCCTGATTGTGGATTCAGCTTTCCAGAATTAACACCAAGAATGTTCTCATTCAATAATCCATTTGGAGCATGTCCAGAATGTACAGGTATAGGATATTTAATGAGAATGGATGAAGAATTAATAATTCCAGATAAAAACAAAACACTATATGATGGAGTAAGAGCTTTTGGATCAAGTACAATGAAAAAAGGCGAAACAATGGCTAAAATGTATTTCGAAAGTATAGGAAAACATTATGGTATAGATATACAAAAGCCAATAAATAAATTACCAAGAGAATTTTTAGAAAAAATATTATATGGAACAGGAAATGAAAAAATAGATTTTGAATTTCAATCGCCAGCAGGGACAAGAAAGTTTACTACACCATTTGAAGGAGTGATACCAACATTAGATAGAAGATATAGAGAAACACAATCACAAGGAATGAGAGACTTCTATGAAATGTATATGAGTGAATCTCCATGTTTATTATGTAATGGAGCAAGACTAAAAAAAGAAATACTATCAGTAAAAATAGGAGATAAAAACATAAATGAATTAACAGAAATGTCAATTAGAAACATAAAAAGATATCTAAATGAGTTAAAACTAAATAAAACAGAAGTAATGATATCAGAAATGATATTAAAAGAAATTGATAATAGATTACAATTTTTAATAGATGTAGGACTTGAATATCTTACATTAAGTAGAAGCAGTGGAACATTATCAGGAGGAGAAGCACAAAGAATAAGACTAGCAACACAAATAGGCTCAGGATTAACAGGAGTATTATATATACTAGATGAGCCAAGTATAGGATTACATCAAAGGGATAATGAAAAACTACTAGCAACATTAAAAAAACTTAGAGATTTAGGAAATACATTAATTGTTGTAGAGCATGATGAAGATACAATGTATGCAGCAGACCAGATAATTGATATAGGACCAGGAGCAGGAGTACATGGAGGAAATGTAATGGCACAAGGAACAGCAGAAGAAATCAAAAAGATTGAAGGCTCTATAACTGGAGATTATTTAAGTGGAAGAAAACAAATAAAAGTACCTAAAACGAGAAGAAAAATAACAAAAAGTAAAGTAATAGAAGTATGTAATGCAACTGAAAATAACTTAAAAAATGTAAGCGTAAAATTTCCATTAGGAGTATTTACTTGTGTAACAGGAGTATCGGGTTCAGGAAAGAGTACATTAATAAATGAAGTATTATATAAAAATTTAGCAAAAGAAATAAATAAATCAACAGAAAAACCAGGTAAATGTAAACAAATAAAAGGAATAGAAAATATAGATAAAATAATAAATATAGACCAATCACCAATAGGAAGAACACCCAGGTCTAATCCCGCAACATATACAGGAGTATTTGACTTAATAAGAGATATATTTGCAGGAACAAATGAAGCAAAAATGCGTGGATATGAAAAAGGAAGATTCAGTTTTAATGTAGCAGGAGGAAGATGTGAGAGCTGTTCAGGGGATGGAGTACACAAAATAGAAATGCATTTCTTGCCAGATATATATGTACCTTGTGAAGTATGTAAAGGAAAAAGATATAATAGAGAAACACTAGAAGTAAAATATAAAGGAAAAGATATTTCAGAAGTATTAGATATGACAGTTGAAGAAGCATTAGAATTTTTTGATAAAATACCAAGAATCAAACAAAAAATTCAAACATTATCAGATGTAGGATTAGGATATATAAAATTAGGACAACCATCAACAACACTATCAGGAGGAGAAGCACAACGAGTAAAACTTGCAACTGAATTATCAAAAAGAGCAACTGGAAAAACATTATATATATTAGATGAGCCTACAACTGGTTTGCATATAGCGGATGTTCATAAATTAGTAGATATTTTGCAACGATTAGTAGATACTGGAAACACCATAATTGTAATAGAACATAATTTAGATTTAATAAAGACATCAGATTATATAATTGATTTAGGGCCAGAAGGCGGAGATAATGGAGGAGAAATTATTGCTTGTGGTACACCTGAGCAAATTTGTAAAAATGACAAAAGTTATACAGGTAAATTCTTAAAAGGTAAATATATTGAACAATAATTTTAATAGATTGGTACATCTGCTATAGATAGAAAAAGATATATGTAAAAGAAAAGTAGGTAACTTAGACTAGATTACCTACTTTATTTTGAATATAAAAACTATCTATTGTTGTTATTTTGATTATTATTGTTATTATTGTTGTTTTTGTTGTTATTATTATTTTTGTTGTTTTTGTTATTTTTTTGGTTATTATTTTCTGACATAAAGAACACCTCCATTTTCATATAACACTTATAGTTTATCCAAATCAAAAATAAATATACATATAGAAGTACAATATTGACAATACTAAAAAAAAATAATAAAATTAAGAAAATTATAAAAAAATAAAACAAAAAGTGACAAAAATAAACAAAATGAATAAAATAATAGTAATATACCTTATTGAATATATTTCATGAGAGTTATAGATTTTAGAAGGAGAATACAATGGAATATAGAAACGAAAAATTAGAAGAATTTAATAATTACATAAAAAACAAACAAATAGCAATAATAGGTCTAGGAATAAGCAATTTACCACTAATAGATTATTTATATAATAAAGGAGCAAAGATAACAGTATTTGATTCAAGACCAACAGAAGAAATATCAGAAGAAATAAAAGAAAAAATAGAACAATACAAGATAGCATATTCATTTGGAAAAGACTATTTAAAAAAACTAATAAAATTCGATGTTATATTTAGATCACCAAGTTGTTTGCCAACAACACCAGAGTTAGTAGCAGAAGAAGAAAGAGGTGCAGTAGTAACCACAGAAATAGAATTAGTAATAAAAATGAGTCCATGTAAAGTAATAGGAATAACGGGAAGTGAAGGAAAAACAACTACGACAACACTTATATCAGAAATTATAAAACAATCAGGAAGAAAATGCTTTTTAGGTGGAAATATAGGAATACCATTATTTACAGAAATAGATAAAATGAAACCAGAAGATATAGTAGTATTAGAATTAAGTAGTTTCCAATTAATGGGAATGGAAATCAGTCCTGACATATCAATAGTAACTAATATAACACCAAATCATTTAAATATTCATAAAGATTATCAAGAATATATAGATGCCAAAAAAAATATATTCAAATATCAAAATAAAGAAGGAATATTAATAATCAACAGTGATAATGAAATAACAAAAGCATTTGAAAGTGAAGCGCCTGGAAAAGTTATATTATTTAGTAGTAAACAGAAGCTAAATAATGGTTATATATTTGATAATTATATAATAAAAGAGTCAGAAGAAGGAATAAGACAACATATTTTAAATACGAAGGAAATAAAAATAAGAGGAATCCATAATTACGAAAATATAATGGCAGCATTAGCAGCAACTAAAGACATAGTAGATGTTGAAAATAGCATAGAAACAATCAAAAACTTTTCTGGAGTACACCATAGATTAGAATTAGTAAATGATGAAAATGAAATAAAATGGTATAATGACTCAGCTGCAACATCACCTACAAGAACAATAGCAGCATTAAATGGATTTACAGAAGATATAATATTAATAGCAGGAGGGTCAGATAAGAACTTAGATTATACACCTATTGCTAAACCTATACTAGAACATGTAAAAAGTCTTATATTAATAGGAGAAACAGCACATAAGATACTTGATGCAGTAAAGAAAGAAGCAAACATACAGCATAAAAATATAGATATTCACATGTGTGATACTTTAAAACAAACAATCGATTTATCAAGAAAATTAGCAGATAAAGGTGATGTAGTATTATTTTCACCAGCAAGTGCAAGTTTTGACATGTTTAAGAATATGTATGATAGAGGGAACCAATTTAGAGAACTTGTAAATAGTAAAATAAATAGATAAAGTAACAAAATCTCTTTACAAACATAATATAAGTTTGTAAGGAGGTTTTTATGTATAATAATGTTTATGAAGATTACATAAGAAGTATGATAGGAAGAAATAGTCAAAATTCACAGAATGATTATTTTAATTGTGGTAATAATATGTATGATAGTAGCACGTTTGATAATTCAATATATAAAAATTATGAATTTGAAAATAATGTTATAAATTCGCAAATGCCAAATAATGGATATTTCACAAATTCTAGTGAATTAAATTTAGAAGAATGTTACCCAGAATTATATCGATTAATATATCCAATGATACAAAAAGTATGTATGAAATGTACAAGAAGTTTAAGCAAGGAAGTAATAGATGATATGGTAGATGAAGTTTATATAAACTTTGCAGGAGATGAAGGAGAAGCAACACAAATAAATATAAATCTATATAATGATGTAAGAAGTACTAAAGATACATCGATAAATAATATGAGTAATAATAAAGAAGCAGAAATAAATAATAATGTCCGCAGTAGTGCAGTAAACAAAAACAATAGTAATTCTAGTAAAGCAATTTCAACTAAAGGAAGTAATGTATCAAGTAATAATACTACAGTATCAAGGTTAGATAGAAGTGCTAATGAAACAAGGGAAGATAGACAATTTAGACAAAGAAATCCGATTTTAAATGACTTGATAAGAATACTTATATTAAGAGAATTATTAGGAAGACCAGGAGGACACTTTAGACCACCATTTGGTAGACCTCCACACAGACCACCACATAATAGACCTAATGATAATTTTCCAAATTTCCCCAATTTTCCTAACAGACCAAATCCAGGTAGACCTAGAGAAAACAGAATGAATTTAAATCAAATGCAACAATCAATATATAATTCATATCCAAGTGATGTGTTTGAAGATGGATATAATATTTTTTAAAAATAGTCTAATTTTCAAGGATGCGCATTTTTGCGTAACCTTGAAAAAAGTAAAATTAAAAATATAATTTCTACATAAATAATTTTATATAAGTAAATATTCTATTTTTTTATATCTCAAAAAAATTCCTAATATGCCAAAAAAAATATGCATAATATCAAATAAAAATGATTAAAATAATTATGACAGTATAAAATTACAATATAAAGTTGTAAAAATACAGTCTTTTATTTAATCAAAAAAAGTCAAGTACTTGAAAATATAAAAATGAAAATATAGGGAGGAATACAAATGAAAGTAAATGAATGTATGTGTACAGATGTATACTCTGCTAATCCAGAAACAACAATATATGATGTAGTAAAAATAATGCAAGATAGACATGTAGGATGTGTACCAATATGTGATAAACAAAATTGTATAGTTGGATTGGTTACAGATAGAGATATATTATTAAGAGGAGTAGCATGTGATAAAGATACAAAAACAACTCCTATATCTGAAATAATGACAAGTAATGTATGTTGTTGTAACGCAGAAGATGAAGTATATCAAGTAGAAAATAAAATGTCAGAACATCAAATAAGAAGAATACCTGTTATAGAAAATAATAAAGTAGTAGGAATATTAACAATGGGAGATTTAGCACATTGTGATAAACAACTAGGAAAACAAGAAGTATGTACAACTATAGAAAATATATGTAGTTGTGAAGGAAAAGTAAAAAATTGTTGTTAGGTAAATAACAAGAAAAATATGCATAAAAGAATAAAGCGAATATAATATAAAAAGAAAAAGAGGTAATAAGAATGGTTTGGAATGTAAGTTATTGGGCAAATGTAGGCAAACGAATATTATATCTATTTGCAATATTAATAGGATTATACCTAAGCTTCAAACTTGCAATCTTTTATATGCCATTTCTTATTGCTTTTATAATATCATTAATGATGGAGCCAGCTATAAGATATCTCATGAAAAAGGCAAATTTAACAAGAAAATTAAGCTCAATAATAATATTTATAATAACATTTGGAATAATAATAGGAGGACTAGCATGGGGAATAGCTACATTGATTTCAGAATCAACTAATTTATTACAAGGAATAAACAACTATTTTGAAAAGGCATACATACAAGTACAAGAGTTAATTGCCAGTTTCAATTTTGATAAAATACAATTATCAGACGAATTATTAAAAATAATACAAGAATCAGCGGGAGATATATTATACAAAGTATCTATATGGACAACATCAGTATTAAACAACTTAATAAATGTAATCACATCATTACCAACAATAATGATATATTTAGTAATTACAATACTATCATTATATTTTATATGTACAGACAAAATATATATGTTAGATATGTTAGAACATCATATGCCAAGAATTTGGGTTAGGAAAATAGGTATACACTTAAAAGAAATAACAACAACATTGGGAGGATATTTAAAGGCAGAATTAACATTGATACTAGTATCATTTGTTATATCTCTTATAGGATTATATGTATTTATGTTTGCAGGATTAAATATACATTATCCGCTTCTAATTGCACTAGGAATAGGATTTGTTGATGCTTTGCCAATATTAGGCTCAGGTAGTGTAATGGTACCATGGGCTGCCATCTCAGCTTTAGATGGAGACTTAACATTAGGAATATCAGTATTAGTATTGTGGATAATTATGAGTGTTGTAAGGCAATTTTTAGAGCCCAAATTAGTTAGTAATAAAATAGGAATACACCCAATATTTACACTTATTGCCATGTATACAGGTTTTAAAACAATAGGTGTTATGGGAATGCTTTTAGGACCAATAATATTAATAATTTTTAAAAATATTTTTGGTACATTAATTGAACAAGGAATTATAAAAACTATATTTGATAGAAATTAGAATAGGCTTAGATAAGTCTATTTTTATTGTATAAAGTTAATTTTAATATTATGAGTAAAGATTTAGAAAGATTAATAGACTTTTATATTCCAATATGATATAATATGCGATAAATAACATAATATTAAATAAAAATATAAACATAGTAAAATTATATAAACAAATGAAAGGAGAAATAAAAATGGCAAAAATATTACAAGACATATCAAGAACATTTAACGAATTTCTATTAATACCAAACTTAACAGATGAAAGATGCATACCAAGCAATGTATCACTAAAAACACCATTAGTAAAATACAAAAAAGGAGAAGAGCCAAAATACCATGCAAATGTACCAATGGTATCTGCAATAATGCAAGCAGTATCAGGAGAAGAAATGGGAATAGCATTAGCAAGAGAAGGAGGAGTAGCATTTATATTTGGAGCACAACCAATAGAATCACAAGCAAAAATGGTAAGACATGTAAAAAAACATAAAGCAGGATTTGTAGTAAGTGACTCAAATGTAAAAAGTGGAACACCATTAAGGAAGGTAGTAGAATTAGTAGAAGAAACAGGGCACTCAACAGTAATGATAACAGATGATGGAACAGCAAATGGAAAATTAATAGGATTAGTAACAGACAAAGATTATAGATTATCAAAAGCTGATTTAGATGCACCAATAGATGAATTTATGACACCAAAAGACAAATTATTTTATGCAACTGATGGAATAACTCTATCAGAAGCAAATGATTTAATATGGGAACACAAAAAAGCATGTTTACCAATATTAACAGAAGAAGGAAATTTAAAATATCTAGTATTTAGAAAAGATTATGAAGAAAGAAAACACAATCCAAATTCATTGTTAGATGAAGAAAAAAGATACATAGTAGGAGCGGGAATCAATACAAGAGATTATGAAGAAAGAATACCAGCACTAGTAGATGCTGGAGTAGATATGTTATGTATAGATTCATCAGATGGATATTCAGTATGGCAAAAAAACACAATAGAATTTGTAAGAAAAACATATGGAGACAATGTAAAAATAGGAGCAGGAAATGTAGTAGACAAAGAAGGATTTAGATATTTAGCAGAAGCGGGAGCAGATTTTATAAAAGTAGGAGTAGGAGGAGGCTCTATATGTATAACTCGTGAAACCAAAGGAATAGGTCGTGGGCAAGCAAGTAGCTTAATAGATGTTGTAGAAGAAAGAGATAAATATTTCAAAGAAACAGGAATATACATACCAGTATGTTCAGATGGAGGAATAGTACATGACCATCATATAACAATCGCATTAGCACTAGGAGCCGATTTTGTAATGATGGGAAGATATTTTGCACGATTTGATGAAAGTCCAACAAAGGTCGTAAAATTAGGAAATAACTATGTAAAAGAATATTGGGGAGAAGGATCAAACAGAGCAAGAAACTGGCAAAGATATGATATGGGAGGAGCTAAGAAACTTTCATTTGAAGAAGGAGTAGACTCATACATACCATATGCAGGTTCATTAAAAGAAAATTTAGATGTAACAGTTGCAAAAATAAAATCAACAATGTGTAACTGTGGAGCTATAACAATTCCTGAATTTCATGAAAAAGCGAGATTAACAATAGTTTCAGAAGTAAGTATTTCTGAAGGAAAAGCACATGATGTAATATTAAAGGAAGTAGATAAGCAATAACATCTTTTTCTAGAGCATAAAAAACAGGAGGAAGCAAAATGAGAAAAAAGGCAAGTTTTAGAGATACAATACAAGTAGACTCTAAAGATATATTAAATATAGAAAAAGCAATACAACAACTTGAATTAGATTCAAGAAAATATAATGGAACGAAACAATCAAAATCGACTGTAGATATTTTCCGTTCAGGACAAATGATGGCATTTGATGCACTTTTATCAGCAGGATTATTATTTAAACTTTATGAAACATGTGGAAAAACCATGGATGCACATATAATAACAAGAGTAAAATCACAAGCTAGTATAGAAGAAAAGAAAAAACGAATAGGTAGAAACAAAGGAAAAGACTTAGGAGACATAATAGGCTCATCTTTAATAGCAGATAGAGTACATAATTATACTGAAATAAACACTATATTTAATAGTCCAGAAATACAAACAAGGTATAATGAAAGACAATCTAATATAAGATTATTGAAAGAAGTATCAAAATTTATAATAGATTTAAATTCTGATGAAAATAATATAGCATCTGACTTGGATGATAACTATTCAAAAAATAATCATGAATTAGTATCAAGATTAAATACAAATAAAAAAGACTGTAGAGCTATTATAAAAAATTGCAATATATATTTACAAGAAAGTAAGACGCCTAAAGGAGAAAGATTTCCAATTAATAGAACATTCAAGTCTATGTGTAGATATCTTATTAATGAAGAAATTCAAAGAGCATATGATAGTATTAAAGAAACTTTAAAAAGAGAAGAACAAAACAAACAAGAAGTAGAGAGTCAACTACAAGAATTAATTCAGTATGGAGCAGATGAAAAACAAAAAATCGATATGCTAAAAAGTTTATTAGTATTACAAAATCAGAAAATTGTTATGACGAAACAGCAAATAAAATTACTTAGAAGAAATGTAGGAAATAAGAATATTACACAATTAAAAATACTTTTATCAAGTTGCTTAAATACAAAAAGAATAGAATTATTAGAGCAGATAGATAAGCATGTAAGCAAGCAAATAGATGAGGGAGAAAAGAAAAATCAAAGTAGTGTTGAAAAAAGATATTGCCAATATTTAGCAATTGTATTATATCAGATAAAAAGATTAGAATTTGTAAATGATAAAGATACATTTAAAGGAAAAATATATGAAACTATTGAACATTCATTATATACTCAGCTTGAAGAATATAGGGATGCAGAAATAGGAGGACATACATATAAAAGTATAACATTTAATGATGTTCAAAAGCTAACTACTAATCTTAGAAGACTAAATTCAAGATTAAGTGATAGATTACAACATGATATTTTAGACTATTCATTACAACTTTATTTGAATAATGTAATAAAACAATTTACAGGGGAATGTCCATCTAATCCAGACTTTAAGATAAAGAAGAATGGATATGTTGCAACACATATTGATATTGACATGATAAGAACAATTACTGATAATCAACTTGTAAAATTAAAAAAAGAATTGAAATTAATAACTCATCATAGGGATTTGGAATCAACTACTGGTAGTGCAGCATATGGTAGTGGAAGACAAGAAAATATGGAAGCGAAAACACGAAAAATAGAATTTTTAGAAAAGAATATAGAAGATACGATTAAAAGTTCAAAAGGACCAAAAACAAGAGCATACAAGTTTCATGGAAACACCACTCAACAATTAGACAAAGCAAGAAACAATAATTATTTAGCATATTTAATAAGCAATTATAGTGATATATCAGAATCACAATTTGTTAAGTCCCTACAAGAGCAAAGAAATTGGCAAAGAAAACTATTTTCTGTAATTCCTAGATATTCACAAATAAGGTATGATTCTGAAACAGATTCAGTAATTATTGAGTTCTTTAGTGACTATGATAATGTCAAAAAGTATTATACTGAGACAAACTTACCTATTAAAAGAAAGAAAACATTAGAAATGTTAGGCAAACTTAAAGAAGATGGGAAGATATCAGATAAAACTACCACAATACAACTTACACACAGCCAATATAGATATTTTATAAGAAATAACCTAGAACAATTAAAGAGTTCTATAATAAATCTATATTTAGATGTATTAGGTTTAAAACAGAATACAGAGGTATACGATGATATAACAAAAGAATAATGCGAAAATAAAGAACAGAATAAAGAGCCCTCAGCTTAGCTGGGGGCTTTTACTTTATGTGTGCCCAGCATGGGCAACAACTTGTGGGTGAAAGTCCCATACAGTGCCTGATAGTGGCGAACTGTTAGTGAATGACAAGGGTGTCCATCGCG
>JAAWFD010000008.1 GCA_022794615.1 Clostridia bacterium
AAAACAACTTTTTCTCTAAAGTCATTATCATATTCCATAAATTTTTGACCTTTTTTTGCCATAAAAAATACACCTCCATTTAGTATTTTAACATAGGTTATTTTTTCTATGTCTACTAAATGGGGTGCATTTCATGGGGACGTTCTTTTTGACACACTTAAATTTTTCTATAAAATATATTAAAATATATTCTCATTAAAATGAAAACTGTGTCAAAAAGAACGTCCCCATGACACAAAAAAAAATTAGTAAAAAGGCTTGAAATCTCGAAAAAATGTGATATAATAATTGGCGTAATAAAAAAACACATAAAATGAGTTTTTAGAGGAGTGCCAGAAAACTGGAGATTTCTAAGGCAAGACATAATGGTCTTTAAAAATGAAGAAATTTTATGGAAGTAAAAACGAAAAGGGAGGAATTAAAAATGGCAGTAGTTGCAATGAAACAATTACTAGAAGCAGGTGTTCACTTTGGACATCAAACAAGAAGATGGGATCCAAGAATGGCAGAATATATATTTCAAGCTAGAAATGGAATACACATCATCGATTTACAAAAAGCATCAAAGAAAATAGATGAAGCATATGCTTTCATCAAAGAACAAGCAGAAGAAGGGAAAACAGTTCTATTTGTAGGAACAAAAAAACAAGCACAAGAATGCATGAAAGAAGCGGCACAAAGATGTGGAATGTACTATGTAGATCAAAGATGGTTAGGAGGAATGTTAACAAACTTCGATACAATCAGAGCAAGAGTACAAAGATTAAAAGATTTAGAAACAATGGAACAAGATGGAACATTTGAAGTATTACCAAAAAAAGAAGTAATCAACTTAAAGAAAGAAATGGAAAAACTAGAAACAAACTTAGGTGGAATAAAAGAAATGGAAAGAATACCAGATGTAATATTTTTAGTAGATCCAAAGAAAGAAAGAATAGCAATACTAGAAGCAAGAAGACTAAATATACCAACAGTAGGAATAGTAGACACAAACTGCAACCCTGAAGACTTAGATTACCCAATACCAGCAAATGATGATGCAATAAGAGCAGTAAAATTAATAGCTGATGTTATGGCAAATGCAGTAATCGAAGGAAAACAAGGAGAAAGTTTTGAAAACACAGTAGAACAATATGAAGAAGAACACGAGGCAACATCAATGGAAGAACTAGTTGCAAATAGTGAAGAAGAGCAACAATAAAAACATAAAACAAAAAATAAATAAGTGTTACAAAAGCACTTTACTAAAACTTAAAAAAGGGTTAGGCGCAAAACGTACTGACCCTAAAATTTTAAAAGGAGGAATTAAAAGATGGTTACAGCAGCATTAGTAAAAGAATTAAGAGAAAAGACAGGAGCAGGAATGATGGACTGCAAAAAAGTTTTAACAGAAACAGATGGAGACTTAGAAAAAGCAACAGAACTATTACGAGAGAGAGGAATAGCAAAGGCAGCAAAAAAATCAGGAAGAATAGCAGCAGAAGGATTAGTAGAAGCATATATAACAGAAAATGGAAAAGTAGGAGCAGTAGTAGAAGTAAATTCAGAAACAGACTTTGTTGCTAAGAATGAAGAATTCAAATCATTTGTAGCAGATGTTGCAAAACAAGTAGCAGAAAAGAATCCAGAAACAGTAGAAGCATTATTAGCAGAACAATCAATTGCAGTAAGTGGAAAAACTGTACAAGAAGTATTAATAGAAAAAATCGCAACAATAGGAGAAAATTTAAGTATAAGAAGATTTACAAGATTTGAAACACAAGATGGAATGATAGAAAAATATATACATGGTGATGGAAAGATAGCTGTATTAGTAAATATAACAAACAATGACAAAGAATTAGCAAAAGATGTATGTATGCAAATAGCAGCATCAAAACCAGAATATGTAAATAGAGAATCAGTACCAGCTGAAAGAGTAGAAAAAGAAATGGAAATATTAAAAGCACAAGCAATGAATGAAGGAAAACCAGCTGAAATTGCAGAAAAAATGGTACAAGGAAGAATTGGAAAGTTCTATGGAGAAATATGCTTAATAGAGCAACCATTTGTAAAAAATCCAGATTCAAAAGTTTCAGATTTATTAAAAACAAAAGGAGCTACAGTAGTAGAATTTGCTAGATTTGAAAAAGGTGAAGGAATCGAGAAAAAAGAAGAAAACTTCGCAGAGGAAGTAATGAATCAATTAAAATAAAAATATTAAAAATGTTCTATACACTACAGAGTTAGTGATAGAGCATTTTTAATTTTATAAAACTGAAATTTCTAAGAAAGAGTATTTTAAATTAAATAAAATTAAGAATTTCTAAGAAAATTGTAGTTTCGTGAAAAATAATGCTACTTTTTGCTACTTTTCAATACTTTCATAAAAAAGTCTCGACAAAAATTGCAACTTATCTTATAATGTACATATAAAAAGGAGAAGAGTTATGAAGAAAGTAAAAGATTATCCTGTAAGAGAAATACAAAGTGTAAAAGAAATGCTAGAAACATCTTGCAAAGAATATAAAGACAGAATAGCATATTATACAAAAGAATTTGGAGACAAGAGTTTCAAAGAAATAAAGTATGAACAATTGTTAGAAGATGTAAATGCATTAGGAACAGCATTGCTAGACCTAGGATTAAAAGACAAGAACATAGCAGTTATAGGAGAGAATAGATACTATTGGGCATGTAGTTATTTAGCAACAGTTTGTGGAGTAGGAATAGTAGTTCCGCTAGATAGGATGTTACCAAAGCAAGAGATAGAAAGCTGTTTAGAAAGAGCAAAAGTATCTGTTTTAATATATTCAGATAAAACAAAAGAAACTATAGAAGAGATATCACAAAATGATTACAATAAAATAGAATATTATATAGGAATGGACAAAAAGGAAGATGATGGGAATAATATATCATTTAACAAATTATTAGAAAAAGGAAGAGAACTAATAGAAAAGGGAGACAGAAGATTTATAGATGCACCAATGGATATAGAAAAAGTAGCTGAAATATTATTCACATCAGGAACAACATCAAAATCAAAAGCAGTAATGCTATCACAAAAAAACATTATATTCAATATATATCAACATAATAAAATGATAGGAATAAGAAAAGAAGATATATTTTTATCATTCTTACCAATACATCATGTATATGAATGTGTATGCGGATTTTTAACACCAATATATAGAGGGTCAGCAGTAGCATATTGCCAAGGATTAAGATATATACAAGAAGATATGAAAGAAGCACATATATCAGTATTTTTATGTGTTCCATTAGTATTTGAAAGTATGTATAAGAAAATATGGAATGGAATAGATAAGCAAGAAAAAACTAAACTTGTAAAGACAATGATAAAAATAACAAATGTTTTACAAAAAGTAGGAATAGATATAAAAAGAAAAATATTTAAAGATATTCATAACCAATTCGGAGGAAATGTACGCTTATTCATAGCGGGAGCAGCATCAGTAAATCCAGAGACATGTGCAGGATTTAGAAACTTTGGAATATCAACAGTACAGGGATATGGGTTATCAGAATGTGCTCCAATTGTAGCACTAAATAGAGATACATATTATAAAGATGATGCAATTGGATTACCACTAGAGGGAACCGAGTTAAAAATAGAAGATGTAAATGAAGATGGAATAGGAGAAATCTGTACAAAAGGTGACCACGTAATGCTAGGCTATTATGAAAATGAAGAAGCAACAAAGGAAGCAATAAAAGAGGGATGGTTTTATACAGGGGACTTAGGATATATAGATAAAGATGGATTTGTACATATGACAGGAAGAAAGAAGAATGTTTTAATAACCAAAAACGGAAAAAATGTATATCCAGAAGAAATAGAAGAAGTATTAAATAATTCAGAATATATAAGTGAATCAATGGTATATCTAAAAGGAGAAGAAGATAACAAAAAGATTGTAGCAGATTTAATCTTAAATAAAGAATACATAGAACATAAATTACCAGGAAAAACACCTGAGGAAATTAAACAAATTATATGGGAAGAAGTTAAAAAAATAAATCAAAGTTTAGTTGTATACAAACATGTAACAGAGATAAATATTAGAGAAAATGAATTTGAGAAAACTACAACATTAAAAATAAAAAGATACATAGAGTTAAAAAAGTAACAAACGGAGTTGTATGTAAGTTTTCAAAGCTTGTAAATTTAAAGAAAGGAGCATGTGTTAGCTTTGAAAGCTAACATCTACTAGGAAAATGCCAACATCAATAATTCATTTAAAGGTAGGATATGAATACGCAAAGAAGTATAAACAGTATGACAATAAACAATTTTATTTAGGGTTGATAGCGCCAGATGCTGTAAATTTAAATGGATTTGCAGAAAAAGAAAAGAGATGGAATGCACATATACGAGATAAGGACTTAGACATTTGGAAAAGTAATATTACAAATTTTTATAGGCAAAATAAAAATGATTTCGATAATAATTATATATATGGGTATTTAATACATGTATTGACAGATATATATTTTGATGAGAAAAATCCTACAAAGTTATTTCCTAAAATACAAAACGAAGTTGGACACGAGAAGGTTAGAGAAGAATATAGTAAGCAAATGGATTTATATGAACGAAGTCAATTAACTACAGAGTGGTGGAAATATGTGGAAAGTAAGCTAAAAAATTCAGAAGCAGAGACAATTAATAATATTGAAAAAGAATATATCGAAAAATGGAAGGAGCTAATATTAAAAGATTACAGCGAAAAAAGGAAAACTCAATACGAATTGATAACACCAGAGTATATTGATGAAATTGTAGCGGAATTAGAAAAATATATACAAAAAATTAATTTGTAAATATTGATGAGTAAGCTAGGATAAACAAAAAAGTATAAAATCACTCAATTATGAAATAATATAATTGGGTGATTTTTAATGTATAATTTTAGAACAGACTTAGCTTTAGAAAGGCGAGATATTTACAAAAAGGCAAATAACATAGAAGATGAAGTAGATGGAATAGAAGCGGTAGAAGAAACAGTAAATGAGAATATTAAAATATCGAGGGTAAAGATAACAAATCAAAATGGACAAAATGCTATTGGAAAACCAATAGGAAATTATATAACTATAGATATAAAAAAGTTTAAAGTAGCGGGAGAAGAAGAGATACAAAAGGCATCAGAAGTATTGACAGAAGAGCTGAAAAAATTATTAGATGAACATATTGAAAAACAAGGAGAAATACTAGTTGTAGGTTTAGGTAATATATATGTAACTCCAGATGCATTAGGACCAAAAGTAGTAAATGAAATAGACATCACAAGACATTTAATAAATTATTTACCACAATATGTAGAAGAAGGCACAAGACCTGTTTCAGCCATAGCACCAGGGGTTTTAGGTACAACAGGAATAGAAACAATGGAAATATTAAAGGGTATAGTAGATAATGTAAAACCAAAATTAATTCTTGTAATAGATGCGCTAGCATCAAGAAGCATTGAAAGAATAAGTAGTACAATACAGTTAGCTGATACAGGTATAGTACCAGGAGCAGGTGTTGATAATACTCGTAAGGAGATAAGCGAAAAAACTCTAGGCATTCCTGTTATTGCAATGGGAATTCCAACAGTTGTTGATTTGGCTACAATTATTTCCGAAGGAATAGATATATTTATTAGCAAGTTACAGCAAGATGCAAAATCTAATGAACATTTAAATAAATTAAAAGAAGAAGATAGTTATGAAGAAGTTAGAGAAGCATTAAATGTAGGCGATTATAATATGATTGTTACTCCAAAGGAAATTGATGATTTGATTGAAAATATGAAGGATGTAGTTGCAAGAGGTATAAATTTTGCTGTGTAGATAGTAATTATGTAAAAAAATGTGACTTTTTGTGACTTTTAATGCAATTACTGGATTTTAAAAAACTATATAATTATAATGTTATTAGTAAAATTTACAAAAATATATTAAGTAAGATAGGGAGGTAGCATATGAAAAAATTAGACAAAATATTATTATCAATTATTATAGTTTTAGCTGTTGCTCTAATAGCAATGACTGTTGCATTTTTTAAAATGAAAAAGACAGCTGAGGACAACTTACAACATTTTTTAGATTCTGAGAAACAAATTGTAGAGTTAAAAGACAAAATGGATTCTTATGGTATAAGTATAGATTAATTTATTAAATTTTGATTTTATATCTCTTTATAGTATTTCTATAAGGGGATTTTTATGTTAAAAATATAGCAAGGCGATGAAACATGCCTTGCTAGCGAGCACAGAGTATTTTAGAAGTTATTGCAATAAAACAAATATTTTATTCATTACCATAGCCAGCACATTATCCTCATACCATGGTCCCGAGATGCTTTATCAACAAAGTAGTTGATAGATATACTATTTGCAATATTTGAAAATTCAATATGCACATCCCCATCTGCAGGTTTAATTGTTTTATTAAAAACAATAGAGACACCAGCAGATACGACCAATTTAACTGCTACATTTGGATCTTCAGACTGAACTTTGAGAGTGCCATTTGTTGTAGACCAAATCCATGGATGAGGATTTTTAACATCAAAAGCACCATTAGTATACTTGTTTTTATCAATCCAAACACTTTCATATGTCATTTCGAGAGGATTGACATATGATAAATTTACATTACTCATTTCTTTGGACTGATAAATGACACCATCTTCTCCTTGATACAAAATAATGGCATCTTCAGGGAAATCGTAGTTCATAAAGTCTATTTCTTCTTCAGTAGGGGTAGTAGCAAATACTACCAATGTTGCTGAGAATGCCAGGCAAAGAGCCAGGGCAAATGTGATAAATTTTTTCATGTTGCTACCTCTCTTTGAATATAATAGATAGATTCCCTGTACTCGCTTACATTCACAAAAAATACTCATATTCTGTGAATGCATTTGTATTATAGTATCTAAATACTTTATTAGTATAATATCTTTTAACAAAAGTGTCAAAGTAAAAAAAATATCTTCATGTATTTTTTTGTGTATTTTTGTATCTTTTTAAACTTTTCTTTCATAAATATAAATACTATGATACAATTATAAAAATTAAATTGTACTATAACTATAATAATAGATAAGGCAATATGGAGGAACAATCATGGTAAACGTATTAATAGCAGAAGATAATGTATATTATGCTACTACTTTAATGAATGCATTAAACAAAAGCAATGAGGATATAAAAGTTTGCTATATTACTAAAAATGGAAGAGAAACAATAGATATATTAAATAATGATAATAAAATAGATGTAATAATATTAGATTTAAAAATGCCAATATATAATGGAATTGAAATATTAGAAATGATACAAGATAAAGAAAGATATAAAGATTCTTGTATTGTAATATCATCAGAAATTGACTTGATAAAAAAGGTAAACAATAATGATATAGTACATTGTATAATTAATAAGATGATTGGTATTAATGAGATGATTTTTAATATCAATGAATTAATGGAAAATAAAGAAAATATGATACTTAATAAGAACATAAGAAATAGAATAATACAAGAACTTTTATATTTAGGATTTGATATTTCGCTCAAAGGAACAAAATACTTAACAAATGCAATAGAATATGTTGCATTAAGAACAGACAAAAAAATACATAGTTTAGAAAAAGATATTTATCCAATATTGTCATCAAAATATACAGAGCCGATACATAATATAAAGTGCAATATAAATAGATCCATAACAGCAATGTATTACGAATGTGAAGTTGAAAAAATGAAAGATTACTTTTGCTTCAGTAAAGATATCAAACCAAATGTAAAAACTATAATAAATACAATAATAAATAAGATTTTCACATAATAGTGTTATTATTATTGTAATTGAGTAATTTTAAGCCACCTATAAGATTATATAATAAAGACTTGAGAATATTAAATTCTCAAGTTATTTTTTTGTTTACTTAAGTAAATCTTGCTTTTTATTTTCTTTAGGAAGTACAATTTTATCTTCAAAAATAAGCATTAAAGTATTAATAAATTCATCAGGAGAATAATTACCTAGATGAACAAAAATCTTATTAGGGAGAATTGTAAGTAATGCATTTAAAACATAATCATTTGAAGAAAATGAGATATCTGAAAGATATTTTGTATTAAACTCTATAGAAGTAATATCAATATAATTATTATTCTCATCAAGTAAAGTGATTTTATCAGGTGTATACATTAAATGTACTACTTTAGAATTATTCGAATTAGATTTTATATATATTTTTAAAAGAGAAATAAACTCTAAATATTCACGTTCTATAATAAATTTATTTACAGCAATATCAATAATATTTTCTAAAAAGCTTATATAATCCTTTAATCTAAAATGAATAAAACCATTTATATAAATATGTTTATTTTCTAATAAATAACTATAAAAAGCATTAAATAAAGTCAATTGTCTATCATCTAAAGAAAATTCATTAGAATCATATAAAATGTCGAAACATAAATTTAAAACTTTTTTAATTTCGAGGCTGTCAAAATAGAAATAATTTTTAAGAATCGAATTTTGTAATAGTGATTCTTCAAAGTTATCTATTACTAAAAATGAAAGAAGAGTTGCAATTTCTGATAAGAAGTATTCGTTATCATTTCCAGTATAATGTATTATAACATTTGTATACGATTTAAAATTTTTACATGAAAAATAAGTATTTTCAATATACATATTATCTAATTCATTTAGTAGATAATCTATATTATCTAAGTTATTAGTTTTTATGCATAATGATTTCATGAAAAAACTCCTTTCGAAAGTATTATCTACTAAAAAGTAAATATTATACAAAAGTATATAAAGTTATTGAAACTCTGATTTATAATATTCAAAAAGTGTAAAAAAGCAAGTTGTACAAAAGCAAAAAGAGATGAATTCATTTATAAATTTTTGAAATTGTAAACTATAATGTTATAGAAAAAGAAATGCAACAAAAAAAACAATAAGATGTAATAAATTTATTTAGTATAGTTTCCGTAAAAGAAACGAAATATTCTGTAATAATGTAGGAAATGCAGACATTTACAATAAAAGAAAATTAGATAAAATATAATAATAAAAAAAGGATAGATAGAAATTGCAAATTTCAAAATCATTGTCGCTTTATACATAAGTATTTAAGAAAGGATGTAGGGATTATGAGAAACAAAAAAGAGAATATAGTAATAAGTATAATTTCAATAGTAATAGCTATTACTGTAAGTGCAATAATTATAATAGCTAAGGCTAACCAATTAAATATAAAGATATCATCAGATTTGACAAACGTAAAAGTAAATACTGTAATAACAGAAATAGAGGCAAAATCTGCAAAAGCATTTTTAAATTCAAAACTAAATGTAACTAATGTAATAGAAACTGATGACAGAGGATACCTTGTGGTAGGAAATTTGAAAGCAGGGACAATAAACTTAGGAAATGATATAAGTATTAGTAATGATGTTTATGTAATCAAGGCTATGATAATAAAATATGACAGTAATTGGAATCCACAATGGGCACATACATTAGATCGTAATTCCAATAGTGGTGGTGTATATTGTGGAGATGATTCAATAGAAGCAGTAATACAAACTAAAGATGGAGGATATGTAGTTGGAGGATATTTTAAATCAAATCAGATATATCCAGATCCAAACCATATATCAATAAGCACTAGTCTTAAGAATACAGATGGAACAAAAAGAATTGCAGATGGAATGATAATTAAATATGATGAATCAGGAAATTATGAATGGTCAAAAAGGTATGGAACTAGTGGTAAAGAGGATAAAATAAAATCAATAATAGAAAATAAAGATGGAAGTTTTTTTATAGTAGGAACAATGGATAGAAATGACTTTATAATAAAATATGACAGTTTAGGAAATGAACAATGGTCAAAAACACTAAGTGGAGATGGTACAAATTTAGTTGCAACGATTATAGAAACAAAAGATGGAGGATATTTATTAGGAGGAAGTTTTAGTTCTAGTAGAATTGAATTATCAAGCGAAATAACATTACAACCAATACAAGATAGTTTAACTCGCCCAAGTGGAATGATAATAAAATTTGATAGTTCAGGAACAGTACAATGGGCTGATTCTATAAGTGGAAATAGGTATGATTATGTGATGTCAATAATGGAAACAGAAGATGGTGGATATATTGTAGCAGGAGAAACTAGTTCGCAAACATTAAAGGGTCAAAATAATCATGGTTATAATGCTACATATGATTATAGAGATTGGTTTTTTATAAAATATAATATTAGTGGAGAAATGGAATGGACAAACCTAGTAGGAGAATCTAAAAGTGATTATTTATATGAAGCGATAGGAACAGAAGATAGCGGGTATATAGTTATAGGGAGCATAAACTATAATGAATTAATTATAAAATATGACAGTAGTTCAAATGAACAATGGAGGAAAACAATAAATTTAGGCAATATTTATTCAATATTACAAACAGAAGATAAAGGATATATTGTAACAGGACAAATTACTGATAGTAGTGCGGATTTGGGAAATAATGTAAATATAAATAATAATGGTCAAGGAGATGTAGTTATAATAAAGTATGATAGTCTAGGAAATACACTATGGGCAAAAGTAATAGGAGGAACTGAGTCAGAAAAAATGAAGTTAATAGCAGAAACAAGACCAGGAGAATATCTATTGATGTTACAATCATACTCGTTAAACATAAATTTAGAAAATAATATAATCATCAATGAAACAACTAGTGGATGGAAAGATATTATAATAAAATACGAAAGTACAATAGATAAAATTTCACCAATAATAAAAGTAAATCCAACAAGTGGAGAATATATAAAATCAAGAAAATTAACAATAGAAACAGAAGATGAAGGAGGTTCAGAATTAAGTAAAGATAACACTTATGAATACTACCTATCAACAAGTGAAACAGAATTAGAAGGAGGAGAATGGAAAGACTACAAGACAGAAAGAGAAGTTACAATAGGAGAAGGAAAAACAGGAACATATTATGTATATGTAAAAAGAGTAAAAGACAATGGAGGAAATACAAGTACATCAGAAGGAGAAATAGTATTAATAGGAGAAAGAGAATACCATAGATATGGACCATATAAATTTGACAACATAGAGCCAACAATAACAAGAACAGAAGTAGAAAATAACAAAGTAAAAATAGAAGCAAAAGATGAAGATTCAGGAGTAATGAAATATAGATACATAGCAAGTGGAACAAGAATAACAAACCCAAGAATAACGGAGACAAACAGTATAGAAGTAGAAGCAACAGGAGAAATAAGGATAGAAAATATAAATGAGATAAGATACATATATATATTAGCAGAAGATAGAGTAGGAAACACAAGTAAAATAGAAGAAGTAGAAATACCAAAAATAACAATAGAAGGAGAAACAAACTTAGAAACAGAAAATGGAAAAGGAGGAGTAGACTTAAGTTGGAATATAGGAACAGCAGGAGAGAAGACATATAAAATATATCAAAAGAGTGAAAGAGAAGAAGAATGGAAAGAAGTAGGAATAACAAATGAGACAAGAATAACAATAGAGACAGCAACGGATAAAGAAAGACCAGCAATGCCAGAAATAGAAATAAAAGGAATAAGTAAAGATAAAAAGATAATAATAAATCAAACAGCGGAAGACAATGGAAGTACATACAAATTCTATGTAGAAGCATGTGACAGAGAAGATACAGAAGTAGTATTATCAACATCAGAAGAGATAACAAAAGAAGTAAAGACAGGAATAAAAGGATACTATTACACAATAGATGAAGGAATAAAAGAGATAGAAGAAAGAGAAGAAGGAAATGAAAAATATATAGAAGAGAATACAATAGAACTAGACATAGAAAACAATGGAAAAAATATAAAAATAAAAGCAGTAGATGTTGCAGGAAATATAGGAGAAGAAAGTAATGTATTAATAAATATCCCATCAACAGTAGTAGTAAAACTAAATGGAGGAGAAATAGGAGGGAACACAGAAGAAATAGAACTAGAAGGTCTAGTAGGACAAACAATAGAAATAGGAACACCAGAAAGAGAAGGATACACATTCACAGGCTGGACAGCAACAGGAGGTACAGTAGAAGGAACAGAATACACATATGGAGAAGAAGCAGGAGAAGTAACAGCAGGATGGGAGATAAATAATTATGGATACACAATAGAATACTACTATGAAGGAATCAAAGAAGAAAGCAAGACAATAAAAGAACAAGCAGAATACGGAAGAATAATAACAGAATACGAAAACAAAGTAATAGAAGGATATAAGCTAGAAAAGACAGAAAACTTACCATTAACAATAACAGTAGAAGAAGGAAACAACATAATAAAAATATATTATGTAATAGATGAAGAAAACACAAAAGAAGTAAGCTACAAAGTAGAATACTACAAAGAAGGACAAAAAGTAGAAGAAGACACGCAAACAGTAAAAGAAACAGTACAAATATTACAACCAAATACAATACAAGTAAACCAAGAAGAAATAAACACAACAAACAAATATCCAGGATACAAATGC
>JAAWFD010000040.1 GCA_022794615.1 Clostridia bacterium
AGGGCTAAAAAGGTATTAGGAGATTTTCTCCTAAACAGCCAAAAGGGTGTCAAGACACCAAGCTGGCGAACTTTGGGCATTAAAAATGATCCTCTAAAATTGAATATAATCATAAATAAAAAATTAAAGATTTTTAAGTATAGATTAGTTCGAAATCAAAAAAATACTTTTTTGATTTGAAAAGATGAAATTTGAAAAAAGTTTCATCTTTTTTTCTACCCAAATTTCTTTTTCTGTACCCATTTTAATAAAAATTTTCAAAAGCAAAGTATACTCTTTATAGATTTTTTAAGTTTGATGTGTAAATAAAAATTTTTTCATTATACGAATATCATTCTTAAATAATAATAAACATTATTAAGAGGTGTATGTTTTGAAAAAGGAAGATATAAAAATATACTGTAAATTTAATAAAGCAAAACAACCTATTGATAAAGTTATTTGTAAAATATTTTACGATTTTACTGAAAAGAAAACAGATAATAAAAATATTAAAAATGTAGCTGACAAAAAATAAAGATTACGTTATGATAATAGTACTGTAAATATTTTTATGGGAAGGAGTGAAATGTTTAAACTAATAACCAAAAATTACAAAGTTCGGTATATATATTAGATTATCTCGTGAAGATGGAGACAAACAAGAAAGTGAAAGTATTGGCAATCAAAGAAAAATAATTGAAAGATATTTAAAAGAACAAGACTTAAATATTGTTGATGAATATGTTGATGATGGAGTTTCACGGAACTACATTTGATAGACCAGAGTTTAACAGATTAATTACAGATATTGAAAGTCAAAAAATTAATATGGTAATAACAAAAGATTTATCTAGGCTGGGTAGAGATTATATAAAAACAGGTTATTACATAGAAAACTACTTTCCAGAAAATCAGGTAAGGTATGTTTCAATACTTGATGGAATAGATACATATAGCGAAACGGTAAATAATGATATTACACCGTTTAAAGCTATTTTAAACGATATGTATGCAAAGGATATATCGAAGAAAATTAGAAGTGTATTCAAAGAAAAACAAAAGCAAGGAGAATATTTATGCAGTACACCAGCATATCGGATACAAAAAAGATTCTAACAGCAAAAACAAATTAATTATTGATAATAATGTTGCAGATATAGTAAGGAAAATATTTGATATGTATGTAAATGGAACTGGAAGTAAGTTAATTGTTGAATACTTAAATAAAAATCATTATTTAAGTCCTTCTGGATATAGAAATACTGATATTATTCAAAATGAAAATAAGAGCAATTATTTTTGGAATGCAACTACCATATGCGATATGTTAAAAAATGAAGTTTATATAGGCAATACAGTTCAAAATAAAGTATCTGTTGTTTCATACAAAGTGAAAAAACTTCGTAAAGTAGAAAAGGAAAGACATATAAGAGTGGAAAATACACACGAAGCGATTATTGATAAAGATATATTTGAAAAAGCACAAATAATACATAAAGAACGAGCAAAAAAAGTTGTAAAACAATATGGCTATTTACTACGAGGACTTATTTACTGCAAACATTGTCGGGTGGCAAATGCAAATTGTGTTAAAAGTAAATCACAATAGTAATAAACCAAAGATTCCATATATAGTAGATACAGGCTATCAAAAACGAGGTTGTTATGTAAGAAATTTGAATTATCCAAAGTTTGAAAAAAGAATACTAGAAATAGTAAGGCAAATTTGTAGGATATATGCTAATCGTACTATGTTAGAAGAAACTTATAAAAAAGTAAAAGACAAGTCAATCGATTTGGTAGAATCTATAAAAAAGCAAATTGAAACAATAGATATTAAAATAGCTAGTATTAACAAAAATTTAGATAGCCTATATAACGATAAATTAAATGGAATACTGACTGATATTGATTTTACAAGAATATCTGCAAGATTTGTTAATGAAAGAGATAAATTAACAAATGAGAAAAGTGAACTAATGGATAGATTTCAATCATTACAGGGACAACAATCTATCAAAAATAAAAATGATGAAGAACAAATGAATAAAATAATTAATGAGTTTTTAGAAATGAAAGAAGTAGATAAATCATGTTTATTTAGATTAATTGATAAAATTGAAATAGATAAAGACAAAAATGTTTTTATTTCATTTAATTTTTCACCACTAAATACAATAAATGAAAATATAGATGAATTTATTGAAGTGGAAAAGATTCTAAATAATAAAAAGGTAATATAACTATGATATTAAAGACAATAGAAATGTAGAATATAACTACATTATTTTTTGAAAACAAAAAGGTGGAAGTTAATAAAGTTTTCACCTCTAATATTAGCTTTCCAACCATCAACAAAAGGAATGGCAGGATAATTATTAGCGATATTACGAGCAAACAAAAAAGAAGGCGAATTACTTTTAAGTTCACCAGTAACAAGATTAACACCATCAGGATTAACCATAGGAACAATATAAATAGAAGTAGAATTAAAAATATCACGAGCATTATATCCATAAATTTTCAAATTATTTTTATAACAATAGCAATAATCAGCCAAAAACTTCATAAGAACAGGAGAAGTAATCCACTCATTGGCATGAAAAGAAGCAGAATAGAAAACCTGTTTAGAACCAGAGCCAATCTTAACATAAGGAATAGAATTGCCAAGAACAGAATATCCAATAGAGCCCAATTCCAAGAAAGGATAAAGTTTTTTCAAAGAATTCAAATTAATATTAAGAATAGAATAGCTATAGCTAATATTGGTAGGAACAATAAAACCGAGAGCGCCATCAATATAAGGCATCAAAGCCTTCCAAGTATTAGTACCAACAATACCATCAACAGAAGAAAGACCGAAGTCCTTCTGAAAAGACAAAACAGCATTTTTAGTATTAAATCCAAAAATACCATCTATATTACCAGTATAAAAACCAAGATTTTTAAGTAAATTTTGCAAAAATTCTACCAAAGGACCAGTAGAACCAAATTTTAAAGTCTCCATAATAACCCCCTATAACATATAATATGAAAAATTGATAAAGAAGTTGAAAAATAACAAAAATTAATATATAATTCGAGTAAATAAAAAAGAAAAAATACAAATAAGAATAAAAAAAGGAGGAAATGTTAGTAACAAAGCTAACATAAGCCAGCAGAAATGAAAAAAATATTAATATCTGCATACTCGTTAGGACTAGGAGGAATAGAAACATCATTAGTAACACTAATAAAAGAGTTAGAAAAAAGATACAAAATAACACTAGTATTAGAAAAAAAAGAAGGAATATTTTTAGAAAAAATAAGCAAAAACATAAAAATAGAAGAATATACACCAAGTAACCACAAGAATATAATACTAAGAAAAACAATCAACATGATAAAACAAACAATATTTAAAATAAAAAACAAGAACAAATATGATTTTTCAGTAGCATATGCCACATACTCATTAAGCAATGGATTTGTAGCAAGGACAGCATCAAAAAACTCATCCTTATGGATACATTTAGACTATTTAGCACAAAATGCTAATAATAAAGAAAAAACAAAAGAATACTATAAAATCTTAAAATGCAATCAGTTCAGAAATATAATCTTTGTATCACAAGAAGCACGAAACAACTTTGTAAAACTATTCCCAGAAGAAAGCAAAAAAGCAATATACTGCAACAATTTAATAGATGCACAAAATATAATAGAAAAATCAGAACAACAAATAGAAAAAGAAGATATAGAAAAAATCAACAAAAAAGATGAGGTAATATTTTTAAATGTAGGAAGACATGATGAAAAACAAAAAAGATTAACAAAATTAATACAAGTAGCAAAAAAACTAAAAGAAGAAAAATTAAACTTCAAAATAATATTTGTAGGAGATGGACAAGACAATCAATTATACAAACAGCAAGTAGAAGAACAGCAGTTAGGTGATAAGATAATATTTTTAGGAAAAAAACAAAATCCATATCCATATTACAAAATAAGTAATTGTGTAATATTAACATCAGACTATGAAGGATATCCAGTAGTATTTTTAGAAAGTATGATACTAAAAAGACCGATAATAACAACAAAAGTATCAGATTATAAAGAAATAGAAGGAAAATTTGGAATAACCACAACAAAAGAAATAGATGATATATACGAAAAAATGAAAAAATTCATAGAAAATGGATTTGAGTTAAAAGAAGAATTTAACATAGAAAAATATAACAAAGAAATAATAGAAAAATTAGAAAGAATTATAAATAACAACTAGAAGACAATGTAGACTAAAAGATATAAATACCAAAGAAAGGAAAAAGTAAGATGGAAAAAGTAAGTATAATAATCCCAGCATATAATGCAGAAAAATATATAGAAAGATGCTTAAAATCAGTATTAGCACAAAAATATGAAAACAAAGAAGTAATAGTAATAAATGATGGATCAACAGATAAAACAGAAGAAAAAATAAGCAAATACATTAATAAAATAAAATACATCAAAAAGAAAAATGGAGGGCTATCAGAAGCAAGAAATGTAGGAATAGAAAAAGCAACAGGAAAATACATAATGTTCATTGATGCAGATGACTATATAGAAAAGGATTTATTAAAAAATCTAAAACCATATATAGATGAAGATATAGACATGATAAAATATAAGGCAAAAAAAGTAACAGAAAAAGGCGAAGAAATACAACTAATGGATGGACCTATTTTTGAAACAATAAAAGGAGAAGAAGCATTTTCAAAGATGTGTTTTACAGACCAATTAATGGAAACAGCATGGATATATTTATACAAAAAGGAGCTTTTAAAGAAAAATAAATTCCAATTTTCAAAAGGGCTATATCACGAAGACTTTGGGCTAATACCATTAGTAATATTAAAAGCACAGACATTTGTATCAACAGATATTTGCGGATACAATTATGTACAAAGCGAAAACAGTATTACAAGAAATGAAGATTATCAAAAAACAAAAAGAAAAGCTTATGATTTATTAATACATTATGATAAAATAGTAAAAGAAATTGAAAAATATAAAATACAAGAAAAAACAAAACAAGATGTAAGAACATTTTGTACAAATTCTATATTATTAAGGACAAATGAACTAGATAAAGAAGACAAAAAGCAATATATAAAAGAAATCAGAAAAAGAAAGATGCAAAAAAATATAACAGCAAAAAATCCAAAACAACTATTAAAGAGGATAATATTAGAAATAAGCATACCAGCATATTTAAAATTAAGATAGTCCAAATCAAAAATTGGTTATAGGTAATCCAAATTCAAGATTTAATATACATGCTAAAAAAATAGAAACCTAAATATAATAACAAGGATATTGCCATATGATAAAAGTAAGTGTAATTGTACCAGCATACAATGTGGAAAAGTATATAGAAAAATGCTTAAACACATTAGTAAACCAAACTTTAAAAGAAATAGAAATAATAGTAGTAAATGATGGCTCAACAGATAACACAAAAGAAAAGATAGAAGAATTTACAACAAAATATCCTGAAAAGATAATCTATTTAGAAAAAGAAAATGGAGGACTTTCAGATGCACGAAACTTTGGAATGCCATATGCAAAAGGAGAATACATAGGATGTATAGACTCAGATGATTACATAGAAGAAAATATGTATGAAGAAATGTACAAAAAAGCCAAAGAAGAAAATAGCGATATGGTAGAATGTGACTTCATCTGGGAATATCCAAACAGCAAAAGAATAGATGTAGGAAAAATATATAACAATAAAAAAGAAGCAATGTTATATGCAAGAGTTGTAGCATGGAACAAAATCATACGAAAAGAAATAATAGAAAAACAACAAGCACAATACCCAAAAGGTTTAAGATATGAAGATGTAGAATTTTTCTATAAAATATTACCTAGTTTAGAAAAAATATCATTTGTAAAAAAGCCATTAATACATTATATCCAAAGAGAAAATTCGATAGCAAATACACAAAATGAAAGAGTAAAAGAAATATTTGATATATGGGATAATGTATTAGAATTTTACAAAAAAAACAACTTATATGATGAATACGAACAAGAATTAGAATACACATACACAAGATTTTTACTATGCAGTTCTTTATTAAGAATAGTTAGAGTTGCAGATAAAGAAAAAAGAAAAGAACTAGAAAAAAGAACATGGGAAGAGCTAAATAAAAAATTCCCAATATGGAAAGAAAACATATATTTAAAAACAGAAAAAGGTAAGAAGAATTTATATTTAAAAACAGTAAATAAAGCAACATTTAAAATATATTGCAAAATATTTGAAAAAAGAAAATAATAAGTATAATATATTTAAATGATTGAAAGGAAACAATAGAAATGAAAAAAATAACATTAGACAAATTATTATGTACATTAATAATAATATGTCCAATATTAGATATAGTAAGTTTCATATTTAGAAATACATTTAATACTACAATATCTCCATCAACAATACTAAGACCAATAATATCAGTAGTAGTAATAATATGGATATTTATAAAAGACAAAAACAGATGGAGAATATTTGGAGTTGGATGTATATATGCAATATATGCCATAATACACATATATTTATTTAACAAAATACATACAGGAAGTTCATATGGAGGAGTAATACATGAGGCACAATATCTAGTAAATTATTCATTCATGATATTAAACTTATTTTTATACATATATGTATTTAAACAGAATAATGTAGACAAACTAAAAAAGAGTTTACTAATATCAAATACAATATATATAGTATCAATATATATATCAATAATAACTAAAACGGCATCAACAACTTACTTAGAAGGAATGGGATATAAAGGTTGGTTTGAATCAGGAAATAGTTTAAGTGCAATACTAATATTATCAGAATTTATAATACTAGGGATGCTAAGAAACTTTAAGCCAAAGTGGTTAATTATAACAACAATTTGGCTAGTAGGAATATTTTTAACAACACAAATAGGAACACGTGTAGGACTATATGGTTTCATATTAGTATTAGGAATATATATAGCAACAGAAATACTATATGGAATAATTAAAAATAAGAAAATAAACAAAAAAGTTATACTAATAGGAATAGGAGTATTACTAGCAATATTAATTTTAATTACAATAATAGGCTCAAGTACAATAACAAGAAGAAAACATATGCAAGAAGAAAGTCAAACAAGTTATGATAAAATGCAAGGAGAAACAGCACATCTAACAGGAGATGTAATTAAAATAATACAATCGATAGAAGAAGGAACTTTAGAAGAAGGATTTTTAAGTGAAGCGGAAAGAAAATCATACATTGAATTATATGAATTAGCAAATAAATATGAATTCAAAAGTAATGACCAAAGATTACATCAAATAGTATACAATTTGTTATTAGTAAAAAATCAATGTAATCCAGCATTAATACTATTTGGAAATGGATATTTAAACAATCATGGTGAGCTAGTATTAGAAATGGAGTTATTATCTTTCATATTAAACTTCGGAATATTTGGTTTCATACTATACTTAGTACCATTTATTGCAATATTAATATATTCATTAGCAAAAATGATAAAACAAATAAAGGAAACAAACCAAGAAACAATAATGTTATTTTTAGGAACAGCATTTGTATATGCTATTTCATTACTATCAGGATATGTATTTTTCAACTCATCATCAATGATGATAGTAATAGTGTTACATGTTTGCTTAATCAATAAATTAGATAAACAAGAAAAGAATAGAACAAATATAGAATAAATAAAACAATATAAGGAGAAAGTAATATGTTAGAAAACAAAGGGAAAAATTTAATAAAAACAATAATAACAACAATAATTACAGCAATTATACTAGTAGTTGTTGTAACAATAATTGCAAAGTTGAGTATAAAAGTAGTTACAAAAACACAATTAAAAGATTTAAAAACAGATATGTTATTAATACAGCAACAAGCAAAAAAATATTCTGAAGAGGTAAGTAAGCGAACAGTTAACTTAGATGAAACAAAACAAGAAGATTCAGATAAAATAACAGAAGTAGAAAGTACACAACTATTAGGAACAAAAGTATCTGAATGTTCTGAAGAAGTACAATCAAAGGCAAAACAGGCAGGGATAACGAATCTGGAAGAATATTATTGCTTAAATAAAGAAGACTTAGAAAAAATGGGAATAAGTAATATAAAAATAAAAGAGGGAGAGTATTTTTTAGTAAAATATGATTTAGAAGATACTGAAATAATATATACAGAGGGGTTTGAATATCAAGATAAAGTATATTACAAACTAACAGAATTAGAAGAAATAAATGAAGCCGAAGACCAAGAAGAAAACAAATAAAGAAAGGATTATATTAGCCAAGTTAAAAGTAACTGATATAAATTGTAATAATGAAAGAAAAAGAAGAACAAAGATTAATAGAACTAAAACAAATAGAAAAAGACTTACACCAAAAAGGATTTAAAAATATATGTGGAATAGATGAAGCAGGAAGAGGACCATTAGCTGGTCCTGTTGTTGTTGCAAGTGTAATAATGCCTGAGAATTCTATGATAGAAGGAGTAAATGACTCAAAAAAAATATCAGAAAAGAAAAGAGAGAAATTATATGATTTAATACTGGAAGAAGCAATTAGCTATGGAGTGGGAATAGTAGACCAAACAGAGATAGATGAAATAAACATATTAAATGCAACAAAAAAAGGATTAACTATGTCATTAAAAGAACTAACAGTTAGACCTGATTTAATAATTGTAGATGCTTTAAACCATATAGATACAATGGGAATACCATATGAGCCAATAATAAAAGGAGATGCAAAAGCATATTCAATATCAGCTGCATCAATTATAGCAAAAGTAACAAGGGATAGAATTATGAGAGAATGGGCAACAGTATATCCACAATATAGTTTCGAAGTACATAAAGGATATGGAACAGCAAAACATATTTCTGCAATAAAAGAATATGGAATTTGTCCATTACATAGAAAGAGTTTTACAAAAAATTTAGTTTAAAATTATATAGTCGTGTTTAATCGCAATACAACTCAAAAAAATAATTTGATACGCCCCAACTGGTACCACCAAATTATTTTTTTGAGTGTATTGCTGGCACGGATGACAAACATCTTATTAAATTTTATATGAATAGAGGGATAAAAATGAATATATTAGAAATAATAGAAAAAAAGAGAGACAAAAAAGAACTAAATAAAAAAGAAATAGAATTTTTTATAAACGGATATACTAAAGGAGAAGTAACAGATTATCAAGCAGCAGCACTAATAATGGCAATATATATAAATGGAATGACACCAGAAGAGACAACCAACTTAACTATTTCAATGTCTCAATCTGGAGATGTGTTAGATTTATCAAAATTTGGAAAAAATGTAGTAGATAAACATAGTACAGGAGGAGTTGGCGATAAAGTCTCAATAGTATTATTACCAATAATTGCTTCGTTAGGGATTCCAGTTGCAAAAATGTCAGGAAGAGGATTAGGTCATACAGGGGGAACAGCTGATAAATTAGAATCAATACCTGGATATAAAACTGATATAAATATGGATAATTTTATAAAAAGTGTAGAAAATATAGGAATAAGTATGATAACTCAAACAATGAATTTAGCACCAGCAGATAAAAAAATATACGCTTTAAGAGATACAATTTCATGTGTAGAAAGCATACCATTAATAGCATCAAGTATAATGAGCAAAAAGATAGCAAGTGGAGCTAATAAATTAGTATTAGATGTAACAGTAGGAAATGGAGCATTCATGAAAGACATAGAACATGCAAATGAGTTATCAAAAACCATGATAGAAATAGGAAAATTAGCAGGAATAGAAACAGTATGTGTATTAACAGATATGAATGAGCCATTAGGATATGCAATAGGAAATGCATTAGAAATAAAAGAAGCAGTTCAAGCGTTAAAAGGAGATATTCCAAAAGATTTAAAAGAAGTTGTATTAGAATGTGGAAGTTATATGATAAAATTGGCAGGAATGGGGAATAATATAGAAGAAAACAAAAACAGGATGTTAGAAAACATAAGAAATGGCAAGGCATATAAGAAATTTTTAGAAATGGTACAAAACCAAAGTGGAGACATTACCTACATTGAGAATATCGATAAATTAGAAAAAGCAAAAATGATATTACCAGTATATGCTAATAAAGATGGTATAATAGAAGAAATAAATGCTGAAGAAATAGGAAAGCTAGCATGTAAAATTGGTGCAGGAAGAGTAAGAAAAGAAGATATAATAGATAAAGCAGTGGGAATAGTATTAAACAAGAAAGTTGGAGATATTATAAAAAGAGAAGATATATTAGGATATATTCATATAAACAAGAAAGAATTAGTAGAAGATGCAAAACAACAATTAATTGATATTGTCAAAATTTCAGAAAAAACATTGCCATTGGATAGAAAATGTAATATAATTGCAATACATTATTAGACAAATAAAGTATGGGAAGGAAGAGTCAATATGTTAAATTTAGGTCGAGATATAGGTATTGATTTAGGAACAGCAACAGTAATAGCATATATCAAGGGAAAAGGAATAGTGTTAAGAGAGCCATCAGTAGTAGCAGTAGATAATAATACTAGAGATGTATTAGCTGTTGGTGGAGAAGCAAGAAGAATGCTTGGAAGAACACCAGGAAATATAGTAGCAACACGACCATTAAGAGAAGGTGTAATATCAGACTATACTGTAACAGAAAAAATGTTGAAATATTTTATAAATAAGGCAGGAGGAAAAACATTATTTGCACCAAGAATAATGATATGTATACCATCAAGAGTAACAGAAGTGGAAAAGAAAGCTGTAATAGATGCGGCAACAAATGCAGGAGCAAGAAAAGTATATCTTATAGAAGAGCCAATAGCAGCAGCAATAGGAGCTGGAATTGATATATCAAAACCATGTGGAAATATGGTAATAGATATTGGTGGAGGAACAACAGATGTAGCAGTTATTTCTCTAGGAGGCTCAGTTGTAAGCACTTCAATAAAAGTAGCAGGAGACAAATTTGATGAAGCAATAGTAAAATATATAAAGAAAAAATATAATGTATCAATAGGAGAAAGAACAGCAGAAGATTTAAAAATAAATATAGGATGTGTATATCCAAAAGCTCAAGATATGGAAATGGAAGTTAGAGGAAGAGATTTAATATCAGGTCTTCCAAAAACGGTTATGATACATTCAAGTGAAATGCTAGAGGCATTAATAGAGCCAGCTATGATGATAGTAGATGCAGTTCGTAGTGTATTAGAAAAAACTCCACCAGAATTAGCAGCAGATATAAGTGATAGAGGAATATATATGACAGGTGGAGGATGTCTAGTTGATGGATTAGATAAGCTTATACAACAAAAAACAGGAATAAATGTTATGATTGCTCAAGATACAGTATCTTGTGTAGCATTAGGTACAGGTAAAGCATTAGAAAATTTAGATATATTAGATAGTAAAACATAAAATATGTAAATATGTATAGATAAAAGGTCTCCCAAACATGGGAGACCTAAAATATTTTTCAAAAAACTTCACAAAGAAGAAATAATATGTTATAATAAAAAAATCTAAAGAAGTTAGGCAAAATAAAATTCAAAATTACTTATTTGTATTCTAATATTTTCCCAATAAAATTAATAAGTATAAATAATAAATAAAAGGAGGAATATATGATTGAGTTAGAAGAGATGACTTTATCAGAGCTAAAAGAATTAGCAAAAGAAAGGAATATAAAAAATATTTCAAAATTAAAAAAAGAAGAATTAATAGGTGCAATAAAAGATGTACAAAAATCAATAATACGAATAGGAAACAAAAAAAATCAAAAAGAAGAAACTAGCATAAAGAGTCTTAAAAATTTTGAGACACGAGATATAACATATGACCAAAATGACACTGAAGATATAATAGATGGGGAAATGGAAGAAAGCATTGTAGAATATAAATTAACAAATAGTGAAGATGAAATAGTAGAAGGAATATTAGAAGTATTACCAGATGGGTATGGATTTTTAAGAGGAGAAAACTATTTATCAAGTCCGAGAGATGTATATATATCTCCAATACAAATAAGAAGATTTAGACTAGATACAGGAGATATGGTAAAAGGAATATCAAGATGTAAAGAAGGAGAAAAATTCCCATCATTAATATTTGTTGGTGAAGTAAATGGAGAACATCCATGTATTCCGGCAGATCCCGTGTGTGATGCTGGTTTATTCTGCGCTTGCTGTTATATTGCTGCCGTTTGTGTATAAGAGTTATCACTGTTATAATCTGAA
>JAAWFD010000023.1 GCA_022794615.1 Clostridia bacterium
AATCCAACGCAGGAAAAACCAACATTGGAAAAACCTACGTTGGAAAATCCAACGCAATTAAATAAAGATATACAAAGAACTGACTTACCAAAAAAAGAAGAATTATTATAAAATAATATACTATAGCAAACACAAAAATCATACCTTGAAAGGAAAACAAATAGTGAAAGGAATAATAATAGGAAACATATCAAATTTATATAAAATAAAAGCAGAAAACAAAATATATGAAGCAGTAGCAAGAGGAAAATTCAAAAAAGAAGAAATAACACCAGTAGTAGGAGACAAAGTAGAAATCAAAATAATAGATGAAGAAAATAAAAAAGCGACAATAGAAGAAATAAAACAAAGAGAAACATATATAAAAAGACCTAAGATAGCAAATATAACACAAATAATATTAATGCTATCAACGAAAAATCCAAAACCAGATTTATTAATGCTAGATAAACAACTAGTATATGCAGAATTATTAAAAATAGAGCCAATAATAATAATAAATAAAATAGATTTAGATGAAGAAACATCAAAAGACATAGAAAATACATATAGAAAAATAGGATATAAAGTATATACAACAATAGCAAAAGAAAATGAAACAGTAGAAAAAATAAAAGAAGAACTGAAAAACAAAATAAGTGTATTTGCAGGAAATTCAGGCGTAGGAAAATCAACAACAATAAATGCACTATTTAAAAACAATATAACAGAAGAAGGAGAAATAAGCACAAAAAATAAAAGAGGAAAAAACACAACAACAGATGTAAAACTATACGAATTAGAAGAAAATACATATGTAGCAGACACACCAGGATTTTCAACATTTGAGATAACAGAAATAGAAAGCAATAGATTAGACCAATATTTTAGAGAGTTCAAAAAGGAAATGCCAAAATGCGAATATGTAGGATGTACACATATAAAAGAAGAAAAATGCGGAATAAAAGAAGCAATAGAACAAGGTAAAATATCTAAAGAAAGATATGAAAGATTTTGCAAAATATATAAAGAGTTAAAAGACAAGGAGGCACGAAAATGGTAGAAGTATCAACATCAATATTATCATTAAAACAAGGAGAGGAAGCAGAAACATTTTTAAATTTAGAAATAGCAAAAACAGATTATATACATATAGATGTAATGGATGGAAAATTTGTACAAAAAGATACGTATAATAAAATGAGAGAAAACGCAGAATATATAAGAAGATTAACAAATTTACCATTAGATATACATTTAATGGTAGAAGATATAGAAACAGCAATAAATGTATTTGAAGTAGTAGAGCCCAATATAATAACATTTCATATAGAAGCATGCAAGAATGAAGAAGAAGTAATGAAAAATATAAATAGAATAAAACAAGCACATGCAAGAGTGGGAATATCAGTAAAACCAAACACACCAGTAGAAGAAATATATAGATATTTACCATATATACATATGGTACTAATAATGACAGTAGAGCCAGGAAAGGGAGGTCAAACTCTAATAACTGATATGATACAAAAAATAGAAAAAATAAAAAAGCATATCGATGAAGAAAAAATAGAAGTAGATATAGAGGTAGATGGAGGAATAAACTTAGTAACAGCACCAAAAGTAAAAGAAGCAGGAGCAAATATATTAGTTGCAGGAGTTGCAATATTAGAGGCAGTAGATTACAAAGTAATAATAGAAGATTTAAAAGAATAAAAAACATAAGTTAAAAAATAGGAGGAAGAAAATGTTAGAAGTAAAATTAAATTTAGAAAAAAGTAAAGTAACAACAGAAGAAATTTTAAAATACAAAGAAAGTGTAGAAAAATATCATAATGAATTAAAAGAAAGAGCATTAGATAACAATGATTATGTAGGATGGTTAGAATTACCAACAAATTACAGCAAATTAGAATTTACAAGAATAAAACAAGCAGCAAAACGAATAAGTGAAGATTCAGATGTATTATTAGTAATAGGAATAGGAGGATCATATTTAGGAGCAAGAGCAGTAATAGAAGCATTAACAAGTTCATTTGACAATATGTTACAAGAAAGAAAACATCCATATATACTATATGCAGGAAATAATTTAAGTCCAAATTATATAAATGAATTAGTAGAAGCAATAGGAAACAAAGACTTTTCAATAAATGTAATATCAAAATCTGGAACAACAACAGAGCCAGCAATAGCATTTAGAATTTTTAGAGAAATGTTAGAAAGCAAATATGGAATAGAAGAAGCACGAAGCAGAATATATGTAACAACTGATGAGAAAAAAGGAGCATTAAAAAAATTAGCAGAGCAAGAAGGATATGAGCAATTTGTAATACCAGACAACATAGGAGGAAGATTTTCAGTATTAACAGCAGTAGGATTATTACCAATTGCTACATCAGGAATAGATATAGACAAATTAATGGAAGGAGCTCGTTTAGCACAAGTAAGATATAATGATAGTGATTTAAAATATAATGAATGCTATAAATATGCAGTAGCAAGAAACATATTATATAAATCAAACAAAACAACAGAAATATTAGTTAATTATGAGCCAAAGATGCATTATTTTACTGAATGGTGGAAACAATTATATGGAGAAAGTGAAGGCAAAGATAAAAAAGGAATATTTCCAGCAGGAGTTGATTTTACAACAGATTTACATTCTATGGGACAATATATTCAAGATGGAAGAAGAGACCTATTCGAAACTGTTTTAAGAATAGAAAATCCTGAAACAAATATAAAAATAAATGCAGATGATGACAATTTAGATGGATTAAACTATTTAGCAGGAAAAGACTTAGACTATGTAAATAAAAAGGCAATGGAAGGAACAATACAAGCACATGTTACAGGAGATGTACCAAACATTTTAATAAGTATAGAAAAATTAGATGAAGAAACAATAGGACATTTAGTATACTTTTTCGAGAAAGCTTGTGCAATATCAGGAATGATATTAGGAGTAAACCCATTCAATCAACCAGGAGTTGAAGAATATAAGAAAAATATGTTTAAATTATTAGAAAAGCCAGGATATTAAAATAAATGGAGAAAGTAAAAGTTGCAACATATAGAGGTGAAAAATATGGTATTTAAAAGTTATTATAGAATTGATATAAGAGACATTACAATAGACAATAAAGTAACAAATAAAGCAATATTAGAATATATGGAAAATTCAGCATGCAGACATTCTGATTCAGTTGGATATGGAATATTAGGTATACCAAATACAAAGAGAGTATGGCTATTATTAGACTGGAAGTTTAAAATGATAGAAAGATTAAGTTATGGAGAAGAAATAAATATAAAAACATGGTCAAAAGGCATGGAAAAATGTTATGCATATCGTGATTTTGAAGTATACAATAGCAATGGAAAAATTGTCGCAATAGCATCTACAAAATGGGTACTAATGGATGTGGAAAATTTAAGAATAGTTAAGGCAGATGAAACAATAAGAAATAGTTATAATGAAGAAAAGGAAAGAAAAGTTTTTGAAAAAGAAGATTTAGACAAAATAAAAGAGCCAGAACATTATGAAAAAGAAATTATATCTAGAATTAGAAAAACTGATATTGATGTAAATGGTCATGTACACAATTTGAATTATTTAGATATTGCATATGAAATATTGCCATATACTTTGCAAGAATGTCAGCAATTTGAAAATGTTAGAATAACATATAAAAAAGAAATAAAACCAAATTCAGAAATTAGAGTAAAATATGTAAAAGAGGATAATAAACAAATAGTAGTAATAAAAGATATAGATGATGTTCACATTCATTCTATTATAGAATTATGGTAATTGTTTTTAGTTAATAAATTTATTAATATATTTAGTATATACTGAAAGGAGGGGAAAAATATGGCAAAATATACTTGTTTAGCTTGTGGATACATTTATGATGAAGAAGCTGAAGGTGTTAAATTTGAAGATTTACCTGAAGATTGGACTTGTCCTTTATGTGGTGTTGGAAAAGATATGTTTGAAAAAACAGAAGAATAAAATAGTTTGTAGATATTTTAAATCTATAGTAATAGGAAGTGCTTTTATAAAAAATACTTCCTATTTTATTATATTAGTTCTTACATAAAAGAAACTAATAACATACAAAGATATTAGCAATTGAACAAACATTGACATAATAGGTTAATTTTAGTATAATTGAATTGCAACTATAAACATGCATTTTATCTCGTAAGACTAGACCAATTGGCTAGCGGAGAGGAAGGAGACCGTATGAAACGGAAACGGATTATTTCATCAGCAACCATTATCTTCATTTTTTTAGCAATCATTATCTTCATTTCTTTAGGCTTAGATGCCTGTGGCAAAACCCCGCATGCTGTAGCTACAGTTACAACATCTGATGGAATGTATACTACAGTTAGTTCTTCAACTAATGCGAATGAAGCACGCAAGAATATGATATGGGTTGTAAGAAATGAAGAGGTAACTGTCAATGTTTACTTTGCTTGCCCTACATGTAGATATGAGGAGGAGTGGACAGCTTTAACTACAGAGTTTAAATCAAAAATGTTTGTATGTGAGTGCAATTTTCCAAACGAAATAAAAGGTAAGCCAGAATATTTTTGCATTGGAACAGCAAGCGGGGATGATTACTTTGGAGTTATTGAAGAAAAAAGTGAAGAATGAGAAAAGTTAAAAAGATAATTCGGACACAGGAAACCCAACTCTTGCTGAGTTGGGTTTCCTGATATAAAATAAATAAAAATATTCAAAAAACATTGAAAAAAAAAGAGAGATATGTTATAACATAAAAGAAGAAAGTGTAGCCAAAAACGAGGTGAAAGAATGATAAAAGCATATGCTAGATCAGATGTAGGAAAAATAAGAGAAATGAATCAAGACTATTATTACATATCAGACTCATTAAGTGAAGTACAGTTATATATATTAGCAGATGGAATGGGCGGATGTAAAGGTGGAGAAATAGCAAGTCAATTAGCAGTAACATGTGCAAAAAATTATATATTAAATAATTTCAAAGAAGTACCCAAGGACAAAGACAGTTTAATACAACTAATAGGAAGCAGTGTAGAATATGCAAACATGGTAGTATACGAAAAATCAAAAGAAAGTCCTGAGTTAGATGGAATGGGAACAACAATAGAAATATGTTTAATATATAACAACAAAGTATATATAGCACATGTAGGAGATAGTAGAATATATAGAATAAGAAAAGATTTTATGAGAAAGCTAACACAGGACCACAGTTATGTACAAAAATTAGTATCAGATGGAACAATAACACAAGAAGAAGCAAACAATCATCCTAAAAAGAATATGTTAATGAGAGCATTAGGATGTAATGCGTTTGTAGAGCCTGATGTAGCGATAAAAGGATTTTTAAAAGAAGATATTTTAGTAATATGTTCAGATGGACTAACAAATGAAGTAAAAACAGATGACATATATAATATTGTAAAAGAAGATTTTGAAAGAGCACCAAAAGAATTAGTAGAATTAGCAAATCAAAACGGCGGAATAGATAATATAACTGTTGTAGTAATAAAAAATATATAATTTTACGAGGAGAGAAAAAATGAATATAGAGGGAAGATTATTAGGAAATAGATATGAGATTATCGAAAAGATAGGAAATGGAGGAATGGCTACAGTATATAAAGCCAAATGCCATGTATTAAATAGATATGTAGCAGTAAAAATACTAAGAGATGAATTCACAACAGATGAAGAATTCATAAAAAGATTTGAAGTTGAAGCACAATCAGCTGCTAGTATAACACATCCAAACATAGTATCAGTATATGATGTAGGAAAAGAAGGAAACTTATATTATATAGTAATGGAATTAATAAAAGGAAAGACACTAAAAGAAATAATAACACAAGAAAGAGGAGCATTACCTTGGAAGTGGTCAGTAAATATAGCAATACAAATAGCATCAGCATTAGAAGTAGCACATAAAAACAATATAATACACAGAGATATCAAGCCACATAATATAATAATAACAGAAGATGGAATAGCAAAGGTAACAGACTTCGGAATAGCAAAAGCTGTATCAAACTCAACAATAACAGCATTTGGAACAACAATAGGGTCAGTACATTATTTTTCACCAGAACATGCACGAGGAGGATATACAGATGCTAAATCAGACCTATATTCATTAGGAGTAGTAATGTATGAAATGCTAACAGGAAAAGTACCATTTGATGCTGATACACCAGTATCTATAGCATTAAAACATATGCAAGAAGAGCCAATACCACCAATAGAAAAAAATAGTAGCATTCCATTAGCAGTAAATAATATAATAATGAAAGCATTACAAAAAGACACTCAACAAAGATATGAAACAGCTACAGAAATGTTAAGAGATTTAAATAGAGCATTAAAAGAGCCAGAAGGAAATTTTGTAAATAATACTAATTATGAAGATTCGCCAACACAAAGGATATCAGTAGTAGGAAATGAAACTGCAAAAAGAGGAACAACAAACAAAAAACAAGGGAAATTCAAACAATTTATACAAAAACATAAAGTATTAGTATGGATAACAGTTTTAATAATATTATTTGCACTAAGTTTAGGTGGAACAATGTTATACTTCAACTTAACAAAACCAAAAGAAATAACAATACCAAATTTAATAGGAAAAACATCAGAAGAAGCGGAACAAATATTAACACAAAATGGATTAAAATTTGAATACAATGATGAAGAATATAGTACAGAATATCCAGAAGGACAAATAATGAAACAAGACCCAGCATACAAAGAAAATTCAAAAGCATCCACAATAAAAGAAGGGAGCACAATAAAATTAACAATAAGCAAGGGAACAGAAGTAACAACAGTACCAAAAGTTGCAGGAATGAAAAAGGAAGAAGCAATAGAAACATTAAAACAATATAAATTAACAGCAGAGGTACTTGAAGAAACAAGTAAAGACATACAAGAAGGATATGTAACAAGACAAGAAACAGAGCCAGAGACAGTTGTAAATGCTGGAGATACTGTGAAAATATATGTAAGTATTGGAACAGGATTAAAACAAATTGTAGTTCCATCAGTAAAAACTAAAAATGTAGATGAAGCAACAAAAACATTATCAGATTTAGGATTAATAGTAACAGTTGAATATGAAGAAGATACAACGAAAAATAATGGAACGGTGCTTAATCAAAGCATATCATCAGGAAGTGTAGTAGATGAAGGAACAACAATAGTAATAACAGTAAATCAAATAGCAGAATTAAAATATGGAACAGTAAAAATAAATTTAAAATCTTTATTAAACTATAAAGAAGAAACAGATGAAAATGGAGAAGTAATAAAACCAAAAGATGTTAAACTAGAAGTAAAAGTAACATCAGAAGGAAAAGAAGAAACGGTATATAATCAATCAGTTTCTCCAACAAGAACAGACATAACAGCAAATATATCAGGTAAAGGAACAATTATAGTAAAAGTATTTGTTAATGATGTAAAAAAAGAAGAACATCAATTAAACTTAAATGCAGAAACAACATTAACATTGGAATAAGTTATAGAATATAATAGACTATAAGCAATAGACATAATATAAAAGAGTTTACTATATAACATAGTAGGCTCTTTATAATAGTCCTGTTTAACCACGATATAACTCAAAAAAATACATAAAATTCAAAAAAATGCAAATATTACTTGTAAGAGAAAAATAGATGTGTTATAATGAGCATTGGTTTTAAGAATTGAGGGAGGAATTATAAATGAAAAAGAATTTAAGAAAAACAAAAATAGTAGGAACAATAGGACCAGCTAGCGAGCACAAATTAGAAGAATTAATGTTAGCAGGACTAAATGTAACAAGAATCAACTATTCACATGGAAGTTGGGATGAACAATCTGAAAAAACAGAAGAGGTAATAAGATTAAGAGAAAAACTAGATATGCCAATATCACTATTATTAGACATGCAAGGACCTGAAATAAGAACAGGAATGTTAGTAACAGGAAAAAATGAAAAAATAAAATTAGAAGATGGACAAAAATTCACATTAGTAAATGAAGATATAGTAGGAGATAAAGACAGAGTATCTGTATCATATAAAGAATTATACAAAGATTTAAAAACTGGAGCAAAAGTATTAATAGATGATGGTGCAATAGAATTAGTAGTAGATGAAATAGTAGACAAAGATATAGTATGTACAGTAGTACATGGAAACGGACTAGGAAGTAGAAAAACAATGAATTTACCAGGAACAGCAGTACGTTTACCAGCATTAAAAGACAAAGATATAGCAGACTTAAAAACAGCTTGTGAACATGATTATGATTATGTAGCAATGTCATTCACAAGAAACAAAGATGACATAGACCAAGTAAGAAAAGTATTAGATGAAAATGGTGGAAAAGATATTAAAATAATAACAAAAGTAGAAAATGTAGAAGGTCTAGAAAACATGGAAGAGATAGTAGAAAATGCAGATGTTCAAATGATTGCACGTGGAGATATGGCTACAGAAACAGACTTTACAGAACCACCAGTTATGCAAAAAAGATTTATCAAATTATCAAACAAAGCAAATAAACCAGCAATAACAGCAACACAAATGTTAGAATCTATGACATTTAATCCATTACCTACAAGAGCAGAAGCAAGCGATGTAGCTAATGCAATATATGATAGAACAAGTGCTATAATGTTATCTGGAGAATGTGCTATGGGTAAATATCCAGTAGAGTGTGTAGAAACAATGGTAAAAATAGCAAATAGAGTAGAAAATGATATTGACTATTGGAAGAGATTTAGAGAAAATGAAAATATGGATTTATCAGATTTCGAAACAAAGGTAGCATATTCAACATGTGTTACAGCAATGAATATGGAAGCAGATGCAATTGTATGCTATACATTTACAGGAGACTTCCCAAGAAAATTAGCAGGATTAGGAGCAGGATGTCCAATTTTAGCAGTAACAGATAATAGAAGAACATATAACCAATTAGCAATAGCATGGAATGTAACACCTATATTAGTAGAAAAACAAGAGAGTATTGAAAAAACAATAGAAGCAGGAATTCAAAAATTACAAGCAAAAGAAATATTAGAAAAAGATGACTTAGTAGTTATAGGAGCTGGAGTACAAAATACATCTAATAGAGAAGAAACAAAAATTCTTAGCGGTGTAAAAAGAATATAAAAAAATAGGAAAATAGAGGGTATATTTAATATATATCCTCTATTTAGTATAAATAGTATATTATTATTTTTAAATTACTTTAGTTCAATAATTTTTTCCCAAGGCAAGTCATTTTTGCCAAAGTGACCATAGTTAGTAGTCCTAGAAAAAATAGGCTCTTTTAAATGTAGATAATCAATAATACCATTAGGAGTTAAATCAAAGTTTCTATTAATAATATCTAATAATTCATCATCACTTTTAGTACCAGTACCAAAAGTATTAATAAAAATAGAAAGAGGCTCAGTCATGCCAATAGCATAAGCAACTTGAATTTCGCATTTTTTAGCTAACTTATTTGCAACTACATTTTTAGCAATATGTCTAAGCATATAAGTAGCAGAACGGTCAACTTTGCTAGCATCTTTACCAGAAAAAGCTCCACCACCATGTCTAGAATATCCACCATAAGTATCAACTATAATTTTTCTACCAGTAAGACCAGTGTCGCCTAAAGGACCACCTATAACAAATCTACCAGTAGGGTTAATATAAATTTTAGTATTACTATCAATCATATTTAAAGGAATTACAGAATTTATTACTTTTTCTTTTATATCTATATGTAATTGTTCTTCTGCAATATTACTTAAATGTTGAGTTGAAATTAATATAGTTTCAATCCTTTTTGGGACATCTCCTTCATATTCAACAGTAACTTGAGTTTTACCATCAGGTCTAAGATATGGAATATCTCCATTTTTTCTAACATCAGTTAATCGTTTAGATAATTTATGAGCCATACTAATAGCAAAAGGCATATACTCTTCAGTTTCTGAACATGCATAACCAAACATAATACCTTGATCACCTGCACCACCAACATCAACTCCTAAAGCGATATCAGGGCTTTGCCTAGTTATTTCAGCAATGATTTTGCAAGTTCTATAATCTATATCTGTATCTTTATTATCAAAACCGATTTCTTTAATTCTTTCCCTAACTATTTCACTTATTTTAATTCTTGCAGTAGAAGTAAGTTGACCAGCAATAGTTATAGTATCATTTGTTGCAAATGTTTCTATTGCTACTCTAGAATTTGGGTCTTGTTTTAAACAAGCATCTAATATGGCATCTGATATTGAATCGCATAGTTTATCAGGATGTCCTTCTGTTACACTTTCTGATGTAAAATAATATTTATTCATTTTTAGCACCTAACCTTTCAATATGAATTCTCAAAACCATTATTAAGGTATTTTAGAATTCAAAAAAACCTTTGTTATGCATATACAAAGGTTAATAACAAATTAATTTTATTATCCAAAGCTATGCTTTGTCGGTATTAGCACCTTGATATCCAGGTTGCTGTGGAGTCATAAAGCCGATTCTCTCATCCACTCTTAATAAATTTATATATATAATTTGTACTATTATATATTATTTTATTGCAAAATTCAACAGTTTTAGAAAAATTCTTTGTGTGTCATGGGGACGTGTTTTTTGACACACTAAGGACATATATTCATTAGGTATTGACTTCTTTATATAATAATGATATAAATAAAAAATGATTATAAATAAAGAAAAGGAAAAAAATGGAATGCAAGAACTTTTAGAAATTATAAAATATAAAATTAGGTTTACATTAGAGGACATAGAAAAAATATATAATGAATTAAAACAAGAAGAAATAAGATTTTCAGAAATTGCAAAAAAACTAGAATTAAACTATTCAGCATCTAGCATAGATGACACAGATATAAAAAGAATAATCAATCAAATAAAAGCTAATATGCAAAAGATAAATGAGCAAACGCAAGAAAGCAATGTATTGGAAGATGAAAATAAACTTAATAGTATATTACAAGGATTAGAAGAAATAAAACAAGATACAACAATAAAAACAGGATATATTAGAGAAGTAAAAGAGAGATTTACAAGAAGCTTACAAGATAGAGTAGAAATGCTAATAAGAGATTCAAAATTAGCAAGATTAGAAGAAGAAAAACAACAAGTTGAAAATGAAAAAATATCATTAATAGGAAAAATAGTAGGTAAAGGAAAACTAAAGCAAGTAAAACTTGACAATATAGAATTAAAAATACAAATACTAATGCTAGGGGAACAAGGAGAAGAAATTGAGAAAAGCTTAGAAGATATATTAGCAGAATTAAAAGCATATATAAAATGTGATTTAGAAGATAAAACAACAGTAGAAATTCAACAGTTTTTAGAATTAGTGGAAACTGATACACAATTAAAAGAAATAATAAACGAACAAACTTTAAAAACTAAAATTGATGAAAAAGTAAATGAAAGGCAAACTTCAGGATATTTAATGCCAATTGGAGAGAAAAATAAAACAAGTAATAGACAACAAATAGATATATTACAAATACAAAATAATGAGATGAATAGACAAATTTTAAATTCAAGAGCAAGAATAGTAACTAGACAAAATACTTTATCAGATTTACCAATCCAAAATAAAGTTTTGAGTAAATTCCAAAGTATGTTAAGTCCAATTAATATAGCTACACAAGAAGAACAACATTCAATAAGTAATATAGAACAAGAATAAGGTGCTATCTATATAGATAGC
>JAAWFD010000010.1 GCA_022794615.1 Clostridia bacterium
CCTTGTACCCAAGTAAAGTATTAATATAATTATAGCATGAAATATTCAAAAACTAAATTCCGATTAAGCCATCACTGGAATTTACTTTTAAATTTAAGGAAATTCATATAACTTAGCAAAAACACTTTAAAAAAAAACACAAATTTGATATAATACAAAACAAACAATAAGAAGGAAAAAAGTTTTATAAAAAACAAACAAAAGTGGAGGAAACATGTTAGAGAGGATAAACACACCACAGGATTTAAAACAATTAAACAAAGAAGAAAAAAATCAGTTAGCAGAAGAAATAAGAAGATATATAATAGAAACAGTCTCAAAAAATGGAGGACATTTAGCATCAAATTTAGGAGTAGTCGAGTTAACAATAGCATTACATAGCATATATAATGTACCACAAGACAAAATAATATGGGATGTAGGGCATCAAACATATACACATAAAATACTAACAGGAAGAAAAGAAGAATTCAAAAAAATAAGAACAAAAGAAGGAATAGCAGGATTTCCAAAAACTTGTGAAGCAGAAGAAGACTGTTTTAATACAGGACACAGTAGTACATCAATATCAGTAGCTTTAGGAATGGCAAAAGCACGAGACATAGAAAACAAAAAAAGTTCAGTAGTTGCAATAATAGGAGATGGAGCACTTACAGGAGGAATGGCATTAGAAGCATTAAATGATGCTGGAAACAGTAAGACAAAAATAACAGTAATATTAAATGATAATGAAATGAGCATATCAAGAAATGTAGGAGGAGTAAATAGGCTTTTAAGCAGATTAAGAACTAAAAAACTATATACAAAATCCAACATATCAATAAAAAAAGTAATAAGCAAGATTCCATTAATAGGAAAAACAATAGTAAAATTAATACAAAGGACAAAAAGAAGTATAAAACAGCTAATAATACCAAAAATGTACTTTGAAGACATAGGATTTACATATCTAGGACCAGTAGATGGACATAATATAGAGCAACTAGAAAACATTTTAAAAGACAGCCAAAAGCTACAAGGACCTGTACTAATACATGTAATAACTAAAAAAGGAAAAGGATATAAACCAGCAGAAGAAAATCCAGACAAATTTCATGCAACAGGAAGTTTTGATATAGAAACAGGAAAATCCCAAAAAGAGAAGCCAAAAGACTATTCAAAAGTATTTGGAGACAAACTAGTAGAACTAGCACAAAAAAACAATAAAATAGTAGCAATAACAGCAGCAATGAAAGATGGAACAGGATTATCAAAATTTAGCACAACATTTCCAAATAGATTTTTTGATGTAGGAATTGCAGAACAACATGCATTAGGATTTGGAGCAGGACTAGCAAAGTCAGGTATGATACCAGTAATTCCTATATATTCATCATTTTATCAAAGAGCATATGACCAAGCAATACATGATATATGTTTGCAGAATTTACATGTTATAATGTGTGTAGATAGAGCTGGACTAGTAGGAGCAGATGGAGAAACTCACCATGGAGTATTTGACTTATCATTTTTCAAAACAATTCCTAATATTGTAATATTAGCACCAAAAAACTTTGAGGAACTAGAAAAAATGCTAGAATTTGCAGTAGAAATACAAAAACCAGTAGTTATAAGATATCCAAGAGGTGGAGAAGGAAAAATAAAATTTGATAAATGTCAAAAAATAGAACTAGGAAAAAGTGAAATAATACAAGAAGGAAATGATTTAAGCATAATAGGAATAGGAAATACCATAGAAAGTTGTGTTGAGCTTGCAAAAGAACTAGAAAAAGAAAACATAAATGTAGAAGTAATAAACACAAGATTTCTAAAACCATTTGACAAAGAAACAATATTAAAATCAATAAACAAAACTAAAAAGGTTATAACTATGGAAGATAATACTACAGTAGGAGGACTAGCAACAGAAGTTAAAGAATTAATTGCTGAAAATAATCTAAATGATATAGAAATAAAAAGCTATGGAATAGATGATAAATTTATGGGATATGCAACATGGGAGGACATATTTGAAGATATAAAAAATAAAGAAACAAAAAAAGAGAAGGTGTTAAATTGAAAAAAGTGCTATTCATATCAAGTACAGGAGGACACTTAAATGAGTTATTACAATTAAAACCATTATTCGAAAAATATGATTATCATATAATAACTGAAAAAGACAAGGCAAATGAAAGTTTAAAAGAAGAATATAAAGAAAAAATAGACTATCTGCCATATGGAACAAGAAGTAAATTATTTTCATATATATTCAAATATTCATATTTGTGCTTGAAAACTGTATATTTATATTTTAAAATAAGACCTAAGTATATAATAACAACGGGAACACATACAGCTGGACCAATGTGTTATATAGGAAAAATATTTGGAAGTAAAATTATATATATAGAAACAATAGCAAATGTAAACAGAAAAACTGCAACAGGAAGATTAATTTATCCAATAGCAGACTTATTTATAGTACAATGGGAAGAAATGTTGAAATTATATCCAAAAGCAATTTATGGAGGGTCAATATTTTAAGATTATAAAGATATATATGTATTTTTTTTAATAATATAGCTTTTTTTCCAATGAGCGGGAATTCCCGCTCACTAGAAAAAAAGGCTAAAATAAAAAAATATATATTAGTAAGGTAGCGTACAAAGAATAAAGTAAAATTGGGAAAACAGGAGGTAACAATGGTACTAGTATTATTAGGAACACAAAATAATAGTTTTCACAGACTACTAGAAGAAGTAGAAAAAAACATAGAAAACAAAAAAATTACAGAAGAAGTAATAGTTCAAGCAGGATACACAAAATATGAAACAGAAAAAATGAAAGTATTTGAGACATTACCAAAAGAAGAACTAGGAGAATTAATAAAAAGCGCAAACTATGTAATATCACATGGTGGAGTAGGCTCAATGATAACATCAAATCAAGAAGGAAAAAAAGTAATAGGAGTACCAAGACAGAAAAAATACCAAGAACATGTAAATGACCATCAAAAAGCAACAGTAGAAGAGTTCAAACAAAAAGGATATGTACTAGGAATAGAAGAAGTAGAAGAATTAGGAGAAGCAATAGAAAAATTAAAAGAATTTGAGCCAGTATTATATAAGAAAAAAGAAAGTAATATAATAAAAATAATTGAAGAATATATAGAAAATAATTAAGGGGGACACCAACATGGGAGAAAAAATGAAACCGAAAACATTACCAGGATTTATGGAATTATTACCAAATGAACAAATACTATTTAATAAAATGAAAGAAACTATACAAAAAACATATGAAACATATGGATTTTTGCCAATAGACACACCAATAATAGAAGACGCACAAGTATTACTTGCAAAAGCAGGAGGAGAAACAGAAAAACAAATATACAGATTTGAAAAAGGAGAAAACGACTTAGCACTAAGATTTGACTTAACAGTACCACTTGCAAAATATGTAACAGAATATTATGATAAATTAAGTTTTCCATTCAAAAGATATCAAATAGGAAAAGTATATCGAGGAGAAAAGCCACAAAGGGGAAGATTTAGAGAATTTTATCAATGTGATGTAGATATAATAGGAGATGGAGAATTATCAATAATAAATGATGCGGAAATACCATCTATAATATACAATACATTTAAAGAACTAGGATTTAGTGATTTTACAATTTGTATAAATAACAGAAAAATATTAAATGGACTATTCAAGAGTTTAGAATTAGCAAATGAATCAGTACAAATATTAAGAATAATAGATAAAATAGATAAAATAGGTAAAGATGAAGTAAGAAAAGAATTATCAAGCACTATTGAAGATAACAAATTAGAAACAATAATGAAATTCATATCAATAGATGGAAATAATGATAAAAAAATACAATTATTAGAAGAATTAAACATCAAAGATGAAGTATTTAATCAAGGATTAAGTGAAATAAAACAAGTAACGAAATTTATAAAAATATTTGGAGTACCAGAAGAAAATTTCAAAATAGACTTAACAATAGCAAGAGGATTAGATTATTACACAGGGACAGTATATGAAACATTTTTAAATCAATACAGAAAATTAGGAAGTATATGTTCAGGAGGAAGATATGATAATTTAACAGAGTATTATACAGATAGAAAAATGCCAGGAGTAGGAATTTCTATAGGATTATCAAGACTATTCTTCCAATTAGTTGATAATAAAATAATATCAGCAGAAAAAGAATCAATATCAGATGTATTAGTAATATCAATGTGTGATGACTATGATATGTGTGCTGAAGTTGCATCAAAATTAAGAGAAAGTCAAATAAATGTACAAATAAACATAGAAAATCAAAAAGTAGGAAAGAAATTTAAGTATGCAAATAACTTAAATGTAAAATATGTAATTATAATAGGAGAAGATGAAATAAAAAACAATGTTGTTACATTAAAGAATATGATTACAGGTGAACAAGAAACAATAAAAATAGAAGAAGCAATAGCGAAAATAAAAGGAAATGTTGAATATGAAAAATAGAAAAAAAGAAATAATATTACTTGGTATCATAATAATTATACAAACAATAATATTTGTAGTAGTAGGGAACTTAAAAACATATATACATATGGATGAAGCATATTCTTTAGGACTAGCAAGCTATGATAAAGTAGAAATACAAGATAATGAAGATTTTTATAATAATTGGCATAATGGAAAATATTACGAAGATTATTTGGCAGTTAATGATGATGAAATAGGAGAATACAAACAAGTATATGAAAATCAAAAAAATGATGTACATCCACCTTTATACTATTTGCTATTAAGATTTGCAATGGGATTTAGTATAAACCATTATTCAAAATGGCCAGGGATAATACTAAATATGATAATATGGGCGATAATCACAATATTTACATATTTAATATTAGAAAAAATGATAAAGAGTAAGAAAAGAACAGCAATATTAACATTAGTATCAGGAATTACAATGGCATCATTAACAAATGTAATATATATAAGAATGTATGCTTTTTCAACATTAAATATATTGATTACAACGTATTTACATATGAGATTACAAGATGATACAAAAAAAGTAAATGTCAAATTATTAATATGTATTGGAATATCAGCATTAGTAGGGTCTTTAACGCATTATTACTATTTATTCTACTTAGCAATGATATATATAGTATTTGCAATAAAATACATAAAACAAAAGAATTATAAAAACTTAATATATTACACAGTAGCAATGGCAATTGCAGGTGCATTATCATTAATAATATTCCCATATTCTATACAACATATGTTTTTTGGATATAGAGGGCAAGGAGTTATTAGTAATTTATTAAATGTACCACAATTTTTAAGTAGTTTAGGTCAATATATATTTAAACTAAATTATTTTGCATTTAATAATATAATGTTTTTAATATTAATAGTAATAATAGCAATAATAATTTATAAATTGTGCAAAAAACAAAAAATCAACAATGAAAAAAATGAATACATTAAAATATTACTATTGCCTACATTATTTTACTTTATACTAGTATCAGTAGCATCACCTTGGATAGAATTAAGATATATAATGCCAATATGTAATTTAGCATTTATATTAGTAATATATTATTTCTATCAAATTTTAAATAATATATATAATGAAAAGAAAATAGATATAATTATATTAATTACATTAATTGTAATGATGATTTCACCTGTTATATTTAGAATAGAGCCAGAAGTCATGTTTTCAGACAAAAAAGAGATTGTACAAAAGTTATCTTCTGAGTGGAATGTACCAACTATATACTTTTTCTGCTCAGAGAATAATAGATTTCTAGATGATATTTATTTATTTTCATTAGTAGATGAATCATATATAGCCAAAGACATGGAATACAATAATGAAAATATGCAAAAGCTTTTAGAAGGCAAGGATATTTCAAACGGAATTATTGTTTTTATAAACGGGGGACAACAAAATGATGATATACTTTCTATCCTAACAGAGGCAACTTCAATAGAAAGTTGTACATGGGTTAAAAGATTAAATGCTTGTGATGTTTATTATTGTAAATAAGATTTAAAGAGATTAAATAAGTTACCAACTTACTAATCTCTTTTTATTTTATAGAAAAAATAAAAGATTTTATTATACAACAAGATTAAGTTCTTATATTTAATGATAAATGAAATATGAATAAACTTATAGAAACTATCATAAAATATAACAAGCAAAGGATATAGGGGTTTATAGGTAAAACCTTAGAAAAACCTAAATATGTATATATAAGGAATGAAGAAAATGGCTAAAAAGCAAGTAATAGCAATATTTATATCATGCATCATATTATTCAATAGTATAAGTCTTTCATATAGTGAATATGTTTGGTCAGCAAGTAGTGAGACATCTAGTAACATAGGAGATACGCAAGCAGTAGCATCAATAATAACTGGAGAAAATATAGAAGAAAATAATTCATTAAATTTAGAATGTGGCTCAGCAATATTAATAGAACAAACTACAGGACAAATATTATATTCACATAATGTACATGAACAATTAAGACCAGCAAGTGTAACAAAGGTAATGAGTATATTATTAATAATGGAACAGATATCTAGTGGAAGATTAACCTATGAAACTAAAATTTCATGTAGTTCAAATGCAGCAAGTATGGGAGGCTCACAAATATGGCTAGATACAACTGAAAAATTATCAGTAGATGAAATGTTAAGAGCAATATGTATTAGTTCAGCAAACGACTGTGTAATGGCAATGGCAGAACATATATCAGGAACTGAAGAAGAATTTGTAAAACTAATGAATGAAAAAGCAAAACAATTAGGAATGAATGATACAACATTTAAAAATTGTCATGGATTAGATGAAGATGGTCATGTAACATCTAGTTATGATATAAGCCTAATGTCAAGGGAACTATTAACTAAGTATCCTGAAATAACAAAATATACTAGCACATATATGGATAGTTTAAGAGATGGAAAGTCTGAATTAGTAAATACAAATAAACTAGTAAGAAATTATGAAGGATGTACAGGATTAAAGACTGGGTCAACAGGTTTAGCATTATACAATGTATCTGCATCTGCTACAAGAGATGGATTATCATTAATTGCAGTTATAATGAAAGGACCTACTTCTCAAAAAAGATTTGATGAGGCAGAAAAACTATTAGATTACGGATTTAATACATTTGAATATAAAGAATTTGCTACAAAAGGAGATAAATTAAAAAATATAGATGTTTCTAAAGGAATATATCCAACAGTTGAAGGAATCTTTGAGAATAATGTGGGAGTATTAATACAAAAAGGGCAGTCGAGTCAGGTTACACAGACAGTAACATTAGAAGAAAATATATCTGCACCTATAGTAGAAGGTCAAAAATTAGGAGAAGTAACTTATAGTGTAGGTGATGAAAAGTTGTTGTCTATAAACATTATTGCAAAAGATGAAGTGAAAAAAATGAATGTTTTTACAATGCTAATTAAGATTTATTCAAAATGGGGAAATATGTTAAGATAATATAAATATTTTAAAAGATTAAAATGTTTATTTATAAGCTTGACCTCTATTGTCAGCTTTTGTTACTAAAATAGTAAGTTCATAATGATTTAATTCATAAATACTTCTGAAGTCTCCGACACGAAGTCGATATTCAGATTTACAACCTGCCATTTTCTTTACATCTCCATTTGGCAGGTTGTAAATTGCCTTATAAATTCTTATCCTTTGAATTTTGTCTTGTTTTTCAATAAACTTCAAAGCTTTGGGTCTAATCTTTATTTTGTAAATCATTGTATGTCAACCCCTCTCTTTCTAGTAATTCTTCGAAAGACACAGCATTTTTATATTCTTCTTCCTTTGTATCTTTACTTTCTGTTAAATAGTCTAAATACATTACTTTTTCAGTAATATCCATGTTTGCTAAAATGGCAGTAGGCTCTAATTTTAATAATTCAGAATCAATAGCATTTTCCATTAATGATTTAACAGAATTTAGACACTCTAAATTAAGTCTTGGTGTCATTTTAATAATATCTTTTATTGTTTGAATTTGTATTTCAGACATAATTATCAGCTCCTTTCTATAATTTTATATATTTATTATAGCAAGTTAAAGGTTAATTTACAATATTAATAATCTTTAATTTTTTAAAATAATGACTTATATTATTATTAAAAACAACTAATTTATATGTGAAAATCACACAATTGTAAATTAGTTGCTTTTTAATATTAACATATAAAAGAATTTATTGCTGAACAAGTTTAACTAATCTAATAGTAATATCATCGGTAGTATTAGAAGCATAGACTTTAACAATAGAATCAGAATTATTTTTAAACTTAAAATCATGAGAGCCATAAGAAACGGCAGCATCTTTACCCTTTTCAATATAAGGAACATCAGCACTATGAGGATGTCTCTCTACAATCTCTAATTCAGGAAAAGCCAAAACAGCATTATATAGTGTAGAACTAATCTGACAATTTCCTCCACCCAAGCCTTTAATTTCAATGCCATCAACTATAATATTAGCTTCTAGATATCCTCTATCAGTTGTAGCTTTACCAACAGTATCACAAAAAGAAAAGGTATCACCTGGTTTAACTTCTGTGCCATTTAAAGTACTACATGTTAAAGAAATATTTTGTTGTCTATTAGTATCTACCTTATTTTTAATTACAGTAGAATATGAAGCAACATCTTGTTCAACAAATGTAGGAGGTTTTAAAGAAGTAGAATTAGAAGAATTGTTATTTTTAGAGTCATTAACATTATAATCTAAAGATATATTAGACCCACTTTTAGAAGCATTATAGTTATTTGAACTATCATCTTTATTATTCAAAAAATAAAAAAGAAAACCACCACCAACTAAAATAATTACAACTACAATTAACCAAATATATTTTTTCATATAAAAAATAAAATCTCCTTTCACTATTATGGATTATTTATTAATAATATTTCCCAAAATCAAGAAATTATTATATCTAGAATAAAACATTGAAAAAAAAAGAACAATATAGTACAATAATCAAAACAAGGTCTTAAAGAGAGGAAAATAAAAAAATGAAAAAGTTAGTATTAATAGATGGAAACAGCATAATGAACAGAGCATTTTATGGAATAATGGGAAGTAAAATGTTAACAACAAAAGATGGAAAATACACAAATGCTATATATGGATTTTTAGCTATAATGTTTAAAATAATAGAAGATATAAATCCAGAATATATAGGAGTAGCATTTGACTTAAAAGGACCAACAGAAAGGCATAAATTATATGAAGGATATAAAGCAAACAGAAAAGGAATGCCAAACGAATTAGCAGAACAAATGCCAATAATAAAAGAAATATTAAAAGCAATGAATATAGACATAATAGAAAAGCAAGGATATGAAGGAGATGACTTGTTAGGAACACTTGCAAAATATGGAGAAAATCAAGGATTAAAAGTAACAATCTTATCAGGAGACAGAGACACATTCCAATTAGCAAGTAAAAACATAACAATAAGAATACCAAGAACAAAAGCAGGAAAGACAGAACAAGAAGAATATGATGAAGAAAAAATAAAAGAAACATATGGAATAATGCCAAAACAACTAATAGAAGTAAAAGCATTACAAGGAGATACATCAGACAATATCCCAGGAGTACCAGGAATAGGAGAAAAAACAGCATTAACATTAATACAACAATATAATACAATAGATGAATTATACGAAAAAATAGAAAAAGGAGAAGACACGCTAAAAGGAAAGCAGAAAGAAAATATTGTAGAAAATAAAGAATTAGCATATATATCAAAAACATTAGGAACAATCAATACAGAGGTACCAATAGAAGACACAATAGAAAATTTAAAAGTAGAAGAATGGGATAAAGAAAAAGTATTAGAAATATTCAAAGAATTAAGATTTAACAAATATATTGAAAGATTTAATTTAAAAGAAGAGCAAGAACAAAATAAGCAAGCAAGAGAACAAGGGGAATTATTTGAAATAGAAGAAAATAAAGATTTATCAGAAATATTAGAAAAAATAAAACAAGAAAAAAAGATAATATACTATTTTGAATTAGAAGAAGACAAAAATGAAGAAAAAATAATAAGAAAAGAAATCAAAAAAATAGCAATAAGTATTGAAAATAAAGTATATTATTTAACACCAACAGAAGGATTCTTAAAAGAGATATTTGAAAATAAAGAAGTAGAAAAGTATGGGCATAATCTAACACAAGACTATATAATACTAAAACAAAAGGGAATAACAATGGAAAATATAAAATTTGATACAATGGTATCAGCATATATATTAAATCCAACAAACAATAAATATGAAATGCCAATATTATTAAATGAATATTTAGAAATAGATGAAAACGAATATCTAGAAAAAAATAATGTAACAGAAGAAAAACAAGAACAAATAAACTTATTTGAACAAATGAATACTAAACAAGAAGAAAACAAAACAGAAAATGCAGAAAAGTATAAAGTATCATTATATGCATATGGTATAGCAAAATTAAAAGAAAAATTAACAGAGAAATTAGAAGAAATAAATGCAATAAAGTTATTCAAAGAAATAGACATGCCAACAGTAGAAGTATTATCAGATATGCAATGGAATGGAATGTATGTAGATGAAAAAGAATTAGAAGGATATGGAGCACAAATAAAAGAAAAAATAGAAATTTTAACAAAAGAAATATATGAATTATGCGAAGCAGAATTTAATATAAATTCAACAAAACAATTAGGAGAGATATTATTTGAAAAACTAAAATTACCAGTAGTAAAAAAGAACAAAAGTGGATATTCAACGGATGTAGATGTATTAGAAAAACTAAAAGAAGAACATCCTGTAATAGAAAAGTTATTAGAATATAGACAAGTTATGAAATTAAATTCAACATATGTAGAAGGATTAAAGCCATATATAAATCCAAAAACAAAAAGAATACACTCATTTTTCCACCAGACAATAACAGCAACAGGAAGAATAAGTTCAACAGAGCCTAATCTTCAAAATATACCAACAAGAATGGAAATAGGAAAAAGAGTAAGAAAGGTATTTAAACCACAGGGAGATAAAATATATTTAGATGCAGACTATTCACAAATAGAACTAAGAGTGTTAGCACATATATCAGAAGATGAGCATATGATACAAGCATTTAGGAATGGAGAAGACATACACAAACAAGCAGCATCCAAAGTATTAGGCATACCAATAGAAGAAGTAACAAAAGAACAAAGAAGCGAAGCAAAAGCAGTTAACTTTGGAATAGTATATGGAATAAGTGACTTTGGACTAGGAGAGCAACTCGGAATGTCAAGAAAAAAGGCAAAAGTATATATAGACCAGTACTTAACACAATATGCAGGAATAAAGAATTTTATGGACAGTATAACAGAAGAAGCAAAACAAAAAGGATATGTAGAAACATTATTTAACAGAAGAAGATATATACCAGAATTAAGTTCGAACAACTATATGGTAAGACAATTCGGTAATAGAGCAGCAATGAATACCCCTATACAAGGAACAGCAGCAGACATAATGAAAATAGCAATGATAAGTGTATATAAAGAACTAAAAAATAGAAATTTAAAATCAAAAATAGTTTTACAAGTACATGATGAAATGATGATAGAAGCGGAATTGTCTGAATTAGAAGAAGTAAGAGAAATTTTGCAAAGCTGTATGGAAAGTGCTATAGATTTAAAAGTTCCACTAATTGCAGAAATATCTGAAGCAGAAAATTGGTATGACTGTAAATAGAATTGTATATTTATAAGCGATTATAATATTAAATATATAAATACAAGTAATAGAAAAGAGGTGTTGTAGTGACAATAAAAGAAATATTAAATAAGGGAACAATAATGCTAAAAAGTGATAAAATTGATAATCCAAAACAAAAAGCAAGGTTACTATTACAGCATGTATTAAAAATGACAAGAGAACAAATCATAATATATGACACAAATCAAGTAAACAAAAAAAAAGAACAAGAATATATATCAAAAATAAATGAGCTAATAAAGGGAAAACCGCTACAACAAATAACAAACACACAAGAATTTATGAAAATGAATTTCTATGTAAACGAAAATGTATTAATACCAAGACCAGACACAGAAATCTTAGTAGAAGAAGTTTTAAAAATAGCAAAAAATAAGAGAAACCCTGTAATATTAGACTTATGTACAGGAAGTGGAGCAATAGCAATAGCACTTGCAAAATATTTGGAAAACGCAAAAATATACGCAACTGATATTAGCGATAAGGCTTTAGAAGTTGCTCGAAAAAATGCTAAAGATAATAATGTATTAGAAAAAATTCATTTTATGCAATCAGACTTATTTTCAGAAATAGACCCCGATATAAAATTTGATATTATAGTATCAAATCCTCCATATATAAAGTCAGAAGTTATCAAGACATTAAACAAGGATGTACAAAATGAGCCAATAATTGCTTTAGATGGAGGAAAAGATGGGCTTAAATTTTATAGAAAAATAATAGGACAATCATATGAATTCATGAAATATAATTCGGATTTGTGTGTAGAAATAGGATATGACCAAAAAATAGATGTTATAGAAATAATAGAAAATGAAAAAAAATTTACAAACATATATTGCAAAAAAGACTTATATGGTAATGACAGAGTAGTAGTAGCAAAATTAGGAGATTAAAAATTTAATATATATAATAAAAGAAAGGAAAGATGTTAGTTTTAAATAGAACTAACATCTATTAGGAATATGAAATGTCATTTTCATCAGATGTAAAAGAAGAATTAAATTGCATACAAACACTAGCAAATAAAGAATTAGTAAAAAGCGAATTACAAGGCTATTTAATTAGCAATAATGTAAAAATAATAGAAAAGGGAACAAAAAGAAAAATAAGATTTTCGACAGAAAGCGAATATAATATAAACAGATTTGCTAGATTATTAAGTAATTGCAAAATACAAGAATATAAAATACAAATGCAAGGAAAAAATTATGTAATTGAATTAGCATTAGAATTATTAAGAAATATAATAGAAGTAACAGATATAGGAATAAAAATTGAAAGAAACGAAATTGGAAGCAGAGAAAATGCAAAAGCAACAATAAGAGGAGCATTTTTAGGGTCAGGATCAATAAATAATCCAGAGAATTCAAATCATTTAGAAGTGCAATTATCAAATGAAATAAACTGTACATGTATAGAAGAATTATTAGAACAATTTGATATAAAGGCTAAAAGACTATCTGAAAATAGAATATATATAAAAGATGGAGAAGAAATATCAAAATTCCTAGCATGTATAGGTGCAAATAAATCAGTGTTAAAATTCGAAGATATACGATTAAAGCATGAAATGAATAATAAAATAAATAGACTAGTAAATTGTGAAGGAGCTAATTTAAATAAAATAATGAATGCATCTATTGAACAAATCGAAGCAATAAATAAACTAAAACGAGAAAATAAATTTAAGAATTTAGATGATAATTTAAAAGAAATTGCAAATTTAAGATTAGAAAATCCAAATGCAAATTTAACAGAGTTAGGACAAATGTTAAAAATTCCAGTTGGAAAATCAGGAGTAAATTATAGACTAAGGAAAATAATAGAATTATCAAAATAATTGGAGGAAAAGAATTGACAGAAAAAGAATTAGGAATATATATACATATACCATTTTGTAAAAAGAAATGTCACTACTGTGATTTTGTTTCTTATTGTGATAAAAAGGAAGATATAGAACAATATATAGAAGCATTAATCAAAGAAATTGAAAATAAAAAAGGAGAAATATTAGAAAGAAATATAACTACTATATACATAGGAGGAGGAACGCCATCCTTTATAGAGGCACAATATATATCTAAAATTTTAGAAAAATTAAAGATTAATGATAATCAAGAAATAACTATAGAAGTCAATCCAGGAACGGTTACAAATCAAAAGCTAAAAGAATATAAAGATGTTGGAATAAATAGAATAAGTATAGGATTACAAGAAACGCATAATAATTTACTTAAAACAATTGGAAGAATACATACATATGAAGAGTTTTTAAAGACATATGAAATGGTAAGAAAAATTGGTTTTAAAAATGTAAATGTAGATTTAATGATTGGATTGCCAAACCAAAGTATTCAAGATATAAAGGAAAATTTAGAGAGAGTAAGATTACTAAATCCTGAACATATTTCTATATATTCTTTAATTGTTGAAGAAGGAACAGCATTATCTAAGAAAATTGAAAGTGGTGAGGAACAATTACCAAATGAAGAATTAGAAAGAAATATGTATTGGTATGTAAAAAATACTTTGGAGCTGAATGGTTATAAGCATTATGAGATTTCAAATTTTGCTAAGTCTGGTTATGAATCTAAACATAATATGAATTGTTGGAAGCAGAAGGAATATATAGGTTTTGGAGTTTCTGCACATTCATATTTTCATTTAAAGAGATTTTCAAATACAAATAATTTAACTGAATATATTCAAAATATAGAAGATAATAATATTGATAAAAATGTAATTTTACAGGAAACTCAAGATGTAGAAGATACACAGAAGGAATATATGCTACTGGGATTAAGAAAAATTGATGGTGTTTCTATATCTGAATTTAAGAACAAATTTACAAACAACCCTATATTTTTGTATAAAAAAGAATTAAATAAATTAATAGAAGAAGGGCTTTTAAAAATAGATTTGGATAATATAAAATTGACTGATAAAGGATTAGATTTGGCAAATGTAGTTTGGGAGAATTTTGTATAGTATTAATAGATTTAGAAAATTTTATATAGAATTAAATGTCAATTAATTTGAAAATTTCTGTAAATAAATTGAACACATAAAAAGGTTGCATAATATAATATATTAAAGGATATGGAGGTAATGCATTATGTTATGTTTCTTGAAAAAGACAATAGGTGTTTGTTTAATCGGTTTAGGTATAGGAATATTACTTGTACTATTACTTCCATTTGCAGGATGGTTATTTATAATAGGTGCTATTCTTATAATAGTTGGTTTATTATGGCTGGCATGCTGATACTTAAAATAATGATAAATATACATTTTTATATGTGAGCATGCGAAGTAGAAAGGGAGGTACATAGGATATGACAATAGTTGTAAAAAAAGTTCCTAAAGCATTGAGGGGAATTGTTAAATTATTATTTGGCATTAAAGAATAAAAAATTTTATCTAAATGTAAAGTATAAAATATAAAAAAAAAGCACATACTTATTTACAAATATAAAAATTGTAAAAAGTAGGTGTGTTTTTTTATGGATAAGGCTTCAAAACAAAATTATGAAAAGAATGTAAAGAAAATGAATAATAAAGAAGAAGAGATATTAAGTTATAACAAAAATAAGCAATTAGAAGAGTGTGAAGTAGGGGAAGATTCTACTAAATATGGAGAATTTATATCTTCATACTTTGCTTGGGTATCGTTACCCCAGCAAAAGGAAAATGTAGAAAAATTAGAAAAAATTACAAAAAATGAAGAAAACTTAAAAAATAACAAGAAAAAGTAATAAATTTAAGAAAATCAATGTTAAAATAAAACTTGTTTAAATAAAGAATATTTTATAATATCAATATAGGTCAAAGAAAGTCAAAGTCAATTGCAAAAAAGAGAAATATATAACTAGATAATTATTAATGCCATTTATTTCGGGCATCTTGAGAAAAGTTAATATTAAAAAAGATAATATATTTTTTAAAAAGTAGCTAATTTTCCAGGCAACGGTAATCACCGGTGCCTAGAAAAAAAGCTAAAATGAAAAAATATAATATATGGAAAGAAGATAAGAAAAAATGAGAATATCAGATTTAATAGAAGAATTTATAAAAGATTTATTCGAAGAAAAGGAATACATAGAAATACAAAGAAATGATTTAGCAGAGCAATTCAATTGTGTTCCATCACAAATAAACTATGTAATATCAACAAGATTCAAGCCATCACAAGGATATTATGTAGAAAGCAGAAGAGGAGGACGGCGGACACATACGAATACAAAAAATAGATGTAAGCAAAACAAATTATATAACGCACATAATAAAAAATATTGGAGATACACTTACAAATCAAGAAGTAGATATATTAATTAGTGATTTGCTATCATATAATTTAATAACAGAAAAAGAAGCGAGGCTATTAAAAGTAGCAACAAGTGACAACATATTAATAATTGCAAAAGAAGTAAAAGACACATTAAGAGCAAGAATATTAAAAAACATGTTATTAAATATAATATAAAAAAAGAAAGGATGATAATTATGTTATGTGAAAACTGTGGAAAAAATTATGCAAACGTAATATATACACAAATAATAAATGGAGTAAAAAAAGAAATATCAGTATGTGAACAATGCAGTAAAAAATTAGGAATAGACCATTTAAACTTTGATATGCCAATAGATTTTGCAAGCTTTTTAAGTGATTTCTTTGGAGAATATGAAGATACGAATATATTTCCAATAATGCAAAAAGTAGAACAATTACAATGTCCAAACTGCGAAACAACATTTGAAGAATTTATAAACAATGGAAAATTCGGATGCACAGAATGCTATGGAACATTTAAAAGCAAAATAGACCCACTATTACAAAATATACATGGTGCAAATAGACATGTAGGAAGGCTAGGAAAAATAAAAGAAAGTAATAAAATAAATAAAGATAATACAAATGATAACAATACAAAAGAAGAGGATAAAGTAGAAGAGTTAAAAAAAGAATTGAAAATAGCAATAAAAGAAGAAAGATATGAAGAAGCAGCAAAAATAAGAGATGAAATTAAAAAGTTAGAAAACTAGAAAGGGTGAAAAAACATGTCGAATTGGTATATACAAAGTGGAAAAGATTCAGATGTTGTAATAAGTACAAGAATACGATTCGCAAGAAATATTGCAGGATATAGATTCAATCCAAATAAAGAAGAGGCATATGAAATAGAAAAGAACATAGAAGAAAAGGCAAATGAAATAGGATATAATCTGAAATTTTTAAAATTAAAAAATATGGATGAAATAACAAAATTAAGTTTAGTAGAAAAAAATATAATAAGTCCAGAATTAGCAGTAAAAGAAGACAAAGGAGCAATTTTAATAAATGAGGAAGAAAACATATGTGTAATGATAAATGAAGAAGAACATTTTAGAATACAAGTATTCAATAGTGGATTAGAATTAGAAAACACATTAAATCTAGCAATAGAAGTAGATGAAAAAATACAAGAATTATTTAATATAGCAAAAAGTAAAGAATATGGATATTTAACATCTTGTCCTACAAATTTAGGAACAGGAATGAGAGTATCGGTAATGGTACACTTACCAGGTTTAACAAGAACAGGAAACATAAGAAAGATATTAAATACAATAACAAATTTTGGAATGGAGATTAGAGGAATACATGGAGAAAACACAAAATCAGAAGGAGATATGTATCAAATATCTAATAAGCAGACTATAGGAGTGAGTGAAGAAGAAATAATAAGAAAGCTAAAAATCATAACAGAAAAAATAATCGAACAAGAAAGAATTGCAAGAAAATATCTAGCAGAAGATGAGATAGAATTAGAAGATAAAGTATATAGAAGTTATGGAATATTAAAAAATTGTAGAAAGATTTCACAAAGTGAAGCAGTAAAGTTATTAACAGAAGTAAAGTTAGGAACAGATATGGGAATAATAACAGAAATAACTGATAAGAAGGTTTTAGAATTATATTTATATATTAAACCAGCAAATTTACAAAAATATTTTGGAACAGAGATGAATGTGAAAGAAAGAGATAAAAAAAGAGCCGAGATGATAAAAAGAATAATGCAATAAAAGCGAGAAGGAGGAAAAGATGACATATAAATTTACAAGTAGAGCACAAAAAGCTCTAAAGATAGCTAATGACATATCATTAGAATTAGGTCATAAATATATAGCCACAGAGCATGTATTATATGGACTAATAGAAGAAGGGGCAGGAGTAGCAGCAAGAGTATTAGAGGGTCAAGGAATAAGTGCAGAAAAGCTAGTAGAAAAAATAGAAGAATTGGTAGGAAAAGAAGACCCGATAGAAGAAAGTTTAGGATTTACTCCACGAACAAAAAGACTAATAGAAAACTCATTTTTAGAAGCAAGAAAATTAGGATTTGACTATATAGGAACAGAACATCTATTAATAGGGATGTTAAGAGAGTCAGATAGTGTTGCAATACGAATTTTATTAGATTTGAATATAAACATACAAAAACTATATAATGAAGTAGTAAAGATAATAAATGAAGAAGATGATATGGGAGCAGGGAATGATAGTAATACAGGAAATGGGGGATTTGGAAATAGTGGAAATTCAAAAAAGAGCAATAAAGGAAGAGGAAGTTATAATTCAACACAAACATTAAACCAATTTGGGGAAGACTTAACAAAAAAAGTAGAAGAAGGAAAAGTAGACCCTGTAATAGGAAGAAATGAAGAAATAGAAAGAGTTATACAAATATTATCAAGAAGAACAAAAAATAATCCATGTTTAGTAGGAGAGCCAGGAGTAGGAAAAACAGCAATAGTAGAAGGATTAGCACAAAAGATAGTATCAGGAGATGTACCAGAAATATTAAAAGATAAGAGAGTAGTAACATTAGATATATCAGGAATGGTAGCAGGAGCAAAATATAGAGGAGACTTTGAAGAAAGAATAAAAAAGGCATTAAGCGAAGTAAAAAAAGCAGGAGATGTAATCTTATTCATAGATGAAATTCATACAATAGTAGGAGCTGGGTCAGCAGAAGGAGCAATAGATGCAGCAAATATATTAAAGCCAATGCTAGCAAGAGGAGAAATACAGCTAGTAGGAGCAACTACATTAAATGAATATAGAAAATATATAGAAAAAGATGCAGCATTAGAAAGAAGGTTTAGTCCTGTAACAGTAACAGAGCCAAGTGAGAAAGATGCAATAGAAATATTAAAAGGACTTAGGGACAAATATGAAGCACATCACAATGTAAAAATAACTGATGAGGCAATAGAAACAGCTGTAAATTTATCCGTAAGATATATAAATGACAGATTTTTACCTGACAAAGCAATAGACTTAATAGATGAAGCAGCATCAAAGGCACACTTAAGAACATATACAGAGCCAGAGGAATTAAAAAAATTACAAGAAAAATTAGAAAGTGTTTCAAAAGACAAAGAAGAGGCAGTAAGAAATCAAAAATTTGAAAAAGCAGCAACATTAAGAGATGAAGAAAAGAAACTAAAAGAAAAAGTAGAAAAAGAAGAAGCAAAATGGAAAAATAAAAATACGAAATCAGTAACAGATATTACAGAAGAAGAAATTGCAGAAGTAATTGCTAGTTGGACAGGAATACCTGTTAAGAAACTAACAGAAGATGAAAATAAAAAACTAAAGAATTTAGAACAAAGTTTACATGAAAGAGTAATAGGACAAGAAGAAGCGGTAGAAGCAGTAAGTAAAGCAATAAGAAGAGGAAGGGTAGGGTTAAAAGACCCTAAGAGACCAATTGGATCATTCTTATTTTTAGGTCCTACAGGAGTAGGAAAAACAGAACTTTCAAAAGCATTAGCAGAGGTACTTTTTGGAAATCAAGATGCAATGATAAGAATAGATATGTCAGAATATATGGAAGCACACTCAGTATCAAAATTAATAGGCTCACCTCCAGGATATGTAGGATTTGATGAAGGTGGTCAATTAACAGAAAAAATAAGAAGGAAGCCATATGCAGTAATATTATTTGATGAAATTGAAAAAGCACATCCTGATGTAATGAATATATTACTTCAAATATTAGAAGATGGAAGATTAACAGATTCACAAGGAAGAACAGTAAATTTCAAGAATACAGTAATAATAATGACATCAAATTTAGGTGCAAGGTTAATAACAGAAAAGAAATTATTAGGATTTTCAAGAACTCAAGAACAAAAAGAAGAAAATGAAAGAGATTATGAAGAAACTAAAAAAGAGGTTATGGCAGAATTGAAAAAAGAGTTAAGACCTGAGTTTATAAACCGTATTGATGAAATAATTGTGTTCCATAAGCTAACAGATGAAGAAATTAATAAAATTATAGAAATAATGCTAAATGAAATAAAAGAAAGATTAGAAAGTCAAAAAATAAATATACAAATTGAGCCTGAAGTTCAAGCACTTATTGCAAGCAAAGGCATTGATAAATCTTTCGGTGCAAGACCCTTAAGAAGAACTATTCAAAAAATGTTAGAAGATGTTTTAGCAGAAGAAATTTTAGATGGAAAGGTTAAACAGGGTAGTACAGCTAAAATAGGTGTTAAGGATAACAATATATACATTGAGAGTTTATAACTTTAATTAGTTTTAAAACTTATACAACTATAATAGTTTTGCAAGTATACAAGCAAAACTATTACGTTTGTATAAGTTTATTATTCCCAATATAATAAAATAAGTATAAAACATAAAAATAGCACATAAACATTAGAAGGTGATAAAAATTAAAACATATTATATAAAACAAGGAAGAGTTAGTATATTCAAAAAAATACAAATAAAAGATATGTATTGCAAAATACTAAAGAAAATAGACAACCAAACAAAAACAAAAAAAGTAGTACAACAGATGGTAAAAAGCAATATACAAGTAGTAATACTAAGCAAAAGACTGTATGAAAACAAAGAATTTGTAAAACAGTTAAAAGCTAATAAAATAATAGTATTAGAAGGTAAATGGTTATACAAGTATCTAATATCTGATATAATAGAATATATTTGTAAGAAGAACAATATAGAAAACAATATAGAAGTAGCATTATTAACAAATGAAGTAACAGATGAATTTTTAGGAAATATAGAAGAACTATCAAAAAAATTTAAAAAGACTAAGATTGTAACAGAACATCCAGAAAAATTTAGAAAGATAGAACAAAGAGCATTAGAAACTTCAGGATTATCTATGTGCATAAGCCAAAACAAAAAGCAAGCATTAACAAAATCCAAAATAATAATAAACTTTGATTTGTCAGAAGAAACAATAAATCAATATAGCATTAATGATAATGCAATAATAATAAATTTAGGTGAAGAACTAAAAATCAAGAAAAAGCGTTTTAATGGAATCATTATAAAAGACTATGAAATAAAAACTATAAATAACATAGAAAATTCAGATGAAGAAACTCTTAATGAATTCTATGCAAAACATATAAAGGAAAGCCAAATATATGAGAAATCATTAGTTGAGAAGAGATTGGAAGAAGCAAATTTATCTAAATTTTATATAGTAAGAAGGATAATAGAAGATGAGCAGATAGAAATAAAAGAACTATATGGAAAAAACCGGAAGTGTACTGTAAAATACACTTCCAGTTTAAGTATAAATTATGTGTTATGCATTTGCTTTTATCCATCTATTCATTTTTATATTTCTATAATTTTCTAAAACTATTGAATATTTATCATATTCTTCTTCCCATAAAGCACTAGGTACTTTTTCAAAAGCATCAAACATTCTCTCAGCTTCATATAAGAATATTATTTGTTGTTGAGCATTCATGTTTTGATATCTTTTTGATAATACATATAATTTATCTAAGGTCTGATTAGCTTCTATAAAAGACCAGAAATCCTTAACATTCATACCAACAAGTTTTATTTGTAAAACTGCATATCCAATTAATGCAACTATTACTAATACTAAAAAATATAATATATATAAAACTACCATTTTAAACACCTCTTTTGTTTAATATTTAATAATATTTTATTATTATACCTAAATACAATTTAATTATACCACATCTTTCCACAAAATGCAAATTTTTGTAACAAAACAGTAAAAAATGTAATATTACTGTAATAAAAATGAAATATATGCTTTAAAAATATTTACATTTTTAAAGAGTGTGTGATATAATGCAACTACTAATTTAATAATATAGGAGAAAGGCATATTTCTACAATTGACTAATATCACAGTATTTGTGATATATAAAAATTTCATAAAACTTTTTAATTATTAAAATAAAGAACAGGAGGAAGATTACAGTATGAAAAAAGATAGTTCAAATCGGGTAGTTCTAAAAGGTATAATTGAAGACTATTTCAAATATAGTCACAAAGATGCAGAAATAAACTTTTATATCAATTTTGTTAAAGTAACTGACAGAAATGGAAATGTAGAAAATATTCCAATTATTGCATCAGAATATATGATTGGTAAAATCGATGAAGAAATAAAAGGTAGATATGTAGTTATCAACGGAAGCTTAATATCGATTATGAAGCAAACAGAAAAACAGAATACAACACGGGATGTGATGATACTGGTATATAGCATTGATTGGAATACTGAAATAACCGAATTAGATAGTAATCAAAATTTGATTACTATTAAAGGAACTATTTACAGTAAACCTACTATAAGAAAGTCATATAAGCATATATGTGATAATATACTCATGGTGGTAAATTGGGATAATACAAAAGAATATATATCTTGTAGCTTTCAGGGAACAAATGCCAACAAAGTAAAAAAATTGTCACCAGGAACAAAAATACAATTAGAAGGAAGATTAGAAAAAAGAAATAAACTGAGATTATTAAGCAATAAAAGAGTAGAAATCGTACCTGTTCATGAAGTTCGAGTATTAAAATTCGAAACAATAAGAAGATAAATAAAAAGACATAATGAAAAAAGAGAGGGATACAAAAAGTATTCCTCTCAAATATATAATTTACTGAAAGGAAAAAATATAATGGATGAAAGAAGCAAGAAAACTAAAAATGCAGGTATATATGGAATAATAGGAAATATATTCTTATTAATAATAAAAGCAATAGTAGGAGTAGCAAGTAAAAGTCAAGCAATGATAGCAGATAGTATAAATAGTGCAGGAGATATATTCGCATCACTAATGACATTTATAGGAAACAAAATAGCAAGTGTACCAAAAGATGAAGACCATAATTTAGGACATGGAAAAGCAGAATACATATTTTCAATGTTTATAAGCATATCAATGATTTTAGTTTCAGCAAAACTGTTATATGATTCAGTAATGACATTGATAGTAGGAAGTGAGCTAAGATTTTCATGGTTTTTAGTAATAGTATGTACGATAACAATAATAACAAAATTAATACTTTATATATATGTAAAAAAATTATTAAAAAACGAAGAAAATATTTTGTTAGAAGCAAACATGGAAGACCATAGAAATGATTGTATAGTAACAACCTTTACACTAATATCAATATTACTAACGAAAATAAACATATATTGGTTAGATAGTGTAGTAGGAATAGGAATATCTTTATGGATTTGCTATACAGGAACAAAAATATTTATGGAAAGTTATAACATATTAATGGATGTATCAGTAGATGAAGGAACAAAAGATTTAATAATAAACATAGCAAATAATTATGAAGAAATAGAACAAATAAGAAGTATAATATCAACACCAATAGGATACAAATATATAATAATATTAACAATAGCTGTTTCAGGGGAAATGAAAACTAGAGATAGTCATAATTTAGCAGATAAACTAGAAGAAGATATAACAAAATTAGACAAAGTAGATAAAGCAATTGTTCATGTAGAACCAATATAATAAATATTAAGAAAAAAATAAAAAAATGTATTTTATTATTAAAAAAAGTATAGTATAATAAGAAAGTAAAAAAGCTAAGGAGGAACAAGATGATAGAAAAAAGAAAACTAGTAATAGTAGGTGCTGGATTTGTAGGAATGAGTGCAGCATATTCATTTGTAAATCAAGGGGGAATAGAAGAAATAGTCTTAATAGATATTGATACAGAAAAAACAAAAGGTGAAGCAATGGATTTATCACATGGATTACCATATGCACCACAAAAAATAGAAATAAAAGCAGGAGACTATGATGAATGTAAAGATGCAAATATAGTAGTAATAACAGCAGGACTTAATCAAAAGCCTGGTCAATCAAGACTAGAATTGACAGTAGCAAATGCAAAAATAGTAAAAGAAATTACAGAAAATATAATGAAAAGTGGATTTGATGGTGTAATAGTAGTAGCAAGTAATCCAGTAGATATAATGTCATATGTAGTATCAAAAGTATCAGGATTACCAACAAATAGGGTAATAGGCTCAGGAACAGTATTAGATACAGCAAGACTAAGATATTTATTAGGAGAATATTTACAAGTAGCAAGTAAAAATATAAATGCATATATATTAGGAGAACATGGAGATTCATCACTTGTACCTTGGGAGCACTGCTATGTAGGATGCAAAAAAATATTAGATATTATGAAAGACAATAATTATCCAATAGAAGATTTAAAAGAAATACATGACAAAGTATGGAAATCAGCATATGAGATAATAGAAAAAAAGAGAGCAACATATTATGGAATAGGTATGGCGTTAACAAGAATAGTAAAGGCAATATTGAATGATGAAAATTCAATATTAACAGTATCAACATACTTAGAAAATCAATATGGACAAGATGGTTTATATATAGGAGTACCAACAATAATAAATAGAAATGGTGTAAAACAACTATTAAACTTAGATTTAGAAAAAGGAGAACAAGAAAAACTTAACAAAAGTTGTTCAATAATAAAGGACATAATAAAAAACGATATAGACCCAATAATAACTCAAAAATAACTATAAAAATAATGAGATAAGTTTGAAAAATAATTTTATTATTTTTCAATACATACAGTTAAGATAGATTTTGTAACAAAGTGACATAGAGTATCTTATACAAAGTTTTATGAAAGCTTTCAAAGCTTATAAATTTAAAGAAAGGAGAAGGTGTTAGCTTTGAAAGCTAACATCTACTAGGAATTATGCAAGTAAGTAGAGAAGAAATATTACACATAGCCAATTTAGCAATGTTAAATATAAAAGAAGGAGAGATTGACACATATTTATTAAATTTACAAGATATATTAAATTTTGCAAATATTGTAAACAATGCTCCAGTAGAAGAATTAGGTATAACAATAGGTGCAAATGAAGCAAAAAACATTTTTAGAAAAGATGAGATTAAAAACTTTAGCGATACAGAATTATTATTACTAAATGCACCAGCAAAAGAGCAAAATATGTTCAAAATACCAAAGGTTATTTAAGCCGTTTGAGTAAAACGAATTACGGATTAAACATGTAATTGAAGGCAGGTAAGATAATTGTAAAAGCGAAGCGAATTACAAATAATTTATATAGAGGAGAAGTTGCAAACATTATAAATTTATTTAAGACAATAATAAATGTTTTAAATAAATTCAATAGGAGGAAAATTAATGGAAATAGTAGAACTTACTGTTCATGAATTAAAAGAAAAGATAAAAAATAAAGAATTAACAATAAGTCAAATAGTACAAGCATATATAGAAAGAATAGAAGAAAAAGAAAAAGATGTAGAAGCATTTATAACTATCCAAAAAGAAGAAGCATTACAAAAAGCAAAAGAAATAGATGAAAAGACATCAAATGGAGGAGATATCGGAGACTTAGCAGGAATTCCAATAGGAATAAAAGATAATATATGTACAAAAGGAATAAGAACAACATGCGCTTCAAAAATGTTAGAAAACTTTATAGCACCATATAATGCAACTGTTATGGAGAAAATAAATGAGAAAGAAATGATAAGCCTTGGAAAGTTAAATATGGATGAATTTGCAATGGGAAGTTCAACAGAATATTCATATTTTAAGAAAACAAAAAATCCATGGGATTTAAGTAAAATACCAGGTGGCTCATCAGGAGGCTCAGCAGCAGCAGTAGCAGCAAACATGGTACCATGGGCTCTAGGAACAGACACAGGAGGGTCAATTCGCCAACCAGCATCACTATGTGGAGTAGTTGGATTAAAACCTACATATGGATTAGTATCTAGGTATGGAGTTGTTGCATTTGCATCATCACTAGACCAAGTAGGAGTATTAACCAAAGATGTACAAGACTGTAGCGAACTTCTAAATATAATAGCAGGAAAAGATGAGAAAGATACAACTTCAGTAGATGTAGGAAAAAAAGATTATACAACTTCATTGAAAAAAGATGTAAAAGGATTAAAAATAGGAGTTCCAAAGGAATTCTTTGCAGAGGGAATAAATGCAGAAGTAAAAGAAAAAATACTAGCTACAATTGAAGAATACAAAAAAATGGGAGCAGAAGTAGAAGAATTTTCATTAGATGTTGCACAATATGCATTAGCTACATATTACATAGTTGCTTGTGCAGAGGCAAGTTCAAATTTAGGAAGATTTGATGGAATTAGATATGGATATAGAACAAAAAACTTTAAAGATTTAAAAGAATTATACAAAAATTCAAGAAGTGAGGGCTTTGGAGCAGAAGTAAAAAGAAGAATAATATTAGGAACTTATGTATTATCTTCAGGTTATTATGATGCATATTATAAAAAAGCACAACAAGTTCGTACATTAGTAATGAATGAATTTGATAAAGCATTTGAGAAATATGATGTAATAATAACTCCAACAAGTCCAACAACAGCATTTAAGATAGGAGAGAAATCAAACAATCCATTAGAAATGTATTTATCAGATATATGCACAGTATCTATAAATATAGCAGGACTTCCAGGAATTTCTATTCCTGTAGGTGTTGATAAAGATAATATGCCAATAGGTATGCAGATTATAGCAAATAAATTCCAAGAAGAGACTATTCTAAATGTTGCATATGCGATGGAACAAAAATTAAAATTTAGAGAAAATTATAAACCAAATATATAAAATAAAAGTAATCGAAAATATATTTTTATAGGAGGAAAATTTGTGGATTTAAATGAACAAATGAAAGAAGATAATGAAGACTATCTTTTTAGTAAAAGTCAAAAGGAATCAATTTATAATAAACATTTAATACCATTAAAACTAAAAATTTCACAGATATTATTATATGACTCTGAAGTTGCATCTGTATTTTTACAAAAATATAATGAAATTACTAAAAAAGAAGATATTACAACAATAATGAAAGATATTGTAGAATTAGAGAATGAAATCAACGAATATGAAAAAAGTGATAATGGAAAAGAAAAGTTATCTGAAGGGCAGAGTGCTATAATAAATAATCAGTTGGAGAGTTTATTAGGAAAATGCGAAGAATTAGATATAAAAGATTTTGAAAGTAAATTTTTAGATATCAAGGAAATGTATATGAAGAATTCTGAAAATTATAGTTATTCAGATAAAGATAGTATCGAGCAAAAGATATCTTCAGCACAAGCAAGACTAATAATGAAGAAATGTAGAGAGAATATACTAGATTTACATAGTGAAATTTCTGAAGAAGATGCAGCAAGGTTAACAATGGCTATAAATAATGAAACATATACTCTTATGCAAAGTCAAAATCCTAACATACAAGATATAGTTAATGAAATAAAGTATAAAATGATAGATAGAGAAGATGCAGTATATGATGTTGAAATATGGAAATTACTTGACTCAGCACAAAGAAGTGGAGAGAGGATAGAACAAAGAAATAATAAAACTAATACAGTACAAAGAAAAAATGACACTCAGAATTTAGAAGAAAGCTCTCAAAATATTTTACTACCAGCTATTCCAAAACAACGAAGAAATTTTCACTTTCCGAGTTTAGGTAATCTATTTCAAAGAAGAACACTTAAAATAGGAAAACAGAGAATGAGATTAGCAAATACTGTACAAATAGGAGATGAAACAGTTAGAGTTCAAGATTTAGCTAATGTAGATATGGAATGGTTGGCTGAGAGAATACCAGAAGAAATGTTGAATGATATAGAAAATGAGAGGTTAATACAAGAGAATAATGAGAATTTTAAAGAACGATATATTCCAAATAGAAAGACACCAATATATGATTTTTTTGATGAAGAGATAGATGTGAACAAAATATTTAGTTTTTGTTTTTACAATGAGAATGGAAGTAAATTAGTTTTAATAATGCATGCACTGAAATATGCAATTATTCTAACAGATGAAAATATGATGAAAACTACAGATATGAAAGCTGCGGTAGGAGTATCATATGATACTATATTAAAAATAATGAGTACAGTAGATTATGCAGAGTTCATAGATGAAACTATTGGAAGCAGTTTAAGCGAAGAACTAGAAAATGAAATTGGAATATGGTTTGAAAAAATTATAACCAAAAAAACAAAAATATATAATAACTTATATGATGAATTGACACCTAGAGAAGAACAAAGTATAGATAAAATACCTATCCTTCATAATTTACAAATAAGTTACAATAGATTAAAAATACATATTGATAGAACAGAATCTGATTTTAGAACTCAAGAAAATACAAAAAGAAATAGATTCTATGAAAACAACCAACTTAAAAATGAGTTAAAAATAGATAGTAGTAAACAAAAAAAATTAATAAGATTAATGCTACAAAAAGAGGATAAAAAAGAACAACAAAGTAGTACAGAACTAGTAGATAATGAAAACAAAGAAGGAACAAGTGATAGAGGAGGAGAATAAATGACAAGGAATTATTATGAAGTAATAATAGGACTAGAAGTACATGCAGAATTATCAACAAAAACGAAAATATTCTGCAGTTGTAAAACAGCATTTGGAGGAGCACCAAACACACAAACTTGTCCAATATGTATGGCAATGCCAGGAACATTACCAGTATTAAATGAAAAGGTAGTAGAATATGCTGTAAAAGCAGGACTTGCAACAAATTGCAAAATATCAAGAGACAGCAAAAATGATAGAAAAAACTATTTCTATCCTGACTTACCAAAAGCATACCAGATATCACAATTTGACAAACCTTTATGCTATGAAGGATATATAGACATAGATATGCCAGAAGGAAAAAAGAAGATAGGATTAACAAGAATTCATATAGAAGAAGACTCAGGAAAATTAAATCATGATGACTTAGGTGGAGGAACATTAGTAGATTTAAATAGAGCGGGAGTACCTTTAATAGAGATAGTATCAGAGCCAGACTTAAGAAGTGCAGAAGAAGTAGAACAATATTTAAGAAAACTAAAATCTATATTAGAATATATAGAAGTTTCAGACTGTAAAATGCAAGAAGGATCACTTCGTGCAGATGTAAATGTTTCCGTTCGCAAAAAAGGAGAAACTAAATTTGGAACGAGAACAGAAATGAAAAATATGAACTCTTTTAGAAGCATAATAAGAGCTATAGAATATGAAGCACAGAGACAAATTGATGTAATAGAAGATGGTGGACAAATATATCAAGAAACACTTAGATGGGATGATGTATCAGGAAAAACATTTTCAATGAGAGAAAAAGAAGATGCACAAGATTACAGATATTTTCCAGACCCTGATTTAGTTGCAATAAAGCTTTCAGAAGAGTATATTGAAAATATCAAAAATAGTCTTCCAGAATTACCAGAAAGCAGAAAGAAGAGATACTTAGAAGAATATAAGTTATCTGAAAAAGATGCTAAACTTATAACATCTTCAAAATATTTATCAAATTTATTTGAAGAAGCATCAAAAATTTCAGGAAACAGTAAAGCTGTAAACAATTGGATTATTTCAGATATATCTAGAATTTTGAACGAAACAGAAACTGAGCCAAATGAAATACCTTTTGATAGTAAACAACTTGCTAAATTAGTAATGTTAATAGACAATGGGACTATCAGTTCAAGTATTGGTAAGAAGGTTTTAGAAGAATTATTTGAAAATCCAAGAGACCCAGAAAAAATTATAGAAGAAAAAGGATGGATTCAAATTTCAGATGAGTCAGCAATAAAAGAAGTAGTCAATAAAATATTAGAAGCTAATCCACAATCTATTGCTGATTATAAAGCTGGTAAAGATAGAGCATTAGGATTTTTGGTTGGTCAAGCTATGAAGGAAACCAAAGGTAAAGCTAATCCTCAATTGTTAAATAAAATGTTTTTAGAACAATTAAATAATTAAATAATTTAAAAAGAACCAAGTATTTTTTGCAAAATATTAGCAGAATAAACTTAGTTCTTTTTAATTAGTCTATCGTAAAATTATATCTACTGCATAGCCACAAATAATGAATTCTACTGCAAGAGTTAAACTAAATTTGAAAAGATTAATTCCTATGTCAAAAAATAAAAGATTTGTTGAAAAATGTAAATATGTAATCAATAATAAACATGAAAAAATAGATAATATAAAACAAAATGCTAATCCATATTTCATGATTTTACTGATTTTTGAGTCTATGCGTTTAAAATTGTCTATAAATTGTTTAACCATAATAAAATCACCTCATTAAAATAATTAATATCATATATATGTTAACATAACACTAAGAAACAATCAAATGAAAATATTGTCAATTGATAAAAGTATGTGTTGTAACCAAAGGAAGAATTTTGTCATATTATGTATAAAGGAGGAAAAATAATGTTAAGTCGTAGATATAGAAAATGCCATTGCATGAATAACCATGCTCATGTTACTAAAGAGTTAATGGAAGAAAAATGTCAAAATACATGCAATTGTATGGAAAAATATAATAATGATTGCGATTGTGGTTACGAAGAAGAATATGATGTTTTTCCAAGTAATCCAATGTTAGCTCAAAGCTATGTTCCTTTTCAATATATGGATCAAACATTTAAACCTTGTGTTGGTTTAAAAATGGGGACAATTTTCCCTGAATTAGTTAGCCCTTATGAACCAGGTCAATCTATGGAGGAAATTGCTTATATTGAAAAAACTAATAAAATTGGAGAGGGGTGTAATAGATGATGATAGCAGACAATATGGAAAATAGAAATATGGGATGTTCTTGTGGTAATAACAATAATGATAATATGTGTCCTTTTAATTCTGATAATATGTCTACTGTATATGTTATGAATAATAATGACTGTGATGAATCTAGAATGGATAGAGAAGAAATGATGAAGCATATTAAGTGCTATCAATTTGCTATTATTGAACTTGCTTTATATCTTGATACTCATCCAGATGATAGTAAAGCTTTATGCCTTCACAAAAAATATTCTAGAGAATTAAAAGATTTGACTGATAAATATCAAAAGGTTTATGGTCCTCTTACTATTAATTACCCTTGTAATAAATGGAGATGGCTTGAAGAACCATGGCCTTGGGAAAGGGGGAATATTTAATGTGGACTTATAATAAAATGCTTGAATATCCTATAAATATTAAGTGTAGAGATTTAAAACTAGCTAAAAATATTATTTCACAATATGGTGGACCTGATGGAGAACTAGCAGCTTCTCTTAGATATTTATCTCAAAGATTTGGTATGCCTGATCAAAAGTCTAAAGCTATTTTAAATGATATAGGAACAGAAGAATTAGCACACTTAGAAATGGTAGGAACAATTGTACACCAATTAACAAAAGGAGCGACAATAGAAGAAATAAAAGAAGCAGGGTTAGACCCATATTATACAGATCATGGATTAGGGGTATATCCACAAGCAGCAGCAGGATTTCCATTCACAGCATCAGTATTAGCAGTAAAAGGAGACCCAATAGCTGACTTACAAGAGGATTTAGCAGCAGAACAAAAGGCAAGAGCAACTTATGAAAAACTAATAGATTTAAGTAAAGACAACCCAGATGTAATAGATCCTCTAAAATTCTTAAGAGAAAGAGAAATAGTACATTTCCAAAGATTTGGAGAAGCACTAAGAGGAGTACAAGATAAATTAGCAGAAAAACAATTCTATATGAACGATATGAATTGCAAGAATTAAATAACCAAAATAGGCAAGAGTTCAAAAATCGAACTTTTGCTTATTTTTTTGTTAAACAAAACACAATCGGATAAAAAATACAACATAACTTTACAAAATATACCAAAAATGGTATGATTTGGAAGAAGGAAAGAGGAAAAGAAATGGCAAAGAAATATCTAGAAAAAAATGTATTAGATGCATCACTAGAAAGATTAGAAATAATATTCAAAAACTTTAATAATATATATTTTAGTGTCAGTGGCGGAAAAGATAGTTCAGTAATGGTACAATTAGCAAATATAGTAGCAAAAAAAATGAACAGAAAATTCGATGTACTATTTATTGATTTAGAAGCACAATATAGAAATACAATAGAGCATGTTGAAGAATTGAAAAGATTATCACAAATAAGAGACTTTTATCATATAACATTGCCAATAGCGTTAAGAAATGCTGTATCAGTATTACAACCAAAGTGGATATGTTGGGAAGAAGAAAGCAGTTATTTATGGGTAAGAGATATGCCAAAAGATAGTATTAATATAAATAATTGTCCTTTCCAATGGTTTAAAAAAGGAGAGGAATTTGAAGAATTTATAGTACAATTTGCCAATTGGTATCAAAAAAAATATAAAGGAAAAGTAGCATGTGGTGTAGGAATTAGAACAGATGAAAGTTTAAACAGATTCAGGACAATAGCATTCCAAAACAAAAAAATAACATATGAAGATTATAATTGGACAACAAAAGTAAAAATCAGTGAAAGGCATATAGATGCATATAATTTTTATCCAATTTATGATTGGACAGCAGAAGACATTTGGGGAGCAGTAAGCCAATTGAATTTAAAATTTAACAATATATATGAACTAATGTATAAAAATGGGGTAAGTATATATGAACAAAGGCTTTGCCAACCATATGGAGATGACCAAAGAAATGGACTAGACCAGTTTAAAGCATTAGAATATGATACTTGGAGTAGAGTATTAAACAGAGTAAATGGAGTTAATTTCGGAAATATATACTGCAAAACAACAGCATTAGGAAATATAAAATCATGTAAGCCAGACTTTATGTCTTGGCAAGAATATACAGTGTTTTTATTAGAGAGCATAGGAATTTATAATGAGGATTTAATGATGCATTATTACAGAAAGATAAAAAAATTTATGATATGGTATAGTTGCAAATATGGAATAGAAATAAAAGACATTCCAGATATAGCAGACTGCAAATTAGAAAGTCAAAAAAAGGTGATATCATGGAGAAGAATAGCGAGAGCGATAGAAAAAAATGACTTTTATTTAAGAAGATTATCTTTTGCACAAACTAAAAATGATGATTTAGAATTAATGGAAATGATACATAAATGGGACAACCTATTAAATAAAACAACTCTAACAGATGATAAGATTTTACAAAGAATAATTGAAGAAAAATGTGTTTAGGAGGAGAAAATATGGTTATAAAAATGACAAATAAAGATAAAAGATTTTATCAATATATGGGAAAGTTTTTTGGGTCAAGAATAATAGAAAAACAAACAAATGATAGAATATATGATGACAACGATAAAGAATGGTATATTTATATAGAAGAAGATAAAGTAATGGCATTTATATCTATTAGTCATAGGAAAATAAAAAATATATATGCAATAAAAGAAAAATATTTAGAGGAACTATTAAAAGAGATAAAAAACGAAAATAATATTACATATAGTATTGTAACAAATTCATATGAAGAAATATACAAAAAATGTGGATTTAAAGTTTATAAAGACAATACTTATAAAAATTTTGTAACAATATATATGGAAAAAGAACTAGCAATTAAATAGTATAATATCGAAAGGAAAAATGTAGAAATGAATGAAATAGAATTTCCAGTATTAAATGTAAAAATGGTAGATATAGATAAAGTAATTGCCAATGATTATAACCCGAATAAGGTAGCACCTCCAGAGATGCAACTATTAAAACATTCTATTGAAGAAGATGGATATACACAACCAATTGTAACATACTATGATAAAAAAAGAGATATTTATATAGTAGTTGATGGATTCCATCGTTATAGATGTGCAAAAGAATATTTTCATTTAAAACAAATTCCAGTTGTAACAATAGACAAAGATTTAGAAAATCGTATGGCAAGTACAATTAGACATAATAGAGCAAGGGGCACACATCAAATTATAGATATGTCAAATATTGTCTTAACATTATCACAAAATGGTTGGAATGAGGCAGATATATCAAAGCACTTAGGAATGGAATTAGATGAAGTAATCAGACTAAAACAAATTACAGGATTAAAAGAAGTTTTTTCAAATCACAAATTTAGTAAGTCTTGGGAAGAATACGAAGAAAACACTATTATGCAAAAAATTCACAGCGAATTATTAGATTCAAAAGAGAGTTAATTAAATAATAAATAAGACAATGTTTGCTAATGAGATAATATTTATACAAACATATATAGAAATGCCTATTTTTAAATTTTAAAAATAGGCATATAAAATACAGGAATTCCGCTGGAATATGGAGCAATATCATATTGCTGAAAGAAAATAGCAATACTATTATAAGAAGTTATATAATAATTTTCTAAACTAAAAGTATTTAAAACTAATTCACAGTAATTATCAAAATATTGAGTAGGATTTGTTTGTAACTGGCTTTGTATTTGATTATTAACATTTTTCAAAATATCAATTATATAATAAGGGTTATTAGGGAATAAGTTAGATAATGGAATGCTTTTTCCAGAACGTAAATCCCAATTTTGTGAAGTTCTAATAGTATTACCATGTGCACCGCCAGTAAATTCATAATTATCTTCATAAAGACTGATAATAAAATCATTGTTATAAGTAATTGTATATTCTTGTATTACTTCATAAATCATAACAGGATAGCCATGTGCTGTATTGTATTCATATAATTGAATAGCATCTTTAAATAATTGATTAACTATATAATTTTCTAAATTCATAGCTTTTGATTTGTTATATTCGTTAAAAATATTGCTACCTAATTTATAATAAGATGAAGTAATTTCAGGATATTCAATTCTATAAGTTAAAATTACTGTATTTTTATACTTAAGCTCATTTTTTAATTCTCTTTTTTCTACTTTATTCATATCAAGACCTCCTGACGATACCATATTGATTAGTTACAGGGTCTTGAAAGTAACCTATATGAGGTGGAAAATAAGTAAAAAATACAAAACCCAAAAATAGAGTTATTAAAACTACAAAAGCAATAAAATTGTTACAGTTATGATTTGAAACTAGATTTTTATAAGCTACACACTCTCCTAATAAAACTGCAACAAAAAAACTACCAATATCTAAAATAGCAATATTTGTTCCTAGTATTCCAGTATAAGTATAAAAAAATATAGTTACAAAAGAAAGAGCGGTAATTATACCTAATACTTTAGAGCAAAGATAGTTAGAAGAATATCTTTTTATAAAAAAGTATCCAATAATTGTAGTAAAAAACATAGGGAAGAAAAGTAATTTTAAATGTTCCCATGTACTTTCATTAACACTACTAAATGTAGCAACAAAAGGATTGTAATTTGACCATTCATATGTAAAATGCAATAAAGTTCCTAAAACCATTGTAAATACTATAGAAAATAATTGGAACTTTAAAATTTGTTTTTTATTTATCATATAAAACCTCCACTTAACTAATTATATGCAAATATTTCTAAAAAAGAGATACAAAATGGCATATGAAAAAGAGGCAAATAACAACTCATGTTTTATTTTCCCCTTTATTTTTAAAATATGCACAATCAGAACTATAAGATAGAGTTGAATTAATGATAACTTCATAACAACACTTTCCATCTTTCTGAAAAATGCAATTAGAAGAACAGTTAATATTAGTCAAGAAAATCACCTAAAAATAGTATCTCTAAAGATAAGAATAATATACTAAACTTGCAAAATTTATTATTGATTTTTTAGATAATAATTACAAAATTTATTAACAGAGCAATCAGAACACCTAGGACTCCTAGCAATACAAGTATTTCTACCATGCCAAACAAGTAAATGATTAACATCTTTTAAATCATTTCTATCAAATATTTTTAATAAATCTTGTTCAATTTTTTCAGGAAGTAGTTCTGAAGATAAACCAATCAAATTAGAAATTCTTTTAGCATGGGTATCTACAGCAATACCTTGAGCCATACCAAAGACTTCAAGCATAACAACATTAGCACTTTTTCTACCGACACCAGGAAGAGACATAAGCTCATCCATAGTTTGAGGAACAATGCCATTAAATCTATTTAAAACTTCTTTAGCACATAATTTTATATTAGTAGCTTTATTTTTATAAAATCCACATGAATGAACTAAAGATTCTAGTTCACTAATATCTATATTAGCAAAATCTTCAATAGTTTTACATCTTTCAAATAATGCAGGGGTAACTTTATTAACTCTTTCATCAGTACATTGTGCAGAAAGCATAACAGCTACTACCATTTGAAAAGGTGTTGTAAAGTCTAAACTACATGTTGCATCTGGATATGTTTTTCTTAATATTTCAATTAATTCTTTTGCTTTTTCCTTATTTAATTTTATATGTTTTATTTTTGTTGCCATTTTTATCACCATAAATATTATACAAAATAAAATTAAAGTGTGTCAATGGGGACGTTCTTTTTGACACATTGTCTAATTAAAATATAAGAATTAAATGCCAAGAATAGTACAAAGAACGGTTGGTTGTAAACACTTTGAGATTAATAGAAAAAAATTTAGCAGAAGGTATTGACAAGTGCTAAAAAAGGGTATAATATATATGCGTTAGCAGTCAAAAGTAAAGAGTGCTAAAAACTCTGGAAAGCCAAGAAAGGAGTTCTAAATTGCTAGAAGAGAGAAAAAAACAAGTTTTACAAGCAATTATAGAAGAATATATAAATACAGCAGAACCAGTAAGTTCAAATTCATTAGTAGAAGGGTATGGATTAGAATATAGTAGTGCAACAATTAGAAATGAAATGGCTGAATTAGAAAAAATGGGTTATTTAGATAAACCCCATACATCAAGTGGAAGAGTGCCATCGGAAAAAGGTTATAGATTTTATGTAGATGAATTGCTAAAAGATGATAATATAAGTATTGAAGAAATAAAATACATAAGTGATAAGTTAGAAACAAAAGTAAATGAAATTGAAGACTTAACACAAATAACAGCAAATACAATATCTGAAATAACACATTATACAACAGTATCAATTGGTCCACAAGTTAAAGAACAAAATATTGAAGAAATCAAGTTTATATTATTAGGAACAAAAATGCTAATGGCAGTAATATTAACAGACAATGGATTAATAAAGGAAACAATAATAAAATTTGATGAAGACATTAATGAGAAGCAAGTAGAAACCTTAAATTATATGTTCAACAACAAATTAAAAGGAAAACCTTTAAGTGAAATAAGTGGAAACTTAGAAGATTATTTATATGAAGAAATGTCATATAGTGTAAAAGTAATAAAGCCAATAATAGACCAAATAAAAAAGGTAATACAGCAAGAAACAATACATTTAGAAGGGCAGAACAAAGCTTTCGAATTACCAGAATTTAATAGTTTAGAAATAGCCAAGAATTTTATGAATGTTCTAGACACAAAAGATTTAATGACAGATATGTTAAATACTGGGTTTGCTCAAGATATTAATGTATATATAGGAGACGAAAACGAAAAAGAAGAACTAAAAGATTTTAGTATTGTAACATTTAAGCATAAGGTAGGAAATAAAGATTTAGGGACAATAGGAATAATAGGACCTAAAAGGATGAACTATTCAAAAGTAATTTCAGTAATGAAATATATAAGCAAAAAACTAAACGAAAAAAATTAAGATTTACAGTTCACAATTTGATATATATAATTAATAGTAATCAAATTTTAGATAAATTTTCTAGTTAGTGGGAATTTTTGCTAACTAGAAAAAGAGTACAAATAAAAAATATATACACAATAAAGAAAGAAGGTATAAAATGTCAGAGGAAAAAGAAAATAACCAACAAATTGAGAAAGAAGATAATAAAGAAGAATTATCAAAGAAGCAAGAAGAAGTAGATGAATTAACAGATAGATACAAAAGAGTAATGGCAGAATTTGAAAATTATAAAAAGAGGTCACAAAAAGAAAGAGAAATGCTATACAATATGATATTATCAGATATAATCGAAAACATATTACCAGTGGTAGACAACTTAGAAAATGCAGTAAAAGCAGAAACACAAGATATGAATTATAAACAAGGTGTTGAAATGGTACTAAAGCAATTTAAAGATGTATTAAGCTTAAAAGGTGTAGAAGAAATAAAGACGGTTGGAGAGATATTTGATCCAAGCTTACATGAGGCAGTAAGTAGTGTACAAGATGACACTAAAAAATCACAAGAAATAGTACAAGAATATAGAAAAGGATATAAGTTAGGAAGTAAAGTAATACGCCATTCAATGGTTGTAGTAGCAAACTAAGTTAGGTTAGCCGTAGAAATCTGCGATTTCGTATGGATAACTTATGGAAAAATGAGAAACATTTTTCCATACATTAAAAAGTTATTAATTTTAAATTAAATATAAATTTATAGGAAAGGAAGTAAACAAAAATGAGTAAAATCATAGGAATCGATTTAGGAACAACAAATTCATGTGTATCAGTAATGGAAGGAGGAGAGCCAGTAGTAATAGCAAACAGTGAAGGAAATAGAACAACACCATCAATAGTAGCATTTTCTAAAAATGGAGAAAGGCTAGTAGGACAAATAGCAAAACGTCAAGCAGTAACAAACCCTGATAACACAGTAATATCAATAAAAAGAAAAATGGGAACAAGTGAAAAAGTAAAAATAGAAGAAGACACATTTACACCACAAGAAATATCAGCAATGATACTACAAAAATTAAAAGCAGATGCAGAAAGCTATTTAGGACAAAAAGTAACACAAGCAGTTATAACAGTACCAGCATATTTCAATGATAGTCAAAGACAAGCAACAAAAGATGCAGGAAAAATAGCAGGACTAGAAGTATTAAGAATAATAAATGAGCCAACAGCAGCAGCTTTAGCATATGGAATGGATAAAGAACAAGACCAAAAAATAATGATATATGACTTAGGAGGAGGAACATTTGATGTATCAATATTAGATATAGGAGATGGTGTCTTTGAGGTATTATCAACAAATGGAAATACACATCTAGGAGGAGATGACTTTGATCAAAAGATTATAGACTATCTAGTAGATGAATTCAAAAAATCAAATGGAATAGATTTAAGTTCAGATAAAATGGCAATGCAAAGACTAAAAGAAGCAGCTGAAAAAGCAAAAATAGAATTATCAGGTGTACAACAAACCAATATTAACTTACCATTTATAACAGCTGATAGCACAGGACCAAAACACTTAGATGTAACATTAACAAGAGCAAAATTTGAAGAATTAATAAGAGACTTAGTAGAATCAACAGCAACACCTGTAAATAATGCATTAGCAGATGCTGGATTATCAGTAAATGAAATACACAAAGTATTATTAGTAGGTGGATCTACAAGAGTACCAGCAGTACAAGAATTAGTAAAAAGAATAACAGGAAAAGAGCCTGATAAAGGAATAAACCCAGATGAGTGTGTTGCAGTAGGAGCAGCTATACAAGGTGGAGTATTATCAGGAGATGTAAAAGATTTAGTATTATTAGATGTAACACCATTATCATTAGGAATAGAAACATATGGAGGAGTATTTACAAAATTAATAGAAAGAAATACAACAATACCTACAAAAAAATCACAAATATTTTCAACAGCAGCAGATGGTCAAACATCAGTAGAAGTACATGTATTACAAGGTGAAAGAGAAATGGCAGCATACAACAAAACATTAGGAAGATTCCAATTAACAGGAATACCAGCAGCACCAAGAGGAGTACCACAAATAGAAGTAACATTTGATATAGATGCAAATGGAATAGTACATGTATCAGCAAAGGATATGGCAACAGGAAATGAACAAAATGTATCAATAACTGCTTCAACAAACTTAACAGATGAAGATATAGAAAAAGCAGTAAAAGATGCAGAAGCTCATGCAGAAGAAGATAAAAAGAAAAAAGAAGAAATTGAAGTTAGAAATAATGCAGAAAGTTTAGTATATAATAGTGAAAAGACTTTAGGAGAATTAGGAGACAAAATTAGTGGAGAAGAAAAGGCAAAAATTGAAGAAGAAATACAATCTACTAAGAAAGCACTTGAAGGAAATAACACAGAAGCTATAAAAGAAGCAACAGAGAAATTAACAAAAGTATTCTATGAAATGAGTGAGCAACTATATAAAAATGCTAATCCAAATGCAGGAGCAGAAGGAGCAGACCCAAATGCAACTGCACAAGGTGGAGAAGATGGAAATGTATATGATGCAGACTATAAAGTAGAAGATGATGATAAAAAAGAATAATAAATTTACAAAAAATGTGCAACTGAGGAAAAGCTATTCCTCAGTTGAAATATATTTTAAAGAAAGGAGTGGTGGTGTTAGCTCCGCGAGCTAACATCTACTAGGAATAATGTCAGATAAAAGAGACTATTATGAAGTTTTAGGTGTAGAAAAAACAGCAACAGATGAAGAATTAAAAAAAGCATATAGAAGATTAGCAAAAAAATATCATCCAGATGCTAATCCAGACAATAAAAAAGAAGCAGAAGTAAAATTCAAAGAAGTAAATGAAGCATATGAGAATTTATCAGACCCACAAAAAAGAAAAATGTATGACCAATTTGGATTTAATGGACCACAAGGATTTGGAGGAGGTCAGGGACCATTTGGTCAAGGTGGATATTACTCATATACAGGTGGCTTCGATGGATTTTCAGACTTTGGAGATTTAGGAGATATATTTTCATCATTTTTTGGTGGAGGAGGAAGAACATCATCAAGAAGAAACAATGGACCTAGAAAAGGAGCTGACCTAAATCTAAATATAGAAATAACATTTGAAGAAGCATTTTTAGGGGTAGAGAAAGAAATTGCAATAAATAGAAATGAAACTTGTACTACTTGTAATGGAACTGGAGCAAAACCAGGAACAAGTGTAACAAAATGTTCTGTATGTAATGGAACAGGTCAAGTTAGACAAGTGCAAACTACAATACTTGGACAAATGCAAACAACAAGAACTTGTAGTAATTGCCATGGAACAGGAGAAGTTATAAAAGAGCCTTGTGATACATGTAGAGGTAAAGGAACAGTTAGAAAGCAACCTAAGATTAAAGTAAAAATACCAGCAGGAATAGATGATAATCAAACAGTAGTATTAAGAGGCGAAGGAGAGCCAGGAGAAAAAGGTGGACCAAAAGGAGATTTATACATAACTGTTAGAATAAAAAAACATAATATATATACTAGGAAAGGAGTAAATATATTTTGTGAAGTTCCAATAACTATAACACAAGCAACACTTGGCGCAGAACTTGAGATACCTATGGTAGATGGAGCAAAAGAAAAATACAAAATCCCTGATGCCACACAAACAGGAACTAAATTTACTATAAGAAATAAAGGATTTAAGTCACTAAATTCAAGTGTTGTTGGAGATTTTATATTTACAGTTATAGTACAAACACCAAAACGATTAACCTCAGAACAACGAGAACTATTAGAAAAGTTAGCTAAGTCTATGAACGAACAACCTCCAATTAAGAAAAAAAGTTTTTGGGATAAATTATAATACAAATTATTATATAAAGAACAGGTATTATTTCACCTGTTCTTCTTTAAATATTGACTTTTACATCTAAACATGTTAACATAAATATATAACCTGTAAACAACAAAAGCAAAGAAAGGGGTATTACAATGAACAGACATGTAAAACAAGTCCATGTGTATGCAGAAGAAAAACATGCATGCCATGTTGTTGTCGAAGAATCGACAACAGCTACAAAAGAACTACATACAATACTGACACAGTATGGAGGTAATCAAAGAAAAGAAGGATACTTCTTTGATGACCACAAAACTTACTCCCAAGCAGTAGCAGAGCTTATATTCAGAGGAGCTTGGATTGAGAAGTGTCGTTAAATGTAATACCAAAGAATTGGATGCCAGTTTTAGGGCATCTAATTCTTTATACAAAAAACTTAATAAGTAGAATAAAAAAACTTGCTTTCTTAAAGTGAATATAGTAAAATATACTAGGAAAGAAGGAATGAAAATGGATAAAAAATCCCTTACAAAAGAAATAATAGAATGGATATTATGTTTTATAATAGCAGTAACAATAGCGATACTCGTAAGATATTATATAGGAACACCAACAGTAGTAAGAAATGTATCAATGAATCCAACATTAGTAGAAGGACAAAGATTATGGTTAAACAGATTTAGCATAACAACAAATAAAGATTTAAAAAGAGGAGACATAGTAACATTTGAAGCACCATCAACAACAGAAATAAAAAGATATGAGTTAGACTTATCAAATCCAGTAGCAAAATATGAAAGAAAAATAGAAGGGGTATTTAATAAATTCACTTATTATGTATTAGAACTAAATAAAACAAGCTTTATAAAAAGAGTAATAGGATTACCAGGAGAGCATGTACAGATAGAAGAAGGGTCAGTATACATAGATGGAGAAAAATTAGAAGAAAGCTATTTACCAGAAGGACTAGTAACAGATATGGGAAACGGGCTAATGAATGACTTCACTGTACCAGATGGAACATATTTCTTGCTAGGAGATAATAGACCTGATAGTACAGACAGTAGAGTTTTCGGATGTATACCATATGAAAAGATAGAAAGTGTAGTAGCATTTAGATTTTGGCCATTTAATCTATTTGGAGAAGTTAAATAATAAATGTAAAAGTATAAAACAAAATATATTAATAATATGTAAATAAAAAGGAGATAACATTGTTTGAAAATATAATAGGAAATGACAAGATAAAAGATATACTAAAAAAATCAATTGCCACAAAGAGAATATCACATAGTTATATGTTCATAGGAATTGAAGGAATAGGAAAGCAGTTATTTGCAAAAGAAATTGCAAAAGAAATATTATGTTTAGAAGACGAAAAGACTGAAAAACAAACATATTGTGATAGATGTAAATCTTGCATAGAATTTAACACAAACAATAATCCAGATTACAAAATAATTGATATAGAACAAGATGAAAAGTCAATAAAAATAAACCAAATAAGAGAAATGCAAATAAAAATATCAGAGAAACCAATAATATCACATAATAAGGTATATATAATAAACAATGCAGACACAATGACAATAGAAGCACAGAATTGTCTATTAAAAACAATAGAAGAGCCACCAGAATATGTAACAATAATATTAATAGGAACAAACGAAAATAACTTTTTAACAACAATAAAATCACGTTGCACAAAAATATATTTTGATAGCATACCATTAAACGAAATAAAAAAATATATAAACGAACAAGAAAAAATAGACATTGAATATGAAATATTAGAATTATGTGGTGGAAGCATAAAAAAAGCCATACAATTAAAAAACAATAAAGAATTATATAATAATATAAATAAAATAATAGAACAATTAGATAAGACTGATTTAGTAGATATACTAAATATTTCAGAAATATTATATAAATCAAAAGATAATATTTATGAGATATTAGATAATATCAATATTATATGTTTAAAAAAGGTAAATAAAAATTATAAATTTTCAAAGTGTATAACGATAATAGAAGAAACAAAAAAGAGGTTAAAAGCCAACTGTAATTTTGATATGAGTATAGACTATATGGTATTTAACATATGGAGGGAAGTAAATTGAAAAACATAATAGGAGTAAGATTTAGAAAATTAGGAAAAATATATTTTTTTAATCCAAAGTGGTTAGAAGTAAAAAAAGGTGATTTTGTAATAGTAGAAACAGTACAAGGCGAAGAATATGGAGAAGTCATAGTGCCAAACAGAAAAATAGAAGATGATAAAATTACAGAACCTTTAAAAAATGTAATAAGATTAGCAAACGAAAAAGATAAAAAACATTATAATGAGTGCAAACAAAAGGAAAAAGAAGCATATGATGTTTGTTTAAAAAAAATTAAAGAACATAATTTAGATATGACATTAACTGATGTAGAATATAAATTTGACAATAGCAAAATATTGTTTTACTTTACAGCAGATGGAAGAATCGATTTTAGAGAATTAGTAAAGGATTTAGCAGCAATATATAAAACGAGGATTGAATTAAGACAAATAGGAGTAAGAGATGAAGTAAAAAGAATAGGTGGAAATGGTATTTGCGGAAGAGAACTATGTTGTTGCTCATTCTTAAACGATTTTGAAACAGTTTCAATAAAGATGGCAAAAGAGCAGAATATATCATTAAATCCATCAAAAATTTCAGGTAACTGTGGCAGATTGATGTGTTGCTTAAAATATGAAGAAGAAGTATATGCTGAAAAGTTGAAAAAATTACCTAATATAGGAGCAATTATAGAATCAGAAGATGGAACTGGTGAAGTAATAGGAGTTGAAACACTAAAAGAGAAAATAAAAGTTAAATTCAAAGATGGAGAAGGATATTACTATAAAAAATACAATGCCAAAGATGTTAAAATAATAAGAAATAGTTCAAAAGAAGTTATAAACACTGAAGAATTAGAACATCAAAAAGAATTAGAAGAGTTAGAAAAACTTGAAGAACAAGATATAAATGAAGCAAAGTCAGAGTAATATAATTAATAAATTTGAATAGTATGAAATATTGAAATAGATAAAAAATAAAATACAAAAATAAATGAAGTGAAGGGTGGTGACAAAAATGGCATATAAAATAACAGATAAATGTATCAGTTGTGGAGCATGTGCAGCTGCTTGTCCAGTTGGATGTATTTCACAAGGTGAAGATAAATTTGTAATAGACCAATCAGCATGTATTGGTTGTGGTAGCTGTGCAGGGACTTGTCCAGTAGAAGCACCAGTTGAAGAATAATACATAATTTTACATTATAAAGGGCTATATACTAACTAAACTTAGTATATAGCTATTATAAAAAAAATCTATAAAAATAAAAAAAATTCATAAAAATGTATTGACAATTTATACAAAATGATTTATACTTATTTTTGTCATTAGGAAATGCTCCCTTAGCTCAGTTGGTTAGAGCAACCGGCTCATAACCGGTAGGTCCAAGGTTCAAGTCCTTGAGGGAGCACCATAATTATAAATATTACTTGAAATCGTAAGAGAGTAAGGGAATATTTTTCGCCCAAAATCAATAGTTGGGGTGAGATACATGAAAAGTATTCTCATCTCAGCTTTTTTAATTAGTTAAGAAATTTAGGAAACTTTAATGATAGAATAAATTACATGTTTTTATATTTATACATTTTAATATCTGTTATCTTTTGTTATCTTTTTTATATTTACAAATGAATTTGTACTAAACTATATAAAGCATACAAAAATGCAATAGATATTTGAGTTCAAAGAGATTTATTTACTTTGAATTTCAAATAATGTTGATAAGAAAAAATAACAAAAATGTCGCAAAATAAGGAGGCTTTATGTATGACAAAAAAAGTGAATAAGATTAGTCGGTGGATATCAGTATGTGTAGTTGTAGTAGTTGTTTTGTGTAGCAATATGCAGATATTTGCACAGACATCAAGTAATCAGGCATTTGTAAACGATGAAGGAATAACAATTTCTGTTGTAAAACATGACAATGAAGTTGACAATATGATTGTACCCTATTCTTCGTATACAACCTCTGGGAGTTTTAAGGTTCAGCTAAGAACTCCGACAAGATATTTTGATGGAAACAATATAAACTGTACAATCACTACACATAATTCAGCTGGAACTGACAATGGGTATCCATCTACTTTTAAAATAGCTTTATATCGTGATGGATTTTGGGATGATCATATTGGGACTGCAACTGTTTCAAGGGAGGCTGGTACTTATACAGTCACATGGAGCAATGTTGGACCTGGAAATTACTATTTTGTATTTAGCAAAGCAGATGATGGAACAACCCAATATGCTACAGAAACTAGATTTTACAATTAACAATAAGCAATACAAATAGAAATAAGCTTTAAAAGGTTAATAATTTTTTCTTATCAACATAAGGAGAGGGAGTTTTACCAACCTCTCCATTAAATAATTTTTATTTCGAATATATATAAATTATATACTAATAGGAGGAAATTATATGTTAAAGAAGATTAATATTTTTATAACAATATTATTCATAGGGTTTTATTATGTATCAAGTCTAATGCCAAATAGAATTCCATCAATAATATTAACTATAGGAGCATTTCTTATACCAGCGATATTATGCTTTATATCTATGATAATAGAGATAAAGAAAGAAAAGGAAGAGATAAAAAAATACAAAATAAGAGTATTTTGGGTAAAATTATTATTATTTATATATTTACTGTTTCTAGTATCTATTGTATTTTTTAGTAATCAATATAGAATGGAATATGACTTTGAGATATTTTCAAAAGAGCATATGGCGAGAATTAATATAATTCCATTTAAAACGATAAGTAACTATTTTACAGGAGATATTGCCTTTAGTATAATAATTATGAATTTATTAGTAAATTTGATATTATTAACACCTTTAGCCTTTTTTGTAATAATACTCTACAAAAATAAAATAAAAAATTGGATGAATTTTACTATATTTATTTTGATTTTTGGTATAATAATTGAAATTTTACAATTTTTAACCTGTACAGGTGCAGCAGATATAGATGATGTTATTCTAAATACATTAGGAGCTTTAATAACATATTTAATATTACATTTGAAATTTATAAAATACATATTAAAAAAGGTCTTAGATTATTCATATTAAAAAATAGTACCTATGGTACTATTTTTTAATATATATAATAAATTCAATTATTTATTGATGCTTTAATATAATTTGTAATTGTTTGTCAATTTAATTAAAATATTAGATATAACCAATTTTGGGGTTATATTAATATTATTTTTTGATATTAGATTTGTGGATTTAATGATATTAGTCTTTATATTATTAATAGTTTTATTATTTTTGAATGCTATATATTTATAAACATTTTTTTCTAAATTATCTAATAAATCTAAGTTATTATTTCGATATATGTATACAATTGCTTCTAAAATATAATATGTTCCTTTGTATTTTAAACTATATCCTAAATCAGATAATTCTGATAAGACATCATCCTTTATATCATTTTTGTAGTTTATATAATTAAGTTCATTAATTAATTCTTTAACTTTATTATAAATACTCTTTACATTTTCTGACTTATTTATAATATTACATATATATTGATTATCTCTAAATTCACCTAATAATGAGGTTTCGCCTGAAATTACTATTATACTTGGATATGTAATACTATTTAGTAAATTTATTTTTTTAATAAGTTCTATTCCATTAAAATCAGGAAGTTTTAAATCTAAGAAAATTAAGTCTATATTGTTAGTAGATATAATATCTAATGCTTCTTTTCCGGATGTTGCTATATATGAAATATTAATATTATCGAATTTATTTAGTACAGTATTTAGTATATTTTTTATATATTGTAAATTGTCATCTACTATTAATGTTTTAATCATATTTGTATATATGATAAATAATAATATTTATCAACATTTCTCCTTCCTTTTAGTATAAATTATAGAATTTTAAATAATTATCAGTCATATTATAGTCTACATTTAATGTTGTATAATTTTCTAATTGTGGTATTTCAAAATCTTTATCAGTTAACTCGTTTGTAGATACTGACAATATACTCTCATAATAATTATTAGCAGATACATTTATTCTTCTAATAGGAAGCATAGTATCTTTAGCTATCCATACTTTGTTATATTCATTTGAATTACCATCTGTAATAACAAAACATTCTATGTTATTATGTTTTTCTGTTTTTATACTAGTTTTATAATTAAGATATATGCCTATGAATAAATTGAATTTATCTGAAGGATAAATATTAGTATTTGCAGTCAAATTACTAAAATATGAATTCTTAAAGTTATAATTATATGTAGCATTTGTTATTGTTTTAGATATATTGTCTATTTCTATTCTTTTATTAGAGCCTATTTCACAATAATTTGAATAACTTCTACCAATATTATTATCTTTATCAATACTCTTATTAGTTTCTTTTAATTTTCCATCTTTATAACAAGATGTAGAATACCAATAAAATTCTGTATTGTAATTAGTGTCAATGTAATGAGACATTTCATATATACAATAGTTATTTACTTCTTTTAATTTTTGAATACTATTATATGTACTTATTTTGATATTATGGATATAAACAGATTTTAATACATTAGCAACTGAAATGATTAGCATAACAATTATAATGGCAATTAATACAAATAGAAATGTTTTTATTAAGAACATCTTCTTTCTGTATTTTTTTAAGCGATTTATTTCTATTTCTTCCTTTTCATTAAGTTTAGTATCTTGTTCTTTTTTATCATATTGTAGCATTTCTAATATTTCTTTACATTCTATACAATTGCTAATATGATTTTCAACTAGCTGAATACTATCAGCATTTAATAAATCTTCTGTATAATTAGGTAATAAATCCCTTACAATATTACATTCTTTTTTGTTCATTATTTAAAGCCTCCTTTAACTTTATTTTTCCTCTATAAAAAGTTATCCTAGCCCATTCCTCAGTTTTATTTAAAATTTCTCCAATTTCTTTAAAAGAAAGTTCGCCTTTTATTCTTAAATAGAAAACTTCTCTTGTTTTTTCATCTAATTCGTGTATTTTTTTATAAAGTTGAATAATTTCATTTTTTGAATCAATTGAATATTCAATATTATTATCTAGTGATGTAATTCCTAAAGTGTCATCAAATGGTACTAACTTTAATTTTTTTGATTTTGATATGTAGTCCTTCCACTTATTCTTTGCTATTTGACAAAGCCATACATTTATACTACATTCATTCTTGAAATTTT
>JAAWFD010000020.1 GCA_022794615.1 Clostridia bacterium
AATGTGCCTAATGGATGTTATATATCAGTAGTTGGAGTAGTTATCATTAATGAAAATGACGAAATATTACTTCAAAAACGTAGTAGATTTAAAAGAGCAAATCCTAGTAAATGGGGTATCTGTGGAGGAAAAGTGGATTTTGGTGAAACACCACTCGAAGCAGGGATTCGAGAAACTTTGGAAGAAATATGGATTAGATTAAATAAAGAAGACTTGAATTTTCTAAGTATGGATACAAATGAGAAAACACATTTTACAGTATATTACGTTAGACAAGATGTTGATATAGACAAATGCAAGTTACAAGAAGAGGAACTAGAAGAAGTGAAATATTTTAAAATAGAAGAATTACAAGATTTAGATAATGAAGGATTTGAGTGGTTAGATAATTTGAAGAAAGTTATAAAAGGAAGTAAAATATGAAGTAGAGAAAGAATTTGTAAATAAAGTAGCTACAGAATCAATATTAAAAATGGAGCAGGACATATGAACAGTGAATCAGGATATGATGTATTCGAAGAAATTTATTATAGTTATAATAGAATTTGAGAGTAAAAACATTATGCGTAATATAATTATTTATATATTTTTAGGAGGAGAAATGGAAGAATTATTTGATGTATTAGATGAAAAAGGAAACTACACAGGGAAAGTAGAAACTAGAGAAAAATGTCATAAAGAAGGATTATGGCATAAAGCAGTAGCTCTATGTATAATAAATTCAAAGAATGAAGTATTATTACAGAGAAGAAGTGCCAACAAAAAGTTATGGCCTAATATGTGGGATATAACAGCAGGCGGGCATGTATTAGCAGGAGAATTTGGATATGAAGCAGTTATAAGAGAAATAAAAGAAGAATTAGGGATAGAGTTAGATAAGAACGAAATAACATTCTTAGGCTCAGCAATATCAAAGCAAGAAAAAAGTGGCATTATTAATAATCACTTTAATGAATACTATATAGCAAAAAAAGATATAGATGAAACAAAACTGACAATACAGGAAGAAGAGGTTTCAGAAATAAAGTGGATAAGCAAAGAAGAGATTATAAAAAACATAAGAAATAATTATAATGGAATAACAAACAAAGAAGGTTGTTGGGAATATCTAATTAGATATTATGAATGGTCAGAAACAAAGTAATATTTGGAGGAAAATTAAATGAATAAAATAATAATAGAGGTAGGTTCAACATGTACTAAAGTTGATAAATTTGATGGAGAAAAAACAGAAAAATTAGAAGGAAGAACTATACAATTCAAGAAACATTATAATGAAGAAAAAAAGCTAAGAGAAAGTGATATAGAAGAATTAATAAAAAGCATAGAAGAACTAAAAAACATCTCAAAAGACATATATGTATGTGGTACAAGTATATTTAGAACATTAGAAGAAAGAGAAAGACAAGAATTTTTAAATAGATTTAAAAAAGAAACAGGATATGAATTTAATATAATATCACAAGAAAAAGAAAATGAATTAACGGTATTTGGAGCAACAAGATTTGTAAAAGAAAAAGTATGTGTATTCATAGGTGGAGGAGGCTCAACAGAAATTGCGATTTACGATAAAGAAATACAAGAAAGCACGAACAGCAAAATAGGTGTAATAGATGTAATGCAAAAATTTCCTGATTTAGCCGAAAATTTAGCAATAACTGACCTTGAAACAGTCAAAAAATTTATAAAAGAAAGGCTGAATTTACCAAAAGCAAAAGCAGACATATTAATATTAGCAGGAGGAGGACACGAAAAGTTTGCAAGAAATTCAGGAATAAAATACGAAAGAAACACTCTTTATACAGATGAAGCTTCACCAATTATGATGGATATAGAAACTAGAAAAAGTGAGACAGAAAGATACTATAAGAAAATTTCTTTAGACGAAATAAGAAATAAAGTAAAAGACCCTGAATGGTGGTATGCTACAAGAGCAATGAGTGCATTTGCATTAGTAGTAGCAGAATCTATAGGTGCTAAATATGTGGTACCAACAGATATTGCTATGTTTTATGGTATTTTAAAAGAAAACTCTTACTAAAAAGTAAGAGTCTTTTCTAATAAAAAAGAATTCCCCTTACTTAGTAAGGGGAAGACTGTACATCAGAGCTTATGTTTTTATGCTCAGCCATTTTTCTCAACCTAGATTGAGTTACAAGGTAAACATATAAGCTCTGAGACTCTTTCAGGAGAGCATCGAATTCCTCCTGACTGGTGTTTTCAGTATCAAATTTAATACCAAAAAATTCCTTCATAGTAGATATACCTCCAGATGTTTTATACAACTATAATAACATAATTCACATAAAAAATCAAATAAAAGAGAAAAACAAACATAAATTCGTGACAAAATATTGACCATAAAATTAAAATATGATAAAATATAAAAATAAAAAGTACGAGGAAAGATAGCTCTTGGAACAAAGTGCATAGAGAAATCTTATACAAAGTTATATGTAAGCTTTCAAGGCTTATAACGATAAGAAAGGAAAAAAGTTAGCTTTAAAAGCTAACATGTGATAGGAAAATGAAAATAATAAGAAATATAATAATAGTAATATTAGTAATAAGCATAAGTGTTGTAGGGTATATAGGATTCCAAGGGTATGACATGTACAAAAAAGCCATAAAAGAGACTCCTATAGGAGAAAAAATAGAAGAAATAAAAAGTAAAGAAAATTATACTACGCTTGAAGAAATGCCAGAATTATATAAAAAAGCAGTAATAGCAGCTGAAGACCATAGATTTTATGAACATGGCCCAATAGATATAAAATCTATTGGTAGAGCAATAGTAACAAACATAAAACGAAATAAGCTAGTAGAGGGAGGAAGCACAATAACACAGCAGTTAGCAAAAAATACGTATTTTACGCAAGAAAAGAAATTCACAAGAAAAGTAGCGGAAGTATTTGTAGCATATAAATATGAAAAAGAATGTAAAAAAGATGAGATATTAGAACTATACTTAAATACTAGCTATTTTGGAGATGGATGTTACTCAGTAAGAGAAGCAAGTATAAACTACTTTGATAAAGAACCAATAGAGATGACAGAATATGAATGCATAATGTTAGCAGGGATACCAAATGCACCAAGTGTATATGCACCAACTAAAAATCCCGAATTAGCAGCACAAAGAGCAAAACAAGTAATAAATAAAATGGTAGAATGCGAATATTTAACAAGAGAAGAAGCAGATAAAATTATAGAAGAAAACCAAAGGAATATAGAATAAAATATATAGGAAAAGCAAATGAAAAGAAGAAACAAAAGTAGTAAGAAAATAAATATAATCCTATCTTTGATAATACTAATAATAACTGCAATAGCTGGGGCGACTCTAAACCAGCAAACGAATGAAGCTTCAGAACAAAAACAGAACAAAAAATTAGACCAGGAAGCAATAGGAAATGCAGTAGTAACAGAAATAACCACGGACCTAAAAGTATATTTTATAGATGTAGGTCAAGCTGACAGCATATTAATACAAAATGAAGAAAAAAACATGCTAATCGATGCAGGCAACAATAAAGATGGACGAAAATTAGTAAAATATTTTAAAGACTTAGGAATAAATAGATTTGATATTATAGTAGGAACACATCCACATGAAGACCATATAGGTGGACTAGATAATATAATAAACAATTTTGAAATAGGAAGCATATATATGCCAAGAGTATCAACAACAACAGTGACATTTGAAGATGTAATTGATGCAATAAGTAATAAAAATCTAAAAGTAACAACGCCAATAATAGGAGACAATTTCAAATTAGGAGAATGTGATTTTACAATATTAAGTACAGGAACAGATGTAGACAACCTAAATGAAGCATCAATAGTATTAAAAATGAAATTTGGAGAAAAAGCATTTATATTTACTGGAGATGCAAATGAAAAAAATGAAAAAGAGATGTTAAAAATGGATATAAAAGCAGATGTACTAAAAGTAGGACATCATGGGTCAAGAACAAGCACATCCAAAGAATTTTTAGAAAAAGTAAATCCAACATATGCGATAATATCGTCAGAAAAGGAAAATAGCTATGAACATCCACATAAAGAGACACTAGAAAAATTAAAAGACAAGTCAGTAAATGTATATAGAACAGATGAAAATGGAACGATATTAATCATAACAGATGGTAAGGAAATAGAAATACAATCGATAAAAACAGATACAAATGGGTAAATAAAAATTTTAGAATGGTGGTAGAAATATGAAATATATAATAGATAGAATAGAAAATGATATAGCAATATGCCAAAACCCAGAAAGCAAAGAAGTTATAGAAGTAGATATAGAAGAGCTATCACAAGAAGCAAAAGAAGGAAGTGTAATAATATTAGAAGATGGAAAATACATAATTGATAAAAAAGAGGAAATGAAAATACGAAAAAGAATAGAAGATAAAATGAACAAGATATGGATATAAAATAATAAACAGCAGATTTCCCAGTGAGCGAGAATTCCCGCTCACTGGGAAATTTAATACTTTTTGAATTAACTTTACTATATTCTTTTTCAAAAATATACTTTTTTACTAGATTCCAGTAATCACTGCTATCTAGTAAATTTTTGTTTTTTCGAAATACATAAAAGAAAGGAACTTCAATTCGTAAAGTAAAATAAATTTTTTTGTACATTGAAAATAAATTATATAAAAAACAAAGAGTCACCAATACAAAAGGTAATCTCTTTGCTTGCAATACGACTTATAGGACTTTCATTGCTACGACCTATAGTCTTTTCTAAAATTTCTAAAATTAATGATTAGGCAATAAATTCTACATCATTTAATGGTACTGTTACAAATTTATTTATAATGTTTACTCTATTTGAATATTCGTCAATATCAAATGTTTCAACAATATTAATTCTTACAGTATATCCATCTATGAAATCAATAATGAAGCCTGTTTCATTTGTTGATTTTATCAGAACCTTATTGCCTTGATGTATTTGATTCATAATGTTTCACCTCATTTCTTTAAGAAATTTTGGTGTGCACTATTGGGAAAACTGTATATCAGTTGTAGCTACTATTCCCAATAACTATAGCAGAAACATTATACTATAAAATAAAAGAAATTTGAAGATTATTTCTCCAAATTTTCCAAACAATATCTAAGGGCAGAGATAACGATACTATTAAAACTTTGTCCAGAATTTTCTGAAAGTTTTTTATATTCGTTATATACATCTTCAGGGAATCTGACAGTCATTGGAACATTAGCTTTAGATTTATTAATTTTCTCAATTTTATTGACTTTAAACATAGTTACACCTCCCATATTCTGTATGGTATCATAATGGTGTAACTAAAAATATAATTGTCATGGTTGCATTATAGTTACACTTCGTGTATAATATCCTCGAAAGGGGGAGAATTATATGAAAAGTGAAAAAGGTTCTGGAGCTATTGCTTTCGTTATCATTATATTAGTAGTTTTATTTTTACTTTTCCTAATTACAGGTGGAAATTCCAATGATTCTAGTAAACCAAGCAGTTCAATGAAATCGACTTATGAAAAAACATTACAAAAATCAAAAGATGGCGTTCCATTGACAGAGACAGAAAAAAGGTTTTTAGATAGTTATATAAAATCTGGTTATTAGGAGGAATAAAACATGGCATTAATTAGATGTAAAGAGTGTGGGAAACAAATTTCAAGTAGTGCAGAAAGTTGTCCAAATTGTGGATATACAGAACTTAAATGTCCAAAATGTGGTTCAAACAAAGTGAAAGTAATTTCTGGAGCAAGCAAAGCAATGTCAGTTGCACTTTGGGGAGCATTCGCTGCAAATAAGGTTATGAGTAAGTATCAATGCAAAACTTGTGGTCATAAATTTTAAAAAAATATGATATTTTTTATTGTAATTTTGTCCAGATTCGGACGGGCAGGGTATAGAACTTTTATGAGTTAAACACATGATTTAATTTTTTTTGAACTGAATTACTGCATAATGAGTAAATTTCTGCAAATTCAACAATACTTAATATAGCAAATTCATTACCAGTATAAAAGATTAAATATGGCATTGTGTTAGTATTATAATTTTTTAAAATGATAGGTAAAGACTTATGAGCATATTGTTCTCCGTTTGGAGTCATAGTATAAAGCTGGAAGAACAAATAGCCAAACAAGGTACTTAATATGTGAAATGCTATCATATTTAGTTTGGTACTTTTAAAGTCTTCTAAGTTCCAGAAATCTTTTAATTGTCGATAATCTTCTTCGATTTCTGGTCTAAGTTCATAAGTCTTTATAATTTGTTTAGCACTTACAGTTGTATCTGTTGTAATAAATACAAAATAATTATCAGACTCTGGCTCCCATGAAACAGCAGCATTAATGGGAACATCATTCTCGGGGTTATCACTTTCCCAAAACCTTTTCAAATCAGTAACAAGAGCTATTTTTTGTTTAGTTCTTGTAGGGTGTTGTTCCCAATTATTTTGTATTTTAGCTGTTGAAACAGCCATTTCATAAGCGTACATTTTTCTTGAAAGCGGAATATAAGTATCAACTTGTCGCTCCGTTTTAAGAAAATTAGTAATGTCTCTATCTATAAAGCCTCTATCATATACTAAAATATCATTAGGCTTTAGCACAGTAGTGGAATATAACATGTTTTTGCAAAGTTTAAAATCGTGTGTGTTGATAGCACCAAAGCATATTTCTTCAATAACACCACTATCTTCATGTATTCCCCTTAGTGTAGCAAGTTTATAACCCCTTGCTACATCACCAGCTTTATTTACACATACAGCTGACTTTTCATAATTTTCATTTTTTAGATTAACACTTATTTCTGTACAATCTAACATATGAATGCTAGGAGATATATCTAAATGGGGCATAATGGAGTCTTGAACAGTTTTATTATATGATGAGAATAATTCGTTATCAGTATATTTATTGATAAGAAATCGAATGCTACCTTCATTCATAAAAGAAGATTTAAGATTACCATCAGTATCAATAATGTTGTAACCTAATTTAGCTAAAACTCTATGGTCAGTAATAGCAAAAGGGATATCAGTAAGACTTGTTTTATTTTTAAGTTTTGCGGCGATAGAAAGAGCTAAAATTAGGTCAAAAGGAATAGTAATGTTATCAGCTCGTTTATCTATGATAGACTCAGAAAGGCATTTAAGGACACCATTTTCATGCATAGACAAAAGAATGTCATCTGCAAGATTAGACATACTAACAGCAACATTATCAAAGGTACCATTATATAATTTATTAATAATAGATTGTTGATTTTGCTTACAAACCTTAATCATACTGATAAAAAATTTCTCCTTTCACTAAAAATAATGAAGAAATTATATCAAATTATGTAAACAAAATCAAGAAAAAACACACAATTTCTAAATTCTGACAAACCTAGAAAGAGTAAATTGACAAGGTTTTTGTCCGAATTTGAAAATTGTAGTTACTTTACGAATTGAAGGAAAGGAATAAAGATATTGAAAAAAAATGAAAAATATAATATAATATTAAGCTAATAAAGTAAGGAAAAAGTAAAAAAGAATCCAATTCAAAACGAAAGGGAAATCAAAAATGCAAATAAATACTAATATATTAGATGAACTATATAGAGAAGCAGGAGAAGAAAAAGTAAGAAAAGCAAAAAATTATGTACAAACAAGAAAAGTAAATTTAATTAGAGAAGAATATGAAAACAAAGATAACTTTGAAATATCAGCACAAGTAAGAGGAACAGAAATATACAACACAACAATAAGAGTAAAAAATGGAGAAATTGATGATGTAACTTGTGAGTGTGAAGACTACTACCAAAGATTTGGAACATGTAAACATATAGTAGCAACAATAATAGAATACAATGAAAAAAACAATAAAAGACAAGACATTAAAGGGACAAGAGGTGTATCACAAAAAATAAATTCAAGTAAATACAGAAGTTTCCATCAAATAGTGAACACATTATATAATGAAGAAATAGAAAAATTATCAGAAGAAGAACAAAAGGAAAATATAAAAGACATAAGTTTAGAGCCGAAGCTAATATATGATAGATATAACAAAAGTCTAAGATTAGAAATAAAAATAGGAAATAAGAGATTATATAAAATAAGAAATTTATCAGAATTTTACGATAATATGTTATACAAAAAAAAGTATAGATATGGAGCACAATTAGAATTTATACATACAAAAGATGTATTTATAGAAGAAAGCAAGCCACTATTAGAATTTGTATTAAAACAAGCAGAAAATATAAAAAATGTAAATTCAGAAGCAAATATAAGTTATAGATATTATGGAAAAGCACTAAGTGAAAGTGAAATATTATTAAACAATACATCACTTGATGAATTATTTGATATTTTAAAAGGACAAAAAATTTTAGTACAAAAAGAATATACAGAAGATAATATAGAATTTATGTACAGAAATCCAAGTCTAGAATTCAAATTAGAAAAGGACAAAGAAGAAGATTATAGGCTATATATAAATATAGAAGAAAAGATAGGACAAATAGCAATATTACAAGGAAAACAATATACATATGTACTTAAAGATGATGGATTATATAGATGCACAAAAGAATTTGAAGAAACTACACTAAAACTATTCAAAATCTTTAAAGAAAACTTTGTAGAAGAAGTATATATACATAAAGAACAATTGCCAGAGTTATTTTCAGTAGTAATACCAAATGTAAAAAATCAAATAAAAATAACAGAAGAAGCAAAACAAGAAATAGAAGAATATAGGCCAGAGAAGTTAGAAGTAAAAGCATATTTAGATGTGGACCAGCATGGATATATAACTGCAGATATTAAATTTTGTTATGGAGAAGAAGAAGTAAAAGCACTAGATGAAAAAACTAAGATAAATGCCAAAAGAGATATAATTGCAGAAACAAAAGCAATAAATATGCTAGGAAAAACAGGCTTTATGCTATATGAAGAAAAACAATTATTCATATTACCGCAAGAAGAAAAAATATATGAATTTTTAACAACAGAAATAGATGAATATATGCAAAAGTTTGAGGTTTTAGTAACAGATAACTTTAAATCTAAACAAGTAAGGCAACCTAAGATAGGAACAATAGGAGTAAAAGTAGAGAACAACTTATTATCAGTAGACTTAAGTAACTTAAATATAGAGCCATTAGAATTAGAAGAAATAATGAAAAAATACGCATTAAAGAAAAAATATCATAAATTAAAAGATGGGAGCTATTTAAGTTTAGAGGATAGCCAAGACTTAGAATTTTTAGATAAAGCCGTCAAAGGAATGGATATCAGCTATAAAGACTTAGAAAGTGGAAAATTAAAATTACCTGTACACAGAACATTATATCTAAACAGTCTATTAAAAAATATTGAAAATACAGAAATAACAAAAAATAACGAATATAAGGAAATAGTAAAAGGGCTAGACAAAGAAAATATAGAAGAAGAAATACAAGTACCAAAGAGTTTAGATAATGTTTTAAGGTATTATCAAAAAACAGGTTACAAATGGCTAAAGGTATTAGATAATTACAAATTTGGTGGAATATTAGCAGATGATATGGGGTTAGGAAAAACAATACAGATGCTAGCAGTAATCATATCATATATACAAGAAACAAAAGAAGAAGAGAGAAAATCAACAATAGTAGTATGTCCTAGTTCATTATCTTTAAATTGGCAAAACGAAGCAAATAAGTTTACTAATGAATTACGAACAATGGTAATAAGAGGAAATGCAAAAGAAAGAGAAGAACAGATAAAGCAAATTGAAAAATACGATTTAGTAATAACATCATATGACTTATTAAAAAGAGATATAGAAGTATATAGAGAAAAGAATTACACATTTAAATATATAATCGCAGATGAAGCACAATATCTAAAAAATAGTAATACACAGAATGCAAGAGCAATAAAAGAGATAAATGCAGAAACAAGATATGCACTAACAGGAACACCAATAGAGAATTCACTTGCAGAATTATGGTCAATATTTGATTATATAATGCCAGGTTATCTATTTACATACAAGAAATTCAAAAATACATATGAATTACCAATTGTAAGAGATAACGACCAAAAAGCAATGCAGAAGTTAAAAATGCTAATAGAGCCATTTGTATTAAGAAGAACAAAAAAGCAAGTATTAACAGAATTGCCAGACAAATCTATTGCAGTATTAAGAAATGTAATGAAGGAAGAACAAGAAAAACTATATTTATCATATTTAACGCAGACTAAGATGGATGTTGAGCAAATAATAAATAAAAACGGATTTGAGAAGAGTAAAATACAAATATTAGCAGCACTAACAAGATTAAGACAAATATGTTGTCATCCAAGTCTATTTATTGAGGGATATACAGATGGAAGTAGCAAATTAGAGCAATGTATAGAAATTGTACAAGAGGCAACGCAAAGTAATCACAAAATTTTGTTATTTTCAGGATATACATCAATGTTTGATATAATAGAAGAAGAACTTAAGCAAAAAGGTATAAAATACTTTAAATTAACTGGAAGCACTAAAGTAGATGAAAGACTTCAATTAGTAGATGAATTTAATGCAAATGAAGATATAAAAGTATTTTTAATATCGTTAAAAGCAGGAGGAACAGGACTAAACTTAACAGGAGCAGATGTTGTAATACATTATGACCCATGGTGGAATGCATCGGCAGAAGGTCAGGCAACAGACAGAGCATACAGAATTGGTCAAAGAAGAAATGTTCAAGTATACAAGCTTATAACTAAGAATTCGATAGAAGAGAAAATATATGAATTGCAACAAAAGAAATCAGAGTTAATAGATAATGTATTAGATACACAAACAACATTTATAAATAAAATTTCAAAAGAAGATATTATGAATTTATTTTCTTTGTAGATGAAAATACTAGATATAGTACAATAAATTAATGTGTAGACATAAAACTTTGCAATAAAAAATTGAAAAAATATAAGGAATATGTTATAATAATTAAGATTTCTTAATTAGAAATCGCAGGAACTTGAAGGTGAGCAACATTCAGAAAGGGGCACTTAATGGCTGACTAAAGAAACCAAGGAAACTAAAAATGCTTAATGAAAGGAGAAAACGAAATGAAAAATAGCAACATGAAGCATATCAGGACTTTGGCAACAAGAGACCTTAAGGAGTC
>JAAWFD010000012.1 GCA_022794615.1 Clostridia bacterium
CCTTTTCCTGATGTCTTTCCTAGTCCAGATCCTATTCCACGTCCTACTCTTATTCTTTTTGTTTTTTCAACTGCTGGCTTTAATTCTCCTAGTTTCATCTCTTTGCTTGCACCTCCTATTTTTTTGTTATTTTATCTTGATTATAAAATTTCTTCTACTTTTTTTCCTCTTTTTTTAGCTACTTGTTCTATTGTTTGCATTGATTTTAAACCTTCAATTGTAGCATATACAACGTTTCTTGGATTGTTTGTTCCAATAACTTTTGTACGTATATTTTTATATCCTGCAAGCTCTAATACTGGTCTTACACTTCCTCCTGCTATAACTCCAGTTCCTTCTACTGCTGGTTTTAACATTACTTTGGCACTTCCAAATTTTCCAACATATTCATGTGGTACTGTTGTGTCTACAATTGGTACTTCAACTAAGTTTTTCTTTGCTGATTGTATAGCTTTTTTTATTGCATCTGGAACTTCTGCTGCTTTTCCGTTTCCTACTCCTATATGTCCTGCTCCATCTCCTACTACTACTACAGCACTAAATCTAAAAGTTCTTCCACCTTTAACAACTTTTGCTACTCTGTTTAAAGCTACTACTTTTTCTTTTAACTCTTCCATCTTTACGTCTTCCATTAAATTTGTTTTCCTCCTTTTCTTCTTATTTACTTCTAACTTTTTTGTTCTAATACAAATACCTTAGAAGTTAAGTCCACCTTCTCTTGCAGCCTCTGCTAATGCTTTTACTACACCATGATATATATATCCACCACGGTCAAAAACTACTTCTGTAATTTGTTTGCTAGCACATTTTTTTGCAACTAATGTTCCAACTTCTTTAGCTGCTTCTATATTTGAATGTTTAGTTTTTATATCTTTATCTAATGTTGATACACTAACTAATGTATTTCCAGCTACATCATCAATTACTTGTGCATATACATGGCTGTTGCTTCTGTATACACATAATCTTGGTCTTTCTGCTGTACCAGATATTTTATTTCTTACTCTTGCATGTCTTCTAGTTCTCTCAACTTTTCTATCTGTTTTCTTTATCATTTTAAATTACTCCTTTCCGTGATTATTTGATTTTATTTCTTACCTGTTTTTCCTTCTTTACGTCTGATTACTTCTTCAGCGTATTTTATTCCTTTTCCTCTATATACTTCTGGTGGTCTCTTTATTCTTATGTTTGCTGCTGTTTGACCAACTAATTCTTTGTCTATTCCTCTTACTATTATTGTGTTAGCATTTGGAACATCAAATGTTATTCCTGTTGGAGCTTCAAATATTACTGGATGAGAATATCCTAATGTTAAATTTAAGTTGTTTCCTTGTTTTTGAACTCTGTAACCAACTCCGTTGATTTGTAGTTCTCTTGTGAATTCATTTACTACTCCATTTACCATGTTATTGATTAATGTTCTTGTTAATCCATGTAAACTTTTATTAAATGGTTCATCATCTTTTCTTATTACTTTTATTTCATTGTTTTCTACTTCTACTTTGATGTTTTTATGTAATTCTCTTTCTAATGTACCTTTTGGTCCCTTTACAGTTATTTTTTCTCCATCGATTGTAACTGTTACACCTTCTGGTATTTGAATAGATTTATTTCCTATTCTTGACATTTATTTCACCTTCCTTTTGGGCGTTCGCCTAACGTTTATTTTTACCCTTTTTGTATTTTCACATTTAGGTTGATTTTTCCCTTACCAAATATAAGCTAATACTTCTCCACCTATTCCTAATGTGCGTGCTTCTTTGTCTGTTTTTAATCCTTGTGATGTAGAGATTATTGCTATTCCTAATCCGTTTAATACTTTTGGTAATTCTTCTTTATTAGCATATACTCTTAATCCTGGTTTGCTAATTCTTTTTATTCCATCTATTACTCTTTTTCCTTTTTCTTCATATTTTAGAGTAACTCTTATTATTCCTTGTTTGTCATCGCTTATTTCTTCAAAAGACTTTATATATCCTTCTTTATATAAAATTTCTGCTATTGCTAATTTCATTTTTGAAGATGGTATATCTACTGTCTTATGTTTTGAACTGTTTGCGTTTCTTATTCTTGTTAACATATCTGCTATTGGATCTGTAGTATTCAATTTACTTTCCTCCTTTTTTAGTTTTCTTTGGATTGGATATGCTTTGCATTCCATTCTAATACTGATATTTTTAATTATTTACAGCATTATTTTTACCAACTTGCTTTCTTTACTCCTGGAATTTCTCCTTTATGTGCTAACTCTCTAAAGCATACACGGCAAATTCCATATTTTCTGATATATGCATGTGGTCTTCCACATAATTTACATCTATTATATTCTCTTGTTGCATATTTTTGTGGTCTTTGTTGTTTTACTTTTAATGATTTTTTAGCCATTTTTTAATTTTTCCTCCTTATTTAGTTTTGGAATGGCATACCTAACAATGTAAGTAACTCTCTTGCTTCATCATCTGATTCAGCTGTTGTTACAAATATGATATCCATACCTCTTAATTTATCTACTTTATCATATTCAATTTCTGGGAAGATTAATTGCTCTTTTATTCCCATTGAGTAGTTTCCTCTTCCATCGAAAGAATCTTTTGATACTCCTCTAAAATCTCTTACCCTTGGAAGAGCTACATTAAATAGCTTGTATGCAAAATCATACATTTTGTCTGCTCTTAAAGTTACTTTGCAACCTACACTTGCTCCTTCTCTTAGTTTGAATGCTGCAATTGATTTTTTAGCCTTTGTTACTATTGGCTTTTGCCCTGTTATTTGTGCTAAATCATTCATTGCATTTTCTAGTGATTTAGGGTCCTCTTTTGTGTCTCCTAAACCTATATTTATAACTATTTTTTCAAGTTTTGGAACTTGCATTATTGATTTATAATTGAATTTTTTCATTAATCCTGGAATTACTTCTTTTTGATATTGTTCTCTTAATTTTTCCATTTCTGCCTATTCCTCCTTTCTTACTTTATTTTATTTTTGCTCCACATTTTTTACAAATACGAACTTTTTCATCTTTTTCTACACTATATCCTATTCTTGTTGCTTTTCCGCATTTTGGACATACTACATTTACTTTACTTGCTAATACAGCACATTCTACTGGTATTATTCCACCTTGTTCTCCTTGTTTTCTAGGTTTTACGTGTTTTTTTCTTATATTTATTCCTTTTACTACTACTCTTTGTGTTTTTGGCATTACTTCTAATACTTCCCCTGTTTTACCTTTGTCGTTTCCTGATAAAACTTGGACTGTATCTCCTTTTTTTATTTTCATGTAAGGTTCTCCTCCTTCTTTGAATTGTTTTTGTCTCTTTAGTCTGTTAACGAAAATGTCTAGTAAATACTTGAGCGTTACAGATTAAAGAAGCTACGGTTAACAATTTGTATTCTTCGCCCAGCCTAAGGGCTGTTCTCCATAACAAATTTTAAACCTATGCATCCTTAGACTGTAACAATTAAATGTCTGCAAGACATTTAATTTAACAGTCTAAAGAACTTCTGGAGCTAATGAAAGTATTTTCATATATTCTCCCTCTCTTAACTCTCTTGCAACTGGTCCAAATATACGTGTTCCTCTTGGTGTTTTGTCTTCTTTTATTATTACAGCTGCATTTTCATCAAATCTTATATATGATCCATCTTGTCTTCTTAATCCTTTTTTGCTTCTTACTATTACTGCTTTTACAACATCACCTTTTTTTACAACTCCACCTGGTGTTGCTGATTTTACTGATGCTACTATTATGTCACCAATGTTAGCTGTTTTTCTGAATGATCCACCTAAACATCTGATACACATAATTTCTCTTGCTCCAGTATTGTCAGCTACTTTTAATATTGATTGTTGTTGTACCATGACTTATTCTCCTCCTTTTTTTTCTAGGATTTCAACTACTCTCCATCTTTTATCTTTAGAAAGTGGTCTTGTTTCCATGACTTTTACTTTATCTCCCATTTTACAGCTATTGTCTTCATCATGTGCTTTTAATTTATATGTTCTTTTAACTGTTTTTCCATAAACTTTATGACGTATACTATTTTCTACTGCTACTACAATTGTTTTATCCATTTTGTCTGATACTACTGTTCCTGTCATAACTTTACGAAGGTTTCTTTCTTCCATAGGTTTAATCCTCCTTTTTTAGACTTGGGGCTTTCCCATTCTTTTCTATTTCTTTGCTTCTGCTATTTTTCTTTCTGTTAATACAGTATTTATTTTAGCTATATCTTTTTTTACTTCTTTGATTTTCATTGGATTATCTAATCCATTTGTAGCTAAACTAAATTTTAATTTGAATAATTCTGTTTTTAGTTCACCTAATTCTTTTTCTAGTTCTGGTGAAGACATTTCTCTTATTTTATTTATCTTCATCACTATCACCTACCTCATTTACAGTTTCTCTCTTAACAAATTTTGCTTTGATTGGTAGTTTATTCATCGCAAGTCTAAGAGCTTCTCTAGCTGTTTCTTCTGGTACACCAGCAATTTCAAACATTACTCTTCCTGGTTTTACAGCTGCTACCCAATATTCTACATTTCCTTTTCCTTTTCCCATACGAGTTCCAATAGGTTTTTGTGATATTGGTTTATCTGGGAATAGTTTTATCCAAACTTTTCCACCTCTTTTTATATAACGAGTCATTGCAACACGGGCTGCTTCAATTTGATTTCCTCTTATTAAACCAGCTTCTAATGCTTGCATTCCATATTCTCCTTCTGAAACGCAATTTCCTCTTGTTGCTTTTCCTCTATTTCTACCTTTTTGCATTTTTCTAAATTTTGATTTTTTTGGCATTAATGGCATTATTGTTCTCCTCCTTCCATTTTTTTAGCAGGAAGAACTTCACCTTTATATATCCAAACTTTAACACCAATCTTTCCATATGTTGTATCTGCTTCTGCAAATCCATAATCTATATCTGCTCTTAAAGTTTGTAGAGGAATTGTTCCCTCTTTATAGAATTCTGTTCTTGCCATATCAGCTCCACCTAATCTTCCAGATACTGATGTTTTTATTCCTTGAGCTCCTGATTTCATAGCTTTTTGCATACATTGTTTCATTGCTCTTCTGAATGAAATTCTTCTTTCTAGTTGTCCTGCAATATTTTCTGCAACTAATTGTGCATTTGTGTCTATTTCTTTTACTTCTATTATGTTTACATTTATTTCTTTACCAATTTCTTTTGATAATTCTTGTTTTAAAGTTTCTGCTCCAGCTCCACCTTTTCCTATTACTATTCCTGGTTTTGCTGTATATACATTAGCTTTAACAAATTTTGCTGTTCTTTCAATTTCTATTCTTGAAATTCCCGCTGCATATAATTTTTTCTTTAAAAATTTACGAATATTTTGATCTTCTACTAAGTAATCTGCAAAGTTTTTTGTTCCTGCATACCATTTAGCATTCCAATCTTTTATTATTCCTACTCTTACGCCTGTTGGATGTACTTTTTGTCCCATCTTATTTGCTCCCTCCTATTCTTCTCTTAGAACAATTGTTATATGACTTGTTCTTTTTCTTATTCTTACTGCTGATCCTTTTGCAGCTGGTCTTATTCTTTTTAGTGTTGGGCCTTGATTTGCATATATCTCAGCAACATATAATTTTGAATGATCCATTTGATGGTTGTTCTCAGCATTTGCTATTGCTGATTTTAATAATTTTTCAATTATTTCTGAAGAAGCTTTTGGTGTAAATTTTACTATTGCTAAAGCTTCATCTACATTTTTTCCTCTTATTAAGTCTGCAACAATTTTTACTTTTCTAGCTGATATTCTTGCATATCTTAGAGTTGCTTTAGCTTCAACTATTGCTGTTTCTTCCACTTTATTTTCCTCCTTATTTTTTTGGTTTTATGTCCGATTGTTTATTGCATAGTAAAAATCGAAGATTTTTGCGTATGCAAAAAGGTTAATTTACCTTGATATGTGCAATATTGCGAAGCAATTTGCACATCTAGACATCGAAATCTTTGATTTCGCTAATGTCCAATTATCTTATTTCTTTACAGTTGTTGTTTTTTCTCCTGCATGACCTTTAAATGTTCTTGTAGGAGCAAATTCACCTAATTTATGACCTATCATTTCTTCTGTTATATATACAGGTACATGTTTTCTTCCATCATGTACTGCTATTGTATGACCTATCATTTGTGGATATATTGTTGAAGCTCTTGACCATGTTTTTAATACTTCTTTTTTTCCTGTTTCATTCATGGCTTCTACTCTTTTTAATAGTTTTTCACATACGAAAGGTTTTTTCTTACTTGATCTAGACATGTCTCTTATTTCCTCCTTTTAACAATGAACTTGTTTGTTCTATTTTTCTTATTTCTTGTCTTGTATCCTAATGCTGGTTTTCCCCATGGTGTCATTGGTCCTGCGTGCCCTACTGGTGCTCTTCCTTCTCCTCCTCCATGTGGGTGGTCGTTAGGGTTCATTACAGATCCTCTAACTGTTGGTCTTATTCCTAAATGTCTTGTTTTTCCTGCTTTTCCTAATTTTACATTCTCATGGTCACTGTTTCCTATTGTTCCTATTGTTGCTCTACATACTGCTAATACTAATCTCATTTCTCCTGATGGTAATCTTACATGTGCATATTTTCCTTCTTTTGCCATTAATTGTGCACTTTGACCAGCTGCTTTTACTAACTTTCCTCCTTGCATTGGATTTAATTCTATGTTGTGTATTAGTGTTCCTACTGGTATGTTTGATATTGGTAAACAGTTTCCTGGTTTTATGTCTGCATTTTCTCCAGACATTACTTTGTCTCCATCTGTTAACCCTTGTGGTGCTAATATATATGCTTTTTCTCCATCTTCATATTGTATTAATGCTATGTTTGCACTTCTATTTGGATCATATTCGATTCCTAATACTGTTGCTTCCATATCATCTTTTCTTCTTTTAAAATCTATTATTCTGTATTTTTGTCTGTTTCCTCCACCTTGATGTCTTACTGTTATTCTTCCATATGAATTTCTACCTGCATTTTTCTTTTTTACTGTTAGTAAAGATTTTTCAGGTGTTGTTTTTGTTACTTCTTCATATGTTGATACTGTCATGTTTCTTCTTGATGGTGTATATGCTTTGAAATGTTTCATTCCCATTGTTTTTTTCTCTCCTTTATTTATTTTCCTGGTTTATTTCCAGATATTTTAATTGCTTTTTTCTAATGCATGCAATTGAATAAAGTTCAATTGCATAAGTTATCTGTACAGTCGTTTCACTCATTACAGCTAACTTAAACTTATTTATGCTCCCATAAATTCATCTATGGCATCTTTGTATTTTTTAGATATTTTTACTTCTTTTCCACCTTTACCTAAATATGTCTTGTCTGATGGATTTGTATCTATTGTTACTATTGCTTTTTTCCAATCTGATGTCTTTCCTTCTACATATCTAACTCTTTTTGTTTTTCCTTTAACTGTCATTGTGTTTACATTTAATACTTTTACTTCAAATAATTTTTCTACTGCTCTTGCTATATCAACCTTTGTTGCTTTTCTGTTTACTTCGAAAGTGTATTTTCCGTTTTGCATTTCATCATTACTTTTTTCAGTAATTACTGGTGCTATTATTATTTCTTCTGGTTTCATAATTAAGCATACACCTCCTCTAATTTCTTAACAGTTTCTAATGGTAATATTAATTTGTTGTATTTTAATAAATCATAAACATTTATCATATTTAATGTTATGGCTTTTACACCTTCTATATTTCTACTTGATAAATATACATTGTCGTTTTTATCTGCTAATATTATTAGTGTTTTTCCTTCTACTTTTAAATCTGATAATGCTTTTACCATTGTTTTTGTTTTTACTTCTGCTAATTCTAATTTGTCTACTACTGTTAATTCTTGTTCTTTTACTTTTGAACTTAATAATGATTTTATTGCTAATTGTTTCTCTTTTTTATTTACTTTGTAACTGTATGAACGTGGTTTTGGTCCTAATGCTATTCCACCTTTTATCCATTGTGGTGCACGTATACTTCCTTGTCTTGCTCTACCTGTTCCTTTTTGTCTCCATGGTTTTCTTCCACCACCACTAACTTCACTTCTTGTTTTTGTACTTTGTGTACCTTGTCTTTGATTAGCTAGGTAATTTACTAGTACGCTATGTACTACTGCTTCATTTGGCTCTATTCCAAATACTGCTTCACTTAATTCTACATCGCTTACTTTTTTACCTTGTATATCATATACGTCTACTTTTGGCATTTCGTTTTTCTCTCCTTTCTCTATTTGCTAGCTCTTACTGCTGATTTTATTTTTAAGATAGCTCCTTTTGCTCCTGGAACACTACCTTTTATTAATAGTACATTTTTGTCCATATCTACTTTTACTATGTCTAAATTTTGTACTGTTACTGTTACTCTTCCCATTTGTCCTGGTAATTTTTTTCCTTTGAATACTCTTCCTGGTGTTGATGTTGGTCCCATTGATCCTGGTCTTCTATGATACATAGATCCATGTCCCATTGGCCCTCTTGATTGTCCATGTCTTTTTATTACACCTTGGAATCCTTTTCCTTTTGATGTTCCTTGTACATCAACTTTTTCTCCATTTTCGAATATATCTGCTTTGATTTCATCTCCAACTTTGATGTTTTCGATTGTGTCTAATCTGAATTCTCTTAAATGTTTTTTTGCTGTTAAATTATTTTTTGTGAAATGTCCTTTTTGTGGTTTGTTTATATGTTTGTCTTTTATTTCTCCAAATCCTAATTGTACTGCTTCGTATCCATCAGTTTCCATTGTCTTTACTTGTGCAACTACACATGGTCCTGCTTCTACTACTGTTACTGGAATAACTACTCCGTTTTCATCAAATATTTGTGTCATTCCTATTTTCTTTCCTATAATTGCTTTTTTCATTTTCTTTCTTCCTCCTACTATTGGCTGATACTTTTTGATTTTTAATATTATCTTCCTTTATCAGCTTGGTTTTGCTAAAACTGTTAAAAACTTGTTTTTTATAGTTTTATAGTCCTTTATGCAAATGCTATCTGCATTTGTACTTTTTAATTTTCAATTATAATTTTATTTCTATATCAACACCTGCTGGTAATTCTAACTTCATTAGATTATCAACTGTTTTTTGTGTTGGGTAAAGAATGTCTATAACTCTCTTATGTGTTCTCATTTCAAATTGTTCTCTTGAGTCTTTGTGTTTGTGTGGTGAACGTAAGATTGTTACTACTTCTTTTTGTGTTGGTAATGGAATAGGACCTGATACCTTTGCTCCTGTTTTTTTAGCTGTTTCTACTATTTTTTCAGCAGACTGATCTAAAACTACATGATCATAAGCTTTTAGTCTTATTCTTATCTTTTCACTTGTTGCTACTGCTTTTGCCATTGTAATTTCCCTCCTCTTTCTTTTTTAAATTTGAATTACTTTAGCTGGCAAGTTAGAACGCACCCTGGTGTTTTGTTTGTCTCCATATAAAAATCCCAAATTTGTATGATAATTAGGGATAAGTGTGTCCATATTTCTTACCGCCTGGTCTATGCCAAGACATACTCCACTGAAGTTCCCTCCACCCTTTCTTCCGTAGGGATGTAGCCACATTCAGCTTCCTCGCTAAAATTCATACTGCTATATTATACCTTCTTTTCCTTTATATGTCAATACCTTTTGAATACTTTTTTCCGTAGTTTTTTCGTCTTTTGTGTTTTTTGATTTTCATTTTCCTATATTAGTATTATTTTCATTCTATATTTTTATAAATTCTTTTGGATTCAATTTTCGTTATATTTATTCAAAATTTTCTTCCAAATTTTATTAGAATCTGCTATAATTATATTAATAGCACTCAAGAGTGCAAGAGTCAGGAGGAAAATTTAATGTCTAAAAAGCAATATGTGATTAACACTTTTACAACAGGTGACCCTTGGCTAGTTGAAAAAGCTGAGCAAACTGCAATGGAGTATGCTGAAAGTATTGGTGCAGAATATGTGCGTGATGAGCATTGTATAGATGACCGAGCAAATGCTACGATTTTTAGAGTAGATGGTCTTAGTCTACATGAGAATTCACTTATATAACTGCCATTGTGGGGAGGGCGAAGAGCTTGTAAGTTCTTTGTCCACTTTTTTTGTTTACTTTTTCCTCTTATATTGTTTTCTAACGGATTACCATTCAAGGCTCATTTCCTCATGGTAGTAGAGCTATTATAGTTCGCAAAAAAGCAGGTGCATGTTGAAAAAATCATGTACCCGCTTTTAATTTTATTCTTATTTGTTTAATCCTTTTCTACCAGGAAAAACTGAAATGTCTCCTAAGTCATTTTCGATATTTAATAATCTATTATATTTTGCAACTCTATCAGTTCTACATGGTGCACCAGTTTTAATTTGACCTGCATTTGTAGCAACTGCAACATCTGCTAATGTAGTATCTTCTGTTTCACCACTTCTGTGTGATACAACTGCTGTATATCCATTCTTTTTAGCAAGTTCTATTGCATCTAATGTTTCTGTTAATGTTCCTATTTGATTTAATTTAATTAATATACTGTTTGCTGTTTTATTATCTAATCCTTTTTGTAATCTCTTAATATTTGTTACAAATAAGTCATCTCCAACTAATTGTATTTTATCTCCTAATCTGTCTGTTAGTTTCTTCCAGTTTGCCCAATCTTCTTCTGCTAATCCATCTTCTATTGATATTATTGGGTATTTTTCTGTTAATGATGCTAAGAAATCTATCATTTCATCTGCTGTTTTTACTTCATCTGTTTTCCAGAAATAGTAGCATCCTTCTTTTCCTATTTTTTTAGCTTCATCATACATTTCTGTTGATGCAACATCTAATGCTAAGCAAACTTCTTCTCCTGGTTTGTATCCTGCTTTTTCTATTGCTTCCATTATTAATTTTAAAGCTTCTTCATCACTTGCTAAGTTTGGTGCAAATCCACCTTCATCTCCAACTCCTGATGCTAATCCTTTTTCTTTTAATACTTTTTTAAGTGTGTGGTATATTTCTGTACACATACGTAAACATTCTGTAAATGATTTTGCTCCTACTGGCATTATCATAAATTCTTGTGTGCTTACTGTGTTATCAGCATGTTTTCCACCATTTAATATGTTCATCATTGGAACTGGTAATGTTTTTGCATTTGATCCACCTATGTAATTATATAGTTCCATTCCTAATGAGTTTGCTGCTGCTTTTGCTACTGCTAATGATACACCTAATGTTGCATTTGCTCCTAATTTTCCTTTATTTTCTGTTCCATCTAATTCTATAAGAGTTTTATCTATTATTGCTTGTTCGTAAACATTCATTCCTTCTAATTTTGGAGCAACTATTTCATTTACATTTGCAACTGCCTTTAAAACTCCTTTTCCCATATATCTTGATTTGTCTCCATCTCTTAATTCTACTGCTTCAAAGCTTCCTGTTGATGCTCCTGATGGTACCATTGCTACACCACTGCATCCATCTATAGTTGTTACTTCTACTTGTACTGTTGGATTTCCTCTTGAGTCTAACACTTCTAAAGCTCTTACACTTTCAATTTCTAAATAATCTTTCATTTCTTTCCTCCTTAAACTTTTTATGTTATATTTTAAACTTTTTTTGCATTATATAACATTTTTTCTCTATTTTCAACAATTTGTGCATACTTTATATTACTTTTTAAATAATATCTGGTTTGTTCTTTCTTTTTCATCTTTACTTGATACATATTCTGCACTTTGTATACTTTCATATCCAGCTGTCTCATAATCTACAATATTCCTTATGTTTGTTATGTATAAGCCCTCTTCATAGGTTTGATTTGTATTTAATACTCTAAATCGATTTATGTATCTTTCAAGTACTTTTCTTTCTTCTCTATTACAATATTCTATCCCTTGATTTAAATACTTGTATCTCCAAATTATATGTCTTTCATAATTTGTGTATTCATTATCTCTCAATAAGTCCTTGTAATTATATTCTACTTTGAATTTATAATTTTTTATTGTTATAGTTAAATTGCTCCATAACTTTTGCCTACTATCTTTAAATTCTTGTTTTAATTCTTTTATTGTGTTATATAGCATTTCTACAAGTCTTAAATATTCTTCTTCATCAATATTAAATCTTGATGGAACTTCATATACATTTATTGGCTTTCTTTTTATTATTCCTTTTGGGGTGTAATAGAAGAATAGTTCTCCTGTTTTTCTAGTTCCCTTTTCTTCTATTACTGAAGCATATAAATATACTTCATCCCATTTTTCTGGTATCATATAAAAAAGCTTCTTTTGTATCTCTTTATATTTATCTTCAATTTTCTGGTTATTATGTAGCATTTCTTCCCTTTCATTATTCTATAATGTAAATTTTATTCTTTTATTAATAAACTTTCTCCTGTCATTTCTTCTGGTTTTTGTATTCCTAATAATTCTAAAAGAGTTGGTGCTAAATCTGCTAATTTTCCAGATTTTATTTTATTTTTTTCTTCATTACTTACTAATATTAATGGTACAGGATTTGTTGTATGTGCTGTATGTGGGTCTCCTGTTTTATAATCTATCATTTGTTCTGCATTTCCATGGTCTGCTGTTATTAATATTGTTCCATTTTTTTCTAACATTGCTTCTACTACTTTTCCTACACATTCATCTACCGCTTCTACTGCTGATATCGCTGCTTCTAAATTTCCAGTATGCCCTACCATATCTGGATTAGCAAAATTTAGTATTATGCAATTGTATTTTTCACTTTTTATTGCCTCTACTACCTTATCTGTTACTTCATACGCACTCATTTCTGGCTTTCTATCATATGTTTCTACTTTTGGTGATGGCACTAATATCCTGTCTTCTCCTGGATATTGCTTTTCTTCTCCTCCATTAAAGAAGAATGTTACATGTGCATATTTTTCTGTTTCTGCTATTCTTAATTGTGTTAATCCTTCTTTTGATACTACTTCACCAAATGTATTTACTAATGGTTCTTTTTTGAATGCTATATTTACTTTTGGTAGTGTTTCATCATAATTTGTGAAGCATACAAAGTATAAGTTTAATGGTTTTGTTTCAAATCCATCAAAATCTTTGTCTACTAATGCTCTTGTTATTTCTCTTGCTCTGTCTGGTCTGAAATTGAAAAATATTACGGAGTCATTGTTTTCTATTTGTGCTACTGGTGTTTCTCCATTGCATATTATCGTAGGCTCTACAAATTCATCAAATACTTCTTTTTGATATGATGCTTCTATTGCTTTTATTGCAGATCCTGCTTTATTTCCTTTTCCATTTACTAAAGCATCATAACATTTTTGTACTCTTTCCCATCTTTTGTCTCTATCCATACTGTAAAATCTTCCTGATAAACTTGCTATTTTTCCTACACCTTTTTCTCTCATTTTTTCTTCTAGGCTCGATATATACCCATCTGCTGATGATGGTGGTGTATCTCTTCCATCTAAAAAGCAATGTACATATACATCTTCAAAGTCTCTTCTTTTTGCCATTTCTAGTAGTCCATACAAATGTCTTACATGACTATGTACTCCTCCATCTGATACCAATCCCATTATATGTAATTTTGAACTGTGCTTTTTACAGTTGTCTATTGCTTCGATGAATTCTGGTATAGAAAAGAAATTTCCATCTTCTATTGATTTTGTTATTCTTGTTAACTCTTGGTATACTATTCTTCCTGCTCCTATATTTGTGTGTCCAACTTCTGAGTTTCCCATTTGTCCTTCTGGTAATCCTACACTTAATCCACTTGTATATCCTGTGGCTGTTGGGTATTTTTTCATTAGTTTATCTATATTAGGTGTATTTGCTAATTCTACTGCGTTACCATCTTTATTGTCGTTTGCTCCAAATCCATCTAATATCATTAGCATTATTGGCTTCTTTTCCATCTATCTTCCTTCCTTTCAATGATGCTTAAGCTCGTTTGATTTTCATTTAGTCTGTATATACTAGTTTAGTTGTTTCATTCATTGCATTCTTATTTGTTATAATTTACTATATTAGCAAATTCTTCTGCTTTAAGACTTGCTCCTCCTACTAGTCCTCCATCAATGTCTGACATATCAAACAATTCCTTTGCATTGGTAGCCTTTACGCTACCGCCGTATTGTATTATAACTCTTTGGGCTGTGTTTTGTCCATATTTTTCTTCAATTTTTTGTCTTATTTCTTTTACTGCTTGGTTTGCATCCTCTTTTGTTGCTGTTTTCCCTGTTCCGATTGCCCATATTGGCTCATATGCTATTATTACTTTTTCCACTTGTTCGTTCTTTAACCCGTCTAATGCTTTTTCTGTTTGTGATGTAATAATTTGTGTAGTAATTCCTTTCTCTCTTTGTTCTAATGTTTCTCCTACACATACTATTGGATTTAATCCTACTTCTAATGCCTTTTTTAGTTTTTTATTAACTGTCTCATCTGTTTCAGCAAAATATTGTCTTCTTTCTGAATGTCCTAATATTACATATTCTACTCCTACTGCTTTTAACATTTCTGCTGATATTTCTCCTGTATATGCACCATTTTCCTCCCAATGCATATTTTGTGCGCCTATCTTTATATTTGTGTTTTGTGTATTTAATACACTGTAAAATATATCTGTATATGGTACACATAGAACTATTTCATTTTCACTATTCTTTACTTTTTGCTCTAATTCGTTTATGAAATCTATTGCTTCATTAGGAAGCATATTCATTTTCCAGTTTCCTGCTATTACTTTTTTACGCATACTTTCTCTCCTTCGTTTTAATATATTTTAAAATATCTAATGGTGTTACACTTTCTGTAACTCTTTTTCATTATTTATTAGTCTTACAATTTCTTCTATAATCTCTTTTGGTGTTGATGCTCCTGCCATTATTCCTATTTTTTCGAAACCTGATATTTTTTCTTTTTCTATATCTTTTTCATTTTCAGCAAATATTACATTGTTACAGTTTTTACAAGATATATCATATAATTTGTTTGTATTTGAACTATTTTTGCCTCCTACTATTATCATTAAGTCTACTTCCTTTGATAGTTCTTCTGTTTCTCTTTGTCTTAATTCTGTCGCATTACATATTGTACATTGTACTTCTACTTGTACATCTTCATATACTTTTCCCCTTATATCTTTTACAATTTCTTCAAATAATTTTATGTTAAAAGTAGTTTGCGAAATTATTAATAATTTTTTTAATTTTGATTTTTTTAATTGTTCTATTGTTTCTTCTACTTCTTCTATATTTGATATTATTGTAGAGTTTTTTCCACAAAAGCTGTATGTCCCAATGACTTCTGGATGATTTCTTTCTCCTATAACAAAGATATAATAATTTTCTAGTGCATACTTTTGTACTATATTATGAATTTTTAGTACATTGGGACATGTTAAATCTACTAATTCTATGTTTTTCTTTTGTGCTTGTTGGTATATTTCTTTTTTTACTCCGTGTGCTCTTATAATCGTCTTTCCCTTGGTTTGTTCTATATCTTCTATAAATTCTAGCCCATTTTTTTTCAACTTTTCTGTTACATTCTTGTTATGCACTAACTCTCCTAAACAATATACGGTCTCATTGCTATGGCTTAGCTCTGCTTCTGCTTTTTCCACTGCATTTTTTACTCCATAACAAAATCCACTCGTTTTTCCTATTTTTATTTCCATACTTTTTTCTCTCTAACTTAATTATTTATCTAATAAACATTCTATTCCTGGTAGTTTCTTTCCTTCTAAGAATTCTAGTGAAGCTCCTCCTCCTGTTGATATATGTGTCATCTTGCTTGCTAATCCTGCTTTTTCTACTGCTGCTGCTGAGTCTCCTCCACCTATTATTGTTGTTGCCCCTTCTAGTTCTGATAATACTTTTGCTACTGTATTTGTCCCTATTGCAAATTGTTCAAATTCAAATAGTCCTACTGGTCCATTCCAAATTACAGTCTTTGCTCCTTTTAATTCTTCTTTGAACATTTCTATTGTTTTTTCTCCAATGTCAAATCCTTCCCATCCATCTGGTATTTCTGTCCATGCTACTGTTTTGCTTTCTGTATCTGGTTTAAATTCTTTTCCTATTTTTGTGTCTATTGGTAATATTAATTTTACTCCTTTTTCTTTTGCTTTTTTCATTGCCTCTAATGCCAAATCTACTTTGTCTGGCTCGCATAATGAATTTCCTACATTATATCCTTGTGCCTTGAAGAATGTATATGCCATTCCTCCTCCTATCATTAATGTGTCTACTTTTTCTATTAAACTATCTATTACTCCTATCTTATCTGATACTTTTGCTCCTCCTAATATTGCTACAAATGGTCTTTCTGGGTTTGAAATAGTGTTCCCTAAAAAGTTTAATTCTTTTTCTATTAAAAATCCTGATACTGATGGTAAGTATTCTGCTACTCCTGCTGTTGATGCATGTGCTCTATGTGCTGCTCCAAATGCATCATTTACATATATTTCTGCCATTGATGCTAATTCTTTTGCAAATCCTGCATCATTGTCTGTTTCTTCTTTATGGAATCTTACATTTTCTAGTAACATTATTTCTCCTGCTTTTAAATTTTCTGCTTTTGTTTTTGCATCTTCTCCTATTACATCTTTTGCTAATGTTACTTCTTTTCCTAATAATCTAGATATTTCTTTTGCTACTGGTGCTAACGAAAATTCTGGTTTGAATTCTCCTTTTGGTCTTCCTAAGTGTGATGCTAATATTATTTTACAGTCATTTTCTAACAAATATTTTATTGTTGGTAATGCTGCTACTATTCTTCTGTTATCTGTGATTACTTTGTTTTCATCCATTGGCACATTGAAATCACATCTTACAAATACTTTCTTTCCTTTTAAATCTATATCTTTTACAGTTTTTTTGTTCATTTTTATACATTTCCTTTCTTTTTTAAATAAATAAACAGACTTTAAGTTTCTAAATATCTTAGTAACTTTTAGTCTGCTTCTTTTACTATTTCTTTATAGAATTTTTATTATTGTTTGTCTACTGATGCTATATAGCATGCTAAGTCTACTAATTTATTTGAATATCCCCATTCATTGTCATACCAAGCTACTAATTTTACAAATGTGTCTGTTAACATTATTCCTGCTGTACTATCAAATATTGATGTATGTTCATCATGTAGAAAGTCTGATGATACTACTGGTTCTTCAACATATTCTACTATTCCTTTTAATTCATTTTGTGATGCTTTTTTTACTGCTTCACATATTGCTTCATATGTTGTTGGTTTTTCTAAATTACATGTTAAGTCAACTACTGATACATCTACTGTTGGTACTCTGAATGACATTCCTGTTAGTTTTCCATTTAATGTTGGTATTACTTTTCCTACTGCTTTTGCTGCTCCTGTTGATGATGGTATTATGTTTGCTGCTGCTGCACGACCACCTCTCCAGTCTTTTTTTGATGCTCCATCTACTGTTTTTTGTGTTGCTGTTGTTGCATGTACTGTTGTCATTAATCCATCTTTTATTCCAAAATTATCATTTATTATTTTTGCTAATGGTGCTAAACAGTTTGTTGTACATGATGCATTTGATACTACTGTCATTTCTGGTTTATATTCTGTATTGTTTACTCCCATTACAAACATTGGTGCATCTTTTGATGGTGCACTTATTATTACTTTTTTTGCTCCTCCTTCTAAGTGTGCTGATGCTTTTTCTATTGTTGTGAATACCCCTGAACATTCTAATACATATTCTACTCCTAATTCTCCCCATGGGATGTTCTTTGGTTCCATTTCATTAAATACTTTTATTTCTCTTCCATTTACTACTAGATTTCCATTCTTTTCTTCTACTGTTCCTGGAAATCTTCCGTGTGCTGTGTCAAATTTTGTCATATATGCCATGTAGTCTGCGGCTACAAATGGGTCGTTTACTGCTACGACTTCTACCTCCTCTTTTCCTAATGCTGCTTGGAATGATAATTTTCCTATCCTTCCAAATCCGTTAATTCCAATTTTAACTGACATATCTTTTCCTCCTTTTAGGTAATTGCTAACTTTTCACACAATTATCCTTATCTTTAATATATATTTGCCAATTTTAGGCAACTTTATTCTATACCAAAAAAAAACACTTTGCAAGTGTTCTTTATCTTTTTTATATTAATACTTTTAATTTTTTCTATGTTTATGGCAACATAACTAAATATAGCTATAAATATAACATATTGTTCTTAAATTATCTAAATACTGTTTCCTCATAATTTATCTTTGAAATGTCCTATTATATCCAAGACATTCCATAAATAATTTTCTGCCAATATATTTATAAAAACAAGGCTCCTTGCTTCTATAAAACTCATTCCAGTAACTAATCATCCTTGAATAACTTTTATTTATAATATTTTTATTTTCAAGACAAAATTGCTTTATATCATAATTATTTCTAATTTTTAATTTATCATATATGACTTCCAAAATTTCTACTATATATTCATCAGAAAGTTTAACAATAAATGGTATTGCCCAATAATCAAAATCAAGTTTTAACAACTCTCTTAAGTATTTTTCCCTAATATAACCATTGATACTTCTTGTATAAATACAATAAAAGATTTCTTTTTGTATATCTGTAAAGTCATCTATTTTTGCCGACTCTACATCAATGAAATACATTCTATAAGGAATTTTTATTATAACATCATTTAAACAATACTCAAGTCCATTTTCAGAATAACCAATATTCACATTATTATAAGTTTCTTTTGGAATTATTTTTAACACTTCTTGTAAATCATCATTCAGTTCTATAGGAAAAGCCTCATAAAACATAAGTATCATCTCTCTTTCAAATTACTATTTTTCTAATTGATAGAATAAAATAAATTAATATAATTTTCAATATCTACTATCAAATAAATTTGAAAAGTTATCTTTCCATAAGGGTACAATTTTTGTACTCTCATAAAAATCTGTTGTTTCTTGTACATAATATATATCTTTTTTCCAAATCTCGCTTTTTACCAGTGGACGACAATTCTCGCTCACTGGTAAATTAGTTGTTTTTTATAAGATAATAATATGCTCTTTTAAATTTATTGCTTTTCTTCAAGGTGGCGGTTATCACCATCATCTGTTTAATTAGAATGTCTTTTATTTCATTAACTATTTCTTTGTAGAATTTAAAAGTTTTTCTAAAACTATTATAAACATTGCATGTGACCAACCCAAACCCATAACCCAATTTGGTTTAAGAGTAGAATTATCAATTTGCTCACTTAAAAATCCATGCTTTGATGATGTTTTTATAACAAAATCTACTGTCTCTTTAGCTTTTTTCTTTTCTCCCTTTTCTAGGTAATACAATGACATCCATAAATTAGAAATTACCCAAGGATTTCCATTCATATAATGGTCATTCTCAAATCTTTGATATCCACCAGTATATGTTCTTAATGTTAAATTGATTCTTTCTATAGTATTTAAAACCTTTTTTTCCTTTGCTGTAAATACTTTAAATGGAACTACTGCTCCAAGCAGGCTTATGTCCATCTTTTTATCTTCTAGATTTCTTACATATGAACACATTTCTTCATTATACATTTTATGATTTATAAACTTTTTAATTTTTTCTTGAAGCTCTTCAATCTCTAGTGATGATTTTGCAACTTTTTCATCTTTTAATCTATTTCCACCTTCAAAATCAGAAACTCCTCTTCCTAGTATCTTATAAATATTTAAAATTGCTGAAAATGCTGCATATATACTTGATAGTGAGTATAAGTGTATTCCTTCATTCATTTCCCACAAATCATAACTTACATGATATTTTCTTTCATATTCTTCTTTTTCTTCAAATATATCTTTTATGTATCTTTTTAAGAAGTCAATTGCCCTTTCGCACATCTGCAAGTTTTCTTTTAGAAACTTTTCATTTTTTGTTAATTCATAATGATTGTATATACCATAAACTACACTTGCTGTTTCATCAATTTGATATCCCCAACATGGTGCCAATCTTCCATCTGTGTAAAAACGTTGCTCCCACATTCCATTTTTACTTTGTGTTATTTTGCAAAAGTTCTTATAAAACTTTTCTGTTTCCTTACTCATTCCTAATATGTCTAGTGCTTTTGTTATAAATACTGCATCTCTTGGCCAACAATAGCAATATCCTCCACTATTGCTTCTTTCTTCATCTACTTCTGGTGCTGCTATTATTCCTCCTGTATTTTGATTTATTAATAATGGAAATAGTAAAATGCTTCTTTTATATATATCTTGCATTTTTTCTTCATATGTATTTTTTGCTTCTTCTAGGTTTAATGTATTATGTTCTTTAACATATTTTCTCCAGTAAGCCTTAACATTTGTATATTCTTTTTGCATATCTATTTTTTTAATTCTTTCTATTTCACTTTCAACTTCACAAATTGTTTTTGTATTGTCATTTATTAATACATATAACTCTAACATTTTCTTTTCATTTGGCTTAATAGTTTCTAAATCAAAACTTATGCTAGAATCTTTCGACATACCTATATAGTCTTTATCCTTTATTATTCCAGATTGTATATTTGATTTTGTATCATTTATTTGATGACTTAATAATTTTGATTTTGAAAATGTTGATACAGAAAAATTATGTGCATATTGCATCATACCTCCATCAACTACCTTTGCACTAACAGAGTCATTTTCATTAGATAATAATTCAGAATGTATTAATAAATTTATATTTAAGTCTATATTACTTTCATTTATGAATAAATATCTTCTTACTATTACATCTTCTTTTAGTATTACAAAATCTGTTTGTAATATTTTTAAATTGAAATATGTATTTGTTATTTCTGTATTTAATATGTTTGTATCTGTATCATAATATTGTTTATACACATTATTTATATCATCGTGCAAATATATTATGTCTGAGTCGTTTATTTTTATTCCTGCATGAAAATAACTTATATATTGTTTGTTATCTCTTGTTGGATAATATAATCTAATCATTTCTCCTTTTCCTGAGAATGTTGCCAATACATTTTTGTTTCCTATTATTGCTTCATTAAAATACTTTTTCATTTTTTTTTCCTTTCTTCACAGCATAAAACCATAACCAAGATTTCGTACACAGTATAAACTGCTACGAAATCTAACTTGCGATATAATCATCCTTCTACTACATTTAAAATTTGTCTTTCCAATTCTTTCATCTTTTCATTAATTCTAAACATATCTTTCTCTTTTAATCTCATATCTAAAACATCTTGTTTTACATATTCTTCCATGTCTTGAATTTCTTTCTTTATTAAGTTCAATCTATCCATTACTTCTCTTCTTAATGTTCCTGATATTCTTCTTTCAATTTTATCTGTCATTGTTATATCATCATTTAATTCATATGTTTCCCCATATTCTGGTATTGTTACATCTATTCCTATATCTTCTAGTATTTTTTCTTTTAATACTTCTTGCGATTCTTTCTCTCCATGTACTAAAAATATGTGTTTTGGTCTTTCTCTAAATGAATATATAAAATTCATTAACCCTTCTTGGTCTGCATGTCCTGAATATCCTTCAATATATTCAATTCTTGCATTTACTGCAATTTCTTCTCCAAATATCTTAACAGTTTCGGCTCCATTTACTATATTATATCCTAATGTACCTACTCCTTGATATCCAACAAATAAAATTGTATTGTTTGGATTCCATATATTATGTTTTAAATGATGTTTTATTCTTCCTACTTCACACATTCCACTTGCTGATATTATTATAGCTGGACTTTGGTCTTGATTTAAAGCCATCGATTCATCAGCTGTTTGTGTAAATTTAAGTCCTGGAAATTCTAGTGGATTGTCTCCTCTTTCCATTCTTTCTTGTGTCTCTTCATCAAATAAATCCATATTTTGTTTAAAAACCTCTGTTGCAGATATTGCTAAAGGGCTGTCTACATATACTGGTACTTTCATTAATGTTTCATATTCTCTTAAAAACTTTTCATCTGTTGTGTTTTCTTTTATTTTATTTAATTCATATAATATTTCTTGTGTTCTTCCTACAGCAAATGATGGTATTATTACCTTTCCACCATTATCTATTGTTTCTGATACTATATCCAAAAATGCCTCTGCTTTTTGGTCGTTTCTATTATGAAGTCTACTTCCATATGTTGATTCCATTATTAAATAGTCTGCATCTTCTATCATTGTTGGCTCTCCTAATAATGGTATGTCATTGTTTCCTAAATCTCCTGTAAATACAGCCTTTGTTTCTTTTCCCTCTTCTTTTGCCCATATTTCTACTACACTTGAGCCTAGCATATGACCTGCATCATTAAATCTAATATGAATGTTAGAGTCTATTTCTATTATTTCATCATATTGTACAGCTTTAAATATCTCTAAACTATCTACTGCTTCTTGTGCTGTATATAATGGATTTAGTTCTTTTTCTCCTTTTCTTACTCTCTTCTTGTTCTTCCAAACTGATTCCATCTCTTGTATATGCCCACTATCTGGTAACATTAGCCCACATAAATCATATGTCGCTTTGTGTGCATATATCGGACCTTTAAACCCATCTTTATATAATTTAGGTATTCTTCCTGAATGGTCTATATGTGCATGTGTTAATATCATGAAATCTATTTCTTCTGGATTATATTCAAATCCTTCATAGTTTTGTTCTTCTACTGTTCCTTTTCCTTGATACATTCCACAGTCTACTAGAAATTTTTTACCTGATGCCTCAACTAAAAAGTTTGAACCTGTTACTGTCCTTGTAGCTCCTAAAAATGTTATCTTCATTGATTTCCTCCTTATCAATTTCAAATTTTTCATCGTATTGTTCATTTCCGTTTTCTGAAAATTCTATTATTATTTTATTATTCTCTTCCTTTACTTGTATATATATTTCTTCTAAATTTATTATTTTTGTTATAAATATATAATGAAAAATTGTACTTTCCATATTTTCATTTATTATTTTATTTTTAATTGCCTTTTTTAGCATCTTTTCTTCTACTTCTTTAATCTTATCTTTTAATTCTATACTCTCATATATATTCTTATTTTCATTAAATGGTAGTAGCTGATAATATCTAAAATTATATATTAGGTTTACCATTTCTTCTTTGGTTTCAGCTTTTTCTATTTTTATTAGAAATGCTTCTAAAAAAATTTCTTGAAATTGTACTAGGGTCTTTTCTATATCTTTGTTTTCTAATAATTCGTATTTTTTCTCTTCTTGTTCTTTCTTCTCAATAAATATATTTGGATTTAACAAATCTGTTTTTTCTTCATATTCTTTTTTTAGTTGTTCCTTTTCATCATTTAATATTTGAACTAAAGCTTTTATACTGAATATTCTTTCTTCTAATGGTAATATTTCATTTCTAATTTTGAATTCATTTTCTATCTTTATTTTGTCTGCCAATATTTTGTCTATCTCTTTCATTTTGCTTTTTATGTTTTTTCTTTCATTTATTATATCTTCTACATATGTTCTTTTATCTTCAATTTTTTCTAAATTTGTTTTTACCTCTTCTATCTTGTCTTTAATTTTTTGTCTCATTTCTGGATTTGTTTTTCTTTCTATAAGCACACATAATTCTTCTAATTTGTATATAAGCTTGTCTTCAATTTCTTTTGTATATTTTTCTTCTATTTCACTTTTTAATAATTCATAATAGTTAATAATATATTCTTTATTTTCTATCCATTTTAATAAAAAGTCATTTCCTATTAAAATTCTTAGGTTTTGATATATTAAATTATATGATAGATTGTCTATTTCCTTTTTTGTTATTAACCAAGACCATCCATTAAAATCTCGTAATGGCTCTACCATATTTATGCTATTTCCTTCATTTATTGCATTTGTGATTATGTCATTTATTAGTGGGTCTTCTTCTTTTACTATTTGATTTTGTTTACTTATTTTCGAAATAGCATATAATAACTCTCTTTCTATTGGTGAACATATTATTTTTTTGTTTTCTTTGTCTATTATAAATATTGCTTTTTTTGTTTTGGCTTTTTCTTGTGAGATTGGTATTATTAATTCTATTTCTTCGATTTCTTTTTCTATGGTTTTTATTATTTTTGTTATATATTCTTCTTTTGTTTCTGTGTCTCTTTTTACTTTTTCATAATCTTTGTATGATATTTCTATTTTATATAATATTTCTAGGAGAATATTTTTTACATTTTCTTCAAATTTCTTAGTTTCTAATATTTTTTCTAATTCATTATCATAGTCTTTTTTTACTATTTTTTCTAAAAAATTTTCTTTTCTCTTTTGCAATGTTTTCTCCTTTCAAAAAAATGTGTGTCGCAGGGACGTGCTTTTTGACACAAAGTGTGTCAAAAAGCACGTCCCCGTGACACACTATTCTTCTGATGCTTCTTCTGGTGCTGGTCCCATTCGTAGCTCTTGTAATCTTTCTAATGTCATTAATACTTGTCTTGGTTTGCTTCCTTGATATCCTGATATTACTCCTCTTTCTTCCATTTGGTCTATTATTCTTCCTGCTCTTGCATATCCTACTTTGAATTTTCTTTGTATGTATGATGTTGAAGCTTGTCCTGATTGTACAACTTCATCTATTGCTTCCATTAATAGTGGGTCTGTTTCATCATCATTATCTTTTTCTTCTGCTATTTCTTTATCTGTCTTATTACTGTTTTCAATTGTTTCAATAATATCTTGACTATATGTAGCCTCCCCATTTGATTTTACAAAGTCTACAATCTTTTCTACTTCACTGTCTGATACAAATGCTCCTTGTACTCTGGTAGGTTTTGGTGTTCCTGATGGATAGAATAACATATCTCCTTTTCCTAATAATTTTTCTGCTCCTACTGTATCTAATATTGTTCTTGAATCTATTTGTGATGATACTGCAAATGCTATCCTTGATGGTACATTTGCTTTTATTATTCCTGTTATTACATCTACTGATGGTCTTTGTGTTGCTATTACTAAGTGCATTCCTGCGGCTCTTGCTTTTTGTGCTAATCTACATATTGCATCTTCTACATCTTTTGATGCTACCATCATTAGGTCTGCCAACTCATCGATTATTATTACTATTTGTGGTAATTTCCCTGCTTTTTGTTCTTCATTTCCATTATTTTCTTTTTCTATTGCTTGATTATATCCCTTTAAGTCACGTACTCCTTTTGATGCAAATTCTGCATATCTGTTTTCCATTTCTTGTACAGCCCATGCCAATGCACCTGCTGCTTTTTTAGGGTCTGTTACTACTGGTATTAATAAGTGTGGTATTCCATTATATACTGATAATTCTACTATTTTAGGGTCTATCATTAATAGTTTTACTTCACTTGGCTTACTATTATATATTATACTTGTTATTATCGTATTTATACATACACTCTTACCTGATCCTGTTGAACCTGCTATTAATGCATGTGGCATCTTTGCTATGTCTGCTACTACTGCTTTTCCTCCTACATCCTTTCCTAATGCTACACTTAATTTTGATTTATTATCTTGGAATTCATCACTTTCTAATACTTCTCTTAAATGTACTACTTCTTTTTCTGTATTTGGTACTTCTATTCCTACTGCTTGTTTTCCTGGTATTGGTGCTTCAATTCTTATTGTTTCTGCTGCTAAATTTAACGCTATGTCATCAGCTAGATTTGCTATTTTGTTTACTCTTACTCCCTCTGCTGGTTTTAGTTCATATCTTGTAATTGCTGGTCCTACTGATACATTTTCTACTTTTGCTGATACTCCAAAACTATATAATGTTTTTTGCAATTTTGTTGCTATGTCTGCAAGTGCCCTTGCCCCACCTTTTAATGCTTTCTTTTCTCCAATACTTAATATTTCTAATGGTGGATATTCATAATTTTCATCTTCTACAACCAATGCATGCTCTAATTGTAATACTTGTTTTGTTTTATCTTCTTTTACTTGTTCTTCTTGCTTAAATAAATTGTTTTCTATGTAATCAGGTTGTACTGCTTCTATTTCTTTATTTATACTTGGCTTTTTATTTTCCTTTTCCATTGAAAGTGGTATAATGTCCTCTTTGCTATGCTGATATTTTCCAGATTTTGAAGAATCCTCTTCTATTATTCTTCCATTTAGATTTATTTGTATTTGTTCATCATCTATTATATCTAAATCACTAGATATTACACTTGTTCCTGCCTTCTTCTTTTTCATTTTTGCTGGTGCTACTTCTATATATTCCTCTTTTGCATATTCTTCTCTTCTCTGTCTGCGATTTTCTGCCTGCTCTTGTTTTCTTTCTATTAATGCTTCAACTAAATTGTTTATTATATTTGATATGTCTATTCCAAATGTAACTACAAATAGTATTATGGCAACACCTATACTTAATATTACAGATCCTACCTTTCCTAACATTTTTACCAATGGTACTGCGGCTAACGTTCCTATTGCTCCTCCTCCCATTGAACTGACTGCTCCATTGTTATATGCTATTTTCATTATCTCTGATATATCTTTGTTTATATCTATTCTTCCATTTAAAATTTCAAATATACTTGCTACTACTGCTACAAAAAATAGTAATATACTGTATTGGAATAGTTTTGTTGATAAATATTTATTTTTCTTGCATGCCATATTTATTGCTAGTAATAGTGTTCCTAATGGAAATATGTATTTTAGCCATCCCATCATTCCACCTAAAAATTTGCTTAATCCTGACCCAATATATCCTGATTCTGTAAATACTAATACTACTAAAAGGACACTTAGTATAATCGTGCCCACAACTGTTATATTTAACATATTATTATTGCTTTTCTTTTTACTACTTTTCCTCTTTTTTGCCATTTTTTAACATCCCCTAATTTAATTCTTTTCTGCTGTTTTGTATCGTCTTAAGGGTATCTTCTAATGATATTTGCATCATATTTAGTGCTTCTGTCATATTCTTTTGAAGATTTTCCAATGTTGTTGTTAATACTGCTTCTGTTGACGATAATAAATTATCAGCATATTCTTTTGTTCCTTGTGATATTTCTCGCGACATTTCATTTGCAGATTCTATTATCTCATTTTTTTGGTTGTATGCTTTTCTTGTTATTTCATGTTCATCTATCATTGCTATTATTCTATTTTCTGCTTCTTTTACTATTCCATCTGCTTCTTTTTGTGCCTCCACTAATATTCTTTGTCTTTCTTCTTTTATCCATTTTGCTTGTTTTAATTCATCTGGAAGCTGTATTCTTATTTCTTTGATTATATCGAGCAATTCATCTCTATCAACTAATCCCTTACTTGTGAAAGGAACACTTTTGCTCTTTTCTATTATCTCCTCTAAATTTTCTAATAATGTAAATATCTCCATTTTAGTTTATGCTAGTATCTATTACTAACATATCCTCCTTTCTCTGTAAGCTAAAACTTACATATTGCTACTGCTAACCTTTGGCTCTATATGAATTGCTGTTTTAATTCTGAGTTTTTAAAAATATTATATTTGCTATTCCATATTTTCTTTTATCTATTATTTCAAATTTTAATTGTTCAATTTGTTTTAATATTCTTTCTTCATTATCTGTTTCTAATATTATCTTTGTTTCTTCTTTTATTATGTTAGATTTTTCTAAAATTTCTAAAGTTTTTAATATATAATCTGTTTGATATGGTGGGTCTATGTATATAATATCTATTTTTTCTTTTATATCTTTTAGACACTTTTCAAAATCTGTATTTATTATTTCTGCTTTTTCTTTTAAATGTGTTTTTTCTACATTTGATTTTATTATTTCTATTGCTTCTTTTGATTTGTCACAAAGTATTGCCTTTCTTGCTCCTCTACTTAAAGCTTCTAATCCTATTGCTCCACTTCCTGAAAATAAGTCTACAAATATTGTGTCCTCTATTTCATTTTGTATTATATTAAATATTGATTCTTTTACTCTGTCTAATGTTGGTCTTGTTTGCTCTCCTGCTAACGTGTTTAATTTTGTTCCTCTTGCTTTTCCACTAATTATCCTCATTATATTTTTATATCCTATTTTTGTTATTTTTTTACACTATAATTTTATTCTTTTTTCTTATATTGTCAATAGTATTAACAGAATTGTAATAAACATTTAATACTTTTGTAATATTGAAAAATAAATAGAATTTATTTATTTGTTAATTAAAAAAAGACTACTAAGTAGCCTTTTATTCTAGATTTTGATGCAAACATGTGCATTTTATCTTTTGTACTATTTATTTTAGTCATCATTACAACTTTTTAATAGTTCTAATTGTGATATTAGTAATGATTCCATTTTTGCTTTATATATGTCAAATTGTTTTTTTACATCATCTAGAGCCATTTGTTTCATTCTTACTTCTTGAGTTAAATCACTAGCTGCTCTTTGTGCAGAGCTCCTAGCTTCTAATAAAATTTGATCTGCTTGTTGCTTTGCTACATTTTTTACTTCTTCTGCTGTAGTTTGTGCCATAACTAGTGTATTTTGAAGTGTGCTTTCAATTGTTTTATAATGTTCTAAACTATTTGTTAATTCTTCTACTTTTTTAGATAATTCTGTTGCTAATTTATAATTTTTTTCATAATCTATTAATACTTCATCTAAAAACTCATCTACTTCATCTACATTGTATCCATGCATTACTTGCTTAGAAAATTTTTTATTTTCGATATCTAATGGTGTTATCATTTTTATCTTCCTTTCTTATGGATATTTCTAGTTTATGCTGTTACCCTTTAACCAAGAAACTGATAATTTATTTTTTATCTCTTCTCTTGCCATTTCGTTTGTAATTTCATAATTTATTGGTGCTATTAAGAATATAGAATTAGATATTTTTTGTATATGCCCATTTAATGCATATACTCCTCCGCTAATAAAGTCTACTATTCTTCTAGCTACATCTTTGTTTACATATTCTAAATTTACTATTACTGATTTTTTTTCTTTTAAAAACGAACAAATTTCTTCTGATTGTTCAAAAGTTGTTGGCTGAGATATTACCATTTTAATTGCTTGGTTTTGTGGCATTGCAAATATTTTTTTCTTACCACCAAACAATTTTCTATCTTCTACCTCTTCATTTTCTTCTTCATCGAACTCATATATGTTGTTCTCTTCTTCATCTTCTTCAGGTTCTGCGGAATCCATTCCAAATAGTCCCCAAACTTTATCCATTATTGCTCCTGACATAAAAAAACCTCCTAAAATTTCTTATCTTTTTGTCTTTTACGCATATAGTATCTCTTTTTTTTACATTTTTGTCAATACTTTTTATTGTTGTAATATAAACTTAATATTGGTGTAATATTTTCGTAATATTATTCCACTAAATCGAACTTTGGATATAATAAAATTTCATCATATAACTTTATTTTTTTGTATGTTGTTATTTCTTCTTTTGTGTAGCCTAGTTCTGATAATTCTATAGTTCTGTATGATGTTATTATAGAATAATTTTCACTTGCTGTTTCTATTTTTACCAAGACCTTTTCTAGATACCCTAATCTTTGTCTTATTACATAATTCAAATTATTTTCATCTTGTATTATAGCTTGATTTGGTACTTTTAGCCCCTCATTACTCCACCATATTACTTCAACAGTTATTTTCCTATAATTCACTAAACTTTCTGTCTTTTTATTTATTTCAAATACTATTAATCTTTTATCTTCTTCTTCTTTTATATTTGATATTTTTGCATCTATTTCATCATTTGTCGATAATCTTAATTTTACCTTTTGTCCTACTTCAGCTCTTTGTGCTTCTTCTGAATCCATTACAATTGCTATATGGTATTTAAAATTATCTATAACTTTTCCTTTTTTTGTACTTGTAGCTACAATTTGTCCAGTTTTTAAATTGATTTCTTTTAGTAATTGTAAATTTATATTTTCTATATTATTAGAACTTAATGTTTCTTCTAGCCCATCAACTCTGTAAGATACAATTCCACTTATTGGTGCATTTACAGATATAGCGTTTTGTACTAATTGATTTTCATATTTTTTTCTTTCTTTTATTAGTTCTTTAATATATGTACTTGTATTTGTTGAACTTTCTATAAAATTTATTTTCCTATCCAATAGCTTGTCTATATCTTTATTATATTCAGAAATCTCTTGAATATTACTTATTTTTTTTAAATCTTCAATTTTTTTATCAATTTGGTTTTCTATTAATTTAAGTTCTGAAGATACTATCATCTTTTCGGATTTTAGTGCTTCTTGTAGTTTTAAGTCTATTTCATTAATTTTATCGTTTAATTCTTGTTGATTTCCATTATAATATTGAAAAATTGCATTGTTTTTTGATACTTTTTCTCCTTCCGCCATTATTGGTACAATATCTCCTGTCATTTCTTGATTTTCAATTACGACTTCATTTCTTAATATATATCCAATGACAGTTTCTTCTTTATATATAGTTCCTTGATTTACCAAATATATATCTGATTCATCTCCTATTAATAAATAAGCTATATATGATATATAAATTATCGCTATTAATATTATTATTGCAATAAATATTTTACGCTTATTTATCTTTTTGCCAATTTCCAATTTCTTTTATGATGCAAATTTCGAAAATTGCATCTTCTCCTTTCTCTAAATTATAGATTTAAATTTATAATTTAAGATTTATATATTTTCTAAAATTTGTTGTATATTATGTTCTTTTTTCTCCAATGCATCTAACCAAATAGTCTCCTTATTTTTCCTAAACCATGTTAATTGCCTTTTTGCATATCGTCGAGACTCCATTTTTATTTTTTCTATCATTTCTTCCTGTGTATATTCTCCTTGCAAATAGTCTACTACTTCTTTATATCCTAATCCTTGCATTGCCGTTGGAAATTCATTATATTTTCTTTGTAAATTATCAACTTCTTGTATTAGCCCTTTTTCAATCATTATATCAACTCTTTTGTTTATTCTTTCATATAGCTTTTCTCTATCCATATTCAATGCAAAAACTTTATAATTATATTTTACCTCGTTTTTTCTTGATTCTTCCTCTTGTTCTGTTTTTGTCTTTCCAGTTGCATGATAAATTTCTAATACTCTAATTATTCTTTTTTGGTCATTGGGACTAATTTTTTTCATTGCTTGACTGTCTATTTCATTTGCCTTGTTATATAAAGCTTCTAGTCCTTGCGTTTCTATTATTCTTTCTAATTTTTTTCTATAATCTTCATCAATTTTTATATCATTATACTCTATTCCATATATCAGGCTGTCTATATATAATCCTGTTCCTCCAACTACAATTGGTGTTTTCCCTTTTTCTATTATTTCTTCTATTGCTTTTGTCGCATCATTTTTAAATTGTGCTACACTATATCTTTGTTGTGGAGATATGTAATCCATTAAATAGTGCTTAATCCCTTGCTTTTCATCATCCTCTGGTTTTGCTGTTCCTATATTCATATCTTTATATATCTGCATTGAATCTGCAGATACTATTTCTCCATCTATTTTTTTTGCAAGTTCTATTGATAATGCTGTTTTTCCTGACGCTGTTGGTCCACAAATTACTATGACTTTTGGTTTTTGCATGTTTTAACTTATGTTAGTTTTTACTAACATTCCTCCTTTTTATGTTTTATTACTTTCTTGCAAATTTCCTTTCAATCTCATATTTAGTCATTTTTATTGCTGTCGGTCTTCCATGCGGACATGTAAAAGGATTTGGTAATACTAATAACTTGTCCATAAGTTCCTTTATCTCTAACTCGGTTAATGCCATATTTGCTTTTACTGCTGCTTTGCATGCTACTGTTGCAATAAATCTTTCTTCTATTTCTTGTTTTGCTGTTCTTCCTAATGATGTAATTTCATCTAATGCTTCTAAAAACATTTCTTTTGTTTCTAAATCTATACATATGTCAGGTACTCCTGATAATTTGATTGTATTTTCGCCAAATTCCTCTAATATAAATCCTGCTCTTTCAAATATTTGCATATTCTCTCTTGCTATTTCCATTTCTTTATGTGTTAATGTTATTATATCTGGTAATAACATCATTTGTGTTGCTGTTTGATTATTTGCATAATAATTCTTTTTTACTTTTTCGTATAATACTCTTTCATGTGCAGCATGTTGGTCTATTACATACATTTCTTCATTCATTTCTAATATAATATAAGTATTAAATGCAATTCCTATTATTTTATATACTGGCTTTTCTAGTTCTGGTGTATTTTCAAACACTGATATGTTTTGGATATTTATTGAACTTGGCATTTTTCCAAATGTTTTCATATACATCTCATCGAAATTATATTCTATTTGTTTTTCTTCTATTGTTTGTACTGGTTTATTTACTTGTGTTTCATCACATTCTTCGATTATATATGGCAATTCCATATCTTGTTTCTCTATCTGTTTTAATTGTTCACTATCCTGATTTGTTTGTTGTATTTCATTTAATAATCGTACTATTTCTTCTTGTTGTATATTTTCAATTACTGCGTCATTATCGACTTCTTGCTGTTGTGTCTCACTTGCTAGTTGTTTTTCACTTTCTTGTTCTGTTCCATTTACTTCTTGCATTACATTTTCTTGTTGTAATATATATTCGTTTTTTGTTCCTTTTTCTTCTATTACGTTTTCCTGTTGTTCTATTCCATTTCCTTGCTTCGATTCCTCTTGTTGTCTAATTTTTGCTTGTTGCTCTCTATATAAAACTTCAACAATATTTGTTTCTTCATTTTGTTCAAAATCTGTTTCTTCACTTATATTTTGCATTGAGTTTAATTCTAAATTTTTGTCTAAATCTGAAAATTCTATGTCTTTTCTATTTTCTGATTTTTTATTGAACGATGGTAAAATTGATAAAAAAGGATTTTTGGGTTTCATTTGATTTGTTATGCTTTCTTGTTCTATTTCTTGTTCTTCATTTAGTACTTCTTTTGGTATTACTTGTGTTTGACTATATATTGCTATATCTTGTGAATTGCCTTTTAATAATGTTTCTTTTATTGCATGATATACTGCTTTGAATATCTTGTCTTCTTGTTCAAATCTTACCTCTAGCTTAGCTGGGTGTACATTTACATCCACTTTATTTGGATTCATGTCTATATCTAGACTTAAGAAAGGGAATTTTCCTAGTGGTATCATTCCTTTAAATGCTTGTTCTGTTGCGGATTGTAATATTTTGTCTCTTACATATCTTTTATTTACAAAAAATATTTGTTGACTTCTATTTGATCTTGCAATTTCTGGTCTTCCTACTATTCCTGTTATTCTTATATCTTCATATTGGTAATCTACATTTATTATTTTTTCTGCAACATCTTTTCCATATATACTGTATATTACAGTTTTTAAATCTCCATTTCCATTTGTTTGGATAACCGTTTTTCTTGAATTTATCAGTTTTATTGCAATTTCTGGATAGCTTTGTGCAATTCTTGTTACTACATCTTCTATATATCCTGATTCTGTATAATCTTTTTTTAGAAATTTATATCTTACTGGCGTATTGTAAAATAGATTTCGTACAGTTATACTTGTTCCATTTGGGCAACCTGCTGTTTGTTTATCTAGTACATATCCTCCCTCTACTACTATCCTATATCCATTTTCCTGTTCTGCTGTTTTTGATACTAATTCTACATTTGCTATTGCTCCAATACTAGCTAATGCCTCGCCTCTAAATCCCATTGACTTTACTTCCGATAATTCACTAGCATTTCTTATTTTACTTGTTGCATGCCTTTCAAATGCCATCTCTAAATCATCTTCTGAGATTCCTCTTCCATTATCTGTAACTCGTATATATGATATTCCACCATTTTCTATTTCTATAGTTATATTTGTCGCTCCTGCATCTATTGAATTTTCTATCATTTCTTTTATTACAGATGCAGGCCTTTCTATTACTTCTCCTGCTGCTATTTTATTGATACTTAACTCATCTAATAGTACTATCTTTCCCATTTAAAAGTGTTTTCCTTTCTTTTTATCTGTTTGCATTATATCTTCTATTTTTTGTTCTATTGTTTTAGTATTCTCTATATTTTCTATTTTTTGGATATCTTCAGAATTTGATAGTTTTCCTGTCTTTGTTATATTCTCTATATTTCGTATTTTCATCATAATATCTTCAAAATTTATATCACTTTCTAAATTATTTTCTGTTTTTATTACACTTTCAGTTTCTATACTTTTTTCTGTATCACTTTTAATTTCGTTTCCTAAGCTTGGCTCTTCTTCTATTTCATTATGCATTTTAAATTCATTTTCCAAATTGTTATCTATTTCTTCATCTATATTTTTTGTTTCTTCTTTATTTGTTTTGTTTTTCGCTTTTTTCATTTTTGCTTTCATTATGATGTATATTACTATTAAGATTATTATTACTACTAGTGCAGATATTATTGCTATTCTTTTTATCATTTCTTCTTTTTTTAGTTCGCCAAATATATTATTTATTTCGTTTTGGTTTACTGTATTTTTCATTACTGTTACTTGGTAAGTTGCAATTACAGTATTTTCTGCATCATATACTATTAATGTTATTAGGTTTTCTCCGTTTTTTAAGTCTTCATTTCCTGCAACTACTACTCTATATTTGTCTGATGTTGTTTTTACATCTATTTCTAATGTTCTTAAATCTTCTTCTAATATTGCTTCATATTCATATATATTTGTATCAAATTCTGGCTTTAGTGTTATTCCTGCTATAGTTAATGTTTCTATTCCTTCTCCTGTCTTTGTTGAATCTGTTACTTCATTATCTGTTGGCTCTTCTGGTACATCTGGCTGTTCATCTGTTGGATCTTCTACTGGTGGCTCTACTGGCGCTCCTTCTTCTTTTCTTGTTACTGTTATTGTGTATTTTTTTGTGTTTCCTGCTTCTGCTGTTACTGTTATTGTTATTTTGTTTGTTCCTACTTTTAGTCCACTTACTTTTCCATTGCTTACTTTTAGTCCTTTTTCTGCTGTTATGCTTACTGTTGATTTTGTGTCTGATTGTTTGTACCACACTTCTATTTCTTCTATATCATTTGGCACTGTTGCTACATAACTTGTTCTGCTAGATTTGAAGTTATTAAAGTCATAATCTTTTGGATTTATTCCTAAATTACTTAAGTTAGCATTATTTGATTTTGTTGGTACCACAGGGTCATTTTCTTCTGGTTTTGGGTCTGGTTGAACTGTTTTTTGATTTATATTAACTGTTGTTGACTTATTTATTTTTATTGTATTTCCGTTCTGGTCTGTAATATCTCCTATTAAATATATTACATATGTTCCTACTTTTGATGTATCTAATTTAAGTGTATCAACAGTATTTCTTTCGCTTAAATCATCAGTTTGTGATGCATATCCTTTACTTGATATTCCTTCACCACTTACTTTTAAATTCCAAGCTGCTGCTGTAAAATTTACTGTTATTGATACATTATCTCCTACTTCTGCTGTTGCTTTTGTTGCTGTTATATCTGCACTTGCTGCTTCTACTTTAACTGTTCCTATAAATATGGCTAATATTATTCCAAATACAATTATTGATATTCTTTTTTTCATTTTTATTCCTTTCTTGTGTAAACATTTTAAATTATTTTATAATAAAATTACTATTTAATAATAAATGTCTTTGTATAATAAATAAATCTCCTGAATTTATTTCTCCATCACCATTTGCATCCATCGCTTGTTTTACTTGATTACTTATGCTGTGTCCTGTTAATAAATATTTCTGTATACTAAATAAATCTCCTGAATTTACTTCTCCATCGCCATTTGCATCTCCTAAAACTGATATTATATATGTGTCATTTACAATATATCCTGTTGCTAATAACATGCCTGAATTTATTATTACTCCATTAACGTTTTTTACTACGATATTTTGACCTATTAAGTTTGCAATATCTTGTGATGTTACTCCTGGTACAACTGTAATACTTTTATTTGTATAATCTACCTTAACTTTTTCATTCTTAACAATATTATTAGGTTGATCTGGCGTTTCTGGTGTTATAGGTACTAGATATAATTTATATTCAGGTAAATCATAATCATATGTTTCTCTTGCTACATATCCTTTTGTTCCATCTGCTTTCATTATATAGTCCCAATATGTTCCTCCAACTTTTTCTGTTGCCTTTTGTAATCTTGTAACTATTTCATCTTTATATAAAAGTACTCCACTTATCTTTGTACCATTAGGTGACTCTCTAACACTAATTGTACTATTTACATTTACTCTTACTAAGTCTGATGTTATTGTACCTGGATTTGATGTTGTATTTGGCTTTCTGCATATTTCGGATGGCATGTTTTCATATAATGGTATTATAAATGTATATGATGCTTCCATTTTTCCACTTTCTTGTAATGCCTGTCTGATTTTTACTCCCTCGTTTTGTGCTGCTAAGATATTTTGTTGATATTGATGCCAATATAGTCCATTTGTCTCTTCTACATCAAACTTCTTAAAATATATTGTATTTTGTCCTCTATTTATGTATCCATCTACAATAGTTGTCATTCCGCCCTCAATTGATTTTTCTAAGCTGTCCCATCCGTTTACTTTTTGCATATTCTAAACCATTTCTTATTACTTCATCTTTGTTACTTCCAGTTGCTCTTATGTTAAATATATTATAATATCCTTCATATCCTGGGTATGTTCCTGATACTGTTGAGCCTCCATTTGGTCCTTGCTCTTGCAGAGCTAATGCTGCTAAGTAATATGCACTTACATTATATTGGCTAGATACTGCTAATATTTTATTTATATATATTGGGTTGTCTAAAAATGTTCCTGATACCATTTGTTGTATTGAATTGTAGTCACATGGAATATATGTTAATTCCATAAATTGAAATACATCTGAAGTGTTTATTGAATTCCTTGGATCTATCATATATTTTAACGCAATTTCTGATGCACAGCACCAATTTCCATTATCATATCTTTCATCTCCACATATTGCACATTTCCATTCTCCTTGCAAACTTGCTGATACTAGACTTCTTGGTGATGCTCCATGCCCTACATATTCATTTGCTATTACTTCATCTAATGTTAGTCCTGTATACAATACTTTAAAATTCCATGTTGGATGTTCATATTGTAATGCCTGTATCATTTGTTTTACACCTGGATATCTATTACTATCTATCCCATTTATATCTCCACTTATTGTTTGAGTCGCTGCTTCTACATTATTTCCTAGTATTATATTGATTATTATAAATATAATTATAAATATTACATATTTCAATATTTTTTTCACTTGCATCTTATTTTCTCCTTTTTTCTTTTTGTATTTTTTGTCATTTTTACGTGTACAGTATATCATTTATGTTTTTTTTTATCAATAATTTATGCATATTTTTTATAGTAATTATGTGAATTTTTTGTAAATTTTTTAGGAATATTAAAATAGTTATAAGTTCTCTAACTCTTATAACTATTTATGCTTAAATCTCTATTCTATTCCCGAATTTGTTTTTTACTTTATTATTCAATATACTATTTTCTTCTAATTCCAGTTTTGGGTCTTTTTCTAAAATACTTATAGATAAATCTTGTACTTGCTTTAGTATTGGTAAATCCTCAAATAAGTTTGCTACTTTAAATTCAGGTATTCCATGCTGTTCAGTTCCGAAAAAGTCACCTGTTCCTCTTAATTGTAAGTCTTTTTCTGCTATTAAAAAGCCATCGTTTGTCTGTGTCATTATTTTCATTCTTTCTATTGTATTTTGTCCCTTTCCTTCATATTTTAATATACAATATGACTTATATTCTCCTCTTCCTACTCTTCCTCTTAATTGATGTAATTGTGCTAGACCAAATCTTTCTGCATTTTCTACTACCATTATACTTGCATTTGGTACATTTACCCCTACCTCTATTACTGTAGTTGATATTAGAATGTCTATGTTTCCTTCTTTAAATTCTTGCATTATTGCATCTTTTTGTTTTGTTTTCATTTTTCCATATACACATTCTACTCTATATTCACTAAATACTTCATTTTTATATTTTTCTACTAATGTTGTTACTGCCTTTAAATCACTTTCTTCACTTTCTTCTACTAATGGGCATACTATGTATGCTTGCCTTCCCTCTTCTATTTGTTTTTTTATAAATCCATTTACTCTTTCCTCCATATTTTTTCTAACTGCGAATGTGTCTATTTTTTTTCTGTTTGGAGGTAATTCATCTATTATTGATATGTCTAAGTCTCCATATAGTATTAATCCTAGAGTCCTTGGTATTGGTGTTGCTGACATTACAAGCACATCAGGATTTTGTCCTTTTTCTACTATTTTTGTTCTTTGTTTTACACCAAATCTGTGTTGCTCATCAGTTATAACTAATCCTAAATTTTTAAATACTACATTGTCTTCTATCATTGCATGTGTACCAATTAATATATCAATTTTTCCTGCCTCTAATTCTTCTAGAACTTCTCTTTTCCTTTTTGCTGTCAAACTTGATATTAATAATCCACATTTTATCCCTTCCTGTTCAAACATTTCTGTAAAACTTTCTAAATGCTGTGTTGCTAGTATTGCAGTTGGTGCTAATAATGCAACTTGGTATCCTGATTTTACTGCTTTGTATGCTGATATCATTGATACTGCTGTTTTTCCAGACCCTACATCTCCTTGTAATAGCCTATTCATATTTTTTTTGCTTTCCATGTCTTTGTCTATTTCTTCTAATACTCTTAACTGTGCTTTTGTTAGCTTAAATGGCAATAGATTTATCATTTCTGACATTTTTGCTTCTTCTTTAAATTGTACTCCGTTTCTATCATTTTTGTATTGATTTTTTAGATATAATAATGCTAGTTGCATTATTAATAGTTCTTCAAAGGCTAATCTTCTCCTCGCCTGCTCAAATTCACTTAACTCATTTGGGAAATGTATCTTTTTTATTGATTCATTATATTTAAATAATTTATATTCTTCTAAAATTCTATTTGGTAATGTTTCATCTAATTTTCCATATACTTCATTCATTCCTATTTCTATTATTTTTCTTAATGTGTTTTGTGATAAATTTTTTGTTAATGGATATATTGGTATTATTTTGCCTGTGTTCTTTGTTTCTCCTTCAATGTCATATGTTGGACTTGCTATTTCTATTCTTCCGTTTTTATTTGCTATTTTTCCATAGAATTTATATTTTTTTCCTGGTGTAAATATATTTTTTAAATATGTTTGATTGTACCATGTTGCTGTACATGTTCCTGTTTCATCTCTTAACATTAATCTACTTATTGTCATTCTTCTTGTTCTTATTTCTGTCATTCTTGATACAACTATTGCTTCTATTAATGCTTCTTCTCCATCAGAGCATTCACATATTTTCTTTGTTTTGCTTCTGTCTTCATATTCTCTTGGAAAATATGTTATTAGGTCTCCTAATGTATATATATTTAACTTATTTAACAATTTTGCTCTATTGGGTCCTACCGTTTTTATATATTGTACTTCTTTTTCTAAATTTATCATTCTTTGTTTTCTCCGTTTTTGTGTTTATTCTACCATATGTTTTCATGTTTTTCTAGTATCTTGTATGTAATTTTATAATCATTATTGGTGCTGTAGTTTTTATATATGTGGATATTAGTATTGAAGATGAGAAATTTTAAGTTTACATAGCATTTTATTGTTAAAATAAGGAACTGTACTAATATATATTTTTTTGATTTTGCTTTTTTTCAAGGTTACGCAAAATGCTCACCCTTGAAAATTAGTTAAATTTATAAAAAATATATAAACCTAAAAATAGATTGATTATATCTAAAACAGATACAATCAATCTCTCATTATTGTATTTGTTAGGTGTGACTCTACTACATTCCTTAATTTTCCCACCTAAAATACTATCTATCAGGAATATCCCTTTTTATTTTGCTGTTAGCTTCTAAGAAATTAACTACATTTATACAATTCAAAATTCAATCCATCAGCACTTACTAATTTATATTCTATTCCATCAATAATACCTTCTACCGCTTCTTTAATAGAATCGCTATGTAAATGCCCATATAAACACTTTTTAACATTATATTTTTTCATTATTTTTACAAATTCCATTTCTTCATTTTTAATAATTTTCGAATTAGTAATTGGAGGATAATGCATACACACAATAATATCTTTTTCAGTTCCATATTTATTAATCCCATCTTTTAAAGACAATTCTAATCTTGCAAGCTCTCTATTTAAAATTTTTTCATCTGCTTCCATATCAATTGCACTCCATCCTCTTGTTCCTGCAATTATATAATTATCATATTCATAAGCATTATTATAAATAAAATCAATAGTTTCGAAACTATTTTCTTTTAGAAATCTCCTCATGCTAGTTATTGTTGTCCACCAATAATCATGGTTACCTTTTAATAGGAGTTTTTTCCCTGGAAGCACATTTAAGTATTCAAAGTCCTTTTTTGTTTCTTTCAAATATGTAGCCCATGAAAAATCTCCTGGCAATAATACTATGTCATCACTTTTTACTTTTTTTATCCAATTTTTCTTTACCTTTTCTTCATGACCTGTCCAATTTTCTCCAAATATGTCCATAGGTTTATCTTGTTCAAATGATAAATGTAGGTCTGCTATCGCATATATTGCCATTTTTTATCTTTCTCCTATTTTTAAGTTTGGTACTGCATTTAACTTTAAATCAGAAATGTCTCCATTTATATATCTATAATATCCTGCTGCCCCTATCATTGCTCCGTTATCTGTACACAATTTTAAATCAGGCATATATATTTGTACATTTTGTTCTTGTAATTTCATAAATTCTTTTCTTATATATGAATTTGCTGATACCCCACCTGCTAATGCTACAGTTTTTACTCCTGTTTGTTCAATTGCTTTTTTTATATTTTCTATTAGTATTTCTGTTACTGTCTTTTGAAAACTAGCACATAAATCAGCTTTATTTATATTTGGCTGTTTATGATGTAAATTTATTATTGCTGTTTTTATTCCACTAAAGCTAAAGTCTAAATTATCTAAATGTGTTTTTGGTAATTCTATATTTGCTGTTCCTGTTTGTGCCAATTTATCTATTTTAGGTCCTCCTGGATATCCTAGTCCTATTACTCTTGCTACTTTATCAAATGCTTCTCCTATTGCATCATCTCGTGTTTTTCCTAATATTTCAAATTCACAATATCCTTTTACATAAACAATTTGTGTGTTTCCTCCTGATGTCATCATGCATAAAAATGGAGGTTTTAAGTCTTTATGTGTTATGTAGTTTGCTGCTATATGTCCTTCTATATGGTTTACTCCTACTAGTGGCTTATTTATTGAATAACTTAGCCCCTTTGCATATGATAATCCTACTAATACTGCTCCTACTAACCCTGGTCCATATGTTGGTGTTATAACATCTATGTCTTGAAATGTTATATTTGCTTCTTTTAATGCTTCTTTTACTACTCTTGTTATTGCTTCTATATGATTTCTTGATGCTATTTCTGGTACTACTCCTCCATACTTTTCATGTATTTTTATTTGTGTATCTACTATGTTTGATAGTATTTCTCTTCCATTTTTTATTACTGCAACTGCCGTTTCATCACAGCTTGATTCTATTCCCAATGTTATTATATCTTTCATTTTATTATTTCTTCCCTTTATATGTTTTTATGCATACATTAATTTTTCAAATAAATTATCCTATTCTAAATATAAATACACCTAGATTTACAATTTGTTCTGTTATATTAGATATTATAGGTGAAATTAACTTTCCTGCTATTCCTGTTATCCATATGAATAAAAATATCATATAGAATATTTGCTCATTGTCTTGAAACCAATATTTTGCTTTTGTAGGAAGTATCGGTAAAAATATCTTTGAGCCATCTAATGGTGGCAATGGTATTAGGTTAAATACTCCTAGACCTACATTCATTATTATTGTTGAAGATATTAATGACATTATTACTGTTCCTACAGTTGAAACTATAAATGTTGCACTTGCAAATTTAACTATTGCACAATATATTAGAGTAAATACTATTGCTAATGCAAAGTTCATCAGTGGTCCAGCAAGTGATACTATGGCATCTGCTTTTTCCATTGACATTCTTCTGTCATAATTTCTTGGGTTTACTTGTACTGGCTTTCCCCATCCTATATGTGCAAATATTAACATTGCTAATCCTAATGGGTCTACATGGTCCATTGGATTTAAACTTAGTCTTCCTTGTCTTCTTGGTGTATCATCTCCTAATTTGTCTGCTGCATATGCATGTGCAAATTCATGGAATGTTATTGCTAATAACACTCCTGGTATTGATAATAATAAACCTAATAGTGCTCCCTCTGTTGTTGCATATGTTGATATTGTCCATAGCACCATTATTCCTATTAATACATATATTATTCTTTTGTCAAAACTAAACATTTATCTTTCCTTTCTCCCCTTATTATATTCTATCATATATTATTGAATTTATTAAAACTCATTAAACTTTAATAATCTAATAAACTTCCTTTAATACTTGTTCTATTGTTGATGTGTAACTTTGTAATTTTTCATCAAGTCTTTTTTGACATTTTTCAAATACTTGGACTAATTGTTCTAAACTTCCTGAAGTTTGAGCATTATATAAAGCTTCTCTATATTCTTTATTATACTCGTCATCAATAGCAATTAAATCAATGTTATTTTCTAAACATTGTCTAAGTATAATAAGTCTTCCTATTCTTCCATTTCCATCTTGAAAAGGGTGTATATGTTCAAATTTTTGATGAAAATCAGCAATATCTTCTAAAGTTTCTATTTTCTTATCTAATAATTCTTCAATCAATTCTGCTACCTCATATGGTTGTGCTAATTCAATATCAACACTTCTTAATTTATTAGGAATTTTTTTATATACTCCTACTAATCCATAATTCTCATCGCTCGTGTTCTTCTTTAAAATTGAATGATATTCTCTAAGTAATCTATCAGTTAACTTCTCATTTAAAGTTTCTATAACAAAATCAAATAATTCTAACGAATTAATAGTTTCTTGTACATCATTAATTGAATGTTCACCTACTACCATATTTTCTTCTAAAAGAATATTTAATTGTTCAATATTAAATGTACTGCCTTCTAACTTATTTGAATGATATAAATACTCTATTTTTATGTCCTCATATACTGAATTTTTTATTTTTGATAATTTCTGCATAACATTAATAGATATTTTCATATACTTTCCCTCCTTCTTCATATTCTTATTTTTCCTCAAATTGTTATGATAAATCCAACAGGATATATAATTGTTCCTTAACTTGTTTTAATATTGTTTTATAATCAGGTATCTTTGGTTAATAATATTACCTATTATATATCTTATATCTTCTCTTAATCCCATTCAGAATATCATTAAAATAATTAATGTACTTGTTAATGGTCTCCTAGAGGTTTCATTGTTGGGAATAGTAATACATCTCTTATTGAGGCTGAGTCTGTAAATAGCATTATCATTCTGTCAACCCCTATTCCTAATCCTCCTGTTGGTGGTAATCCTATTTCTAACGCTTGTACATAGTCTTCATCCATCATTCCTGCTTCTTCGTCTCCCGCTTCTCTTGCTTCTACTTGCTTTTTAAATCTTCCATATTGGTCTATTGGGTCATTTAATTCAGAGAAAGCATTTCCATATTCTCTACCATCTATAAATACTTCAAATCTTTCTGTTAGTCTCTTATCTGTTGGCTTTCTCTTAGCTAATGGCGATATTTCTACTGGATAATCATATATAAATGTTGGTTGTATTAATGTTTCTTCAACATATTCATCAAAGAACATTGATATTACATCTCCTCGTGTTTTTTTCGTTTCATCTGTAAATTTTAGTCCTCTCTCTTCTGCTATCTTTACAGCTTCTTCATTTGTTTCTATTTTGTTGAAGTCTATTCCTGTTACTTCTTTTACACTGTCTATCATTGTTATTCTCTTCCAACCTGGAGCTAAATTAATTTCTTTTCCTTGATAGGTTACTGTTGTTGTTCCTAATACATCTTGGGCTGTTCTTGAAAATATTTCTTCTGTTATATTCATCATATCATTATAATCTTGATATGCTGCATATAATTCAAGTTCTGTGAATTCTGGATTATGCCTTATATCCATTCCTTCATTTCTGAATACTCTTCCTATTTCATATACTCTATCAAATCCACCTACAATTAATCTTTTTAGATTTAATTCTAGTGCAATTCTTAAATACATATCTATATTTAGGCTATTGTGGTGTGTTATAAATGGTCTTGCTGATGCTCCTCCTGATATTGTGTTTAATACTGGTGTTTCTACTTCTAGATATCCATTTTCTTCTAGTATTTTTCTTATATTTCTTATTATTTTACTTCTTATTACAAAGCTCTCTTTTACTTCTGGATTTACTATTAAATCTGTATATCTTTGTCTATATCTTAAATCTGGATCTTTTAATCCATGGAATTTTTCTGGTAATGGTCTTAGTGATTTTGATAATAATACAATTTCTTTTGCATGTACAGATGTCTCTTCTGTTTTTGTTTTGAATACAAATCCTGTTATTCCTATTATATCTCCTATATCATATGTTTTAAATTGTTTATAGCTCTCTTCTCCTAAATCATTTATACTTACATAACTTTGTATATTTTCATCTGAGTCTAATATTGTACAAAATGATGCCTTTCCCATTATTCTTTTTGCTATTATTCTTCCCGCAACAGTTACATCTTTCTGTTCAAATTTCTCATAATTTGCTTTTATTTCTCCTGCTGTGTTTGTTCTACTAAATTTTGTTATTTCAAATGGATCCTTTCCTTGCTCTTGTAATTCTGTTAATTTTTCTCTTCTAATCTTCATTAATTGGTTTAAATCTACTTCTTGTTCTTGATTATTTTCATTTTCTTGCATTTTTTTCTCTCCTTCTCCTCTTTTTAATTGCATCTATTATATAGTAGAATATGGTAAAAGTAAAGGTTTTGATGAAATTAAAATTGTTATTATTTGTTCTTTTTATTCTCTATCTATATTTAATATATTAATTTTATATACAAAAAACATACCTAATATTCAATTTCTGCATTTGTATCCAGTTTTGAATATTAGGTAATGCTTGTAACAACACATATACTTGTCGTTTGAAAGTATTCACCAAAAAAAATGCGTTACTTTCAGAAAAGCTATCAGTAACCATATGGCAATAGAACCGTAAATGATAATAATTACTATGTATATTATCAAATACATTATAAATTCTTTTTTGCTTATTTCATGTTTTCCTTTCTCTTTATACTCCCGCAAAATGTCTTGGGTTTTTTTTATAAATTTCGCTACAATTCCTGCAGACAATGCTAGAAAAATAAGTAAAAACACTAAGAGTATCATTCCAATTATTTCTGACATTTTTTCCTCCTTATACTTAGGCAATCTTGACCATGTGTTACTAGGTTATTGTACCATATTTACACTATATTTTCAACATAATAATGTTATATTTTCTATTGCTTTTTATTAATAATTATTAGATAATGTCTATGGTGATTATTTTGACTAGTTTTTTATTAAAAATAATTGGTATTATCTCTATGACATTTGACCATATAGGTATAGCTATATTAGGAAGATTTTCCTTTTTGAATTTAATAGGTAGATTGGCTTTCCCTTTATTTGCTTTTCAGGCTACAGAAGGATTCATTCACACAAAAGATTTTAAAAAGTATATTTTAAAATTATTTGTGTTTGCTTGTGTTTCTCAAATTCCTTTTCTGCTTTTTTCATCTATATTTTCTAATAACTATTTTTCATTGAATGTGCTTTTTACATTCATTCTAGGATTGTCTGCTATTTATTTATATTATAATTCTAATAATAAATTCTGTGGAATTTTATTTGTTGTTCTTTTTGGTATATTGGCAGAATTTATAAATGTTGATTATGGTATGTATGGTGTTTTTTTAATGTTCGTTTTTTATATTTTCAAATCCAAAAAACTTTTGATGATTTCTAGTTCTATTATCTTAATGTGTATTTTTTACATGTCTTATATGTTTAGATTTCCTAATGCTAGATTTATATATTTTTTATATTTGTTTTTTTCTTGTTTGTCTATTGTTTTGGTTTGCTTTTATAATAAAAAGGAAGGTCCAAAGGCAAAATATTTATTTTATATTTTCTATCCTTTGCACCTTATTATTCTTTATGTTATTAGTTTTTTTGTATAACTATATATTTTCTCATTTTATTTCCATTGATATATACTTAAATCGACTTTATTATTAATTACTTTAATTCCATCTTCCTCTAGTCTTCTTTTTTGAACTTCTTTTCCTCCAAATACAAATGCTTCTGCGAGTTCACCTTTGCTATTTAAAACTTTATAACATGGATATTTATCTCCATCTGGATTTTTATGAAGTATATTACCTATAACTCTTGCTAAGCCTTTATTGCCTATGTACTCTGCAATTTGCTTATAGGTTACTACTTTTCCTTTTGGTATAGTTATTAAATAATCATATACTTTTTGAGATAAATTGTCTCCTGTAAGATTAAATTTATTTCCTATCGATAAGTTATAACTATTATCTATCAGATTACATATTCTTTCTGTATTTAAAGAATTATCTAGTTTTATTGTTATCCATGTTTTTTTATTCATGTGATATCCTGGAAATACTTGTTTATTATCCACTATGTCTTCAATTTTTTCTCTTGGATATCTTAAGTCTATAACCTCAATCGTTTTATCAGATTCAATTCCTAATTTGCTTTCTGATATTATTAATAAGATTCCATACCATTTGCTATTTTGCTTGTTTCTCCAAATGGCATTATCATCAAATTTTTCCCATAAATATTCTAATTTGTCATCATATTTTTGTTTTATATATTCTATGATTTCTTTTGCTTGATTACTTTTAAATGCTCCTTTGCTTGTGCATTTTACAATCACATCTTCTATTATATCTTCATATTTTTTTCTTAATTCTCCTATAAATTGTCCTGTTGCATTTTCAATGTCTACAAGAGCAAATTCCATTCCATTTTCTAAATCTATCAATTTTGAATATTTTCTAGTTTCTGAAATTACTATGTTTATTTCAAATTGTTTATTGTTTATATATGTTTTATAAGTATATATTTCATTTTTCTTTTTGAATCCATATTTTAATAGTTCTTCATTGTTTATTATTCTATTTCTGAATTTATTATCTAAATTTCTCATAAATACTCCATTTTCTTTTTTCGTTTACTGTTTTTCTCTTTTCATATAGCCTATAATATTTTGTTTGATATTTTATTTATAGTATAAAAATAATATGTATTTAAAATTTAGAGGCTACCTTAAAGTAGCCCCTTTTTCTATTCTTTTATCTGATAATGTATAGTGACTTCATTACCAGTCTTATCTTTTGTTTTTTGGGATTTCCATTTTGGTTGCCATGGAAATAGGCATTTTACTATTCCTAATAATAACAAAAGCACTAATATTAGAAATATCCAAAATGTGTCTACTTCTAAAAGGTATGATATTTGTGTTATACCCTTTATCATATACTTCCTCCAGCTTAAATAGTTGTTTATATTATACTGTATTTTTAATATTATGTCAATTTCTATTCAACCCAAAAATTATGTGCATAATAACACAATTGCTACTATGTGCATTTTATATGAAGTTCTGTATAGTTGAATATAATTCATTTTTAAAACCATCCCCCAAGCAACTAGGAGATGGTGGTTATTAGAATTGTGGTAATATTTTTGATATATTTGAAGAACTATGCATTCATTACAAATATTATCACAATGTCTAATTTCAGTAAAATTTAAGAAGGTATTGACCCATTTATAAAAGAAGAAATGAAAAAGCAAAACAAAAATGAGAAGACATTAAATTTCCTTATATTAAATTGAGACACTTAAATATAAGTTCATTACTAGTACATGGAGCATATCTTACAGATGTTAAAGATAATGCTGAACGTTCAAATATTGAAACAACTATGTACTATACTCATAATTATACAGAAGGAAAAAATAAATAGCAGATAAAATAATGAAATATACACTCCTCTTTTAAATTTTAAGATAAGTTAATAAACTTATCTTTTTCTATTTTATTCTATATTATGCTTGTCAATTGGACAAGTTTTGGATATGTTGACTTATTTTTGCAAAAAATATAAGACATCCAATCTTTGAAAGTCTTACTACTCTTGGCTGGGGTACTGTGATTCGAACACAGGAATGTCGGAGTCAGAGTCCGATGCCTTACCGCTTGGCGATACCCCAATAT
>JAAWFD010000033.1 GCA_022794615.1 Clostridia bacterium
AAGTATTAATTCTATCGAACCGCACTGTGCCGAACGGCATGCAGTTGTGGTGTGAGAGGACACTAATTGAAATAATCATTTAGTTCCTACTCGATTATAAAATCTCATCATATTATCAATTACGAAAATTGCATAAAGAAGCAACTCTACGAAGCTAATCATTTTATAAATTTTCTTCATTGACAATATATTACTATATCTCTATAAAATAACTTTGTGCATTTATTTATATTTTTCAATGTAATTTTTATTTCAATGTATTTATTTTCATCTTTTCAATGTAATTTCAACGTAATTTTATCAACTTTTAATGTGTTTTTATAAATTTTCATAAAAATATTCAAAAAAATAAAAGCCTAAAATATAGTATTTTAAAGCTTTTTAACTATTTATAACTTTTTATAAATTTTAATGTTTTAATATAATTTGGAGCGGGTAGCGAGAATCGAACTCGCGCTATCAGGTCGGAAGCATGACATTCTACCACTAAATTATACCCGCAAATATAATACAATTATAGCTTAGACAACAAAAAAAATCAATAGAATAAAGCAAAATTGAAAGTAATATATTAGTCTATTTCGAAAAAGATAATTTACAAATCAACATAAATATGCAAAATTAGATTAATCATAAAATTGTGTAAAAAATGAAAGGACCGAAAATCCTTTACTGAGAAATGTGGAGGAAAAATCCTTCGAGAAAAAACATTTAAGGGTGGAGTATTTTTGAAATCCATTTTCCTAGCGAAGACAAGATGAATCAATGGAAAAAACAATGTGCTGAATTAAAGACAAAATAGAGAGTGGACCCTCTATTTTAATGAAAACTAAGCAAAAGGATTATGAGACCTAAACTCAATGCCATTTAAATAATTAAGAAAACCGCTATCAGAGGAAAAATTAAACTTCAAAATATAGCTATGCAACTTTTGAGTTTTAGCACCAAACAACTTATTAACTTCAAAATTACCATATTTACCATCACCAATAATAGGAAAACCAATATGAGCGAGATGAGCTCTAATCTGATGAGTTTTACCAGTTTCAATTTGAACATCTAACAAAGAAGAATTATTATCATAAGAGGTAATAACAGAATAAGAAGTCACAATTTTCGAATGACCAGGTTTTGGCGAATCAGAAATATAAACAAAAGACTTTTTAGAATCCTTAAAAAGATAAGCAATTAATTTATTATTTCTAACAGATGGAATACCATGAACCAAAGCAAGATAATGCTTTTCAATTTCATGATTTTTAAATTTATCAAGCAAAATATTTAAGGCAGGCTCATTTTTAGCGAAAAGAACTAATCCAGTAGTATTTCTATCCAATCTATGGCAAGGCATAGGTTTAAAAAGAGCCTCAGAATATATTTTATGAACCTCGTAAGTCAAGCTATATTCTCCAGTAACTTCAATATTATTAGGTTTATTAATAACTAGAATATTTTCATCTTCAAAAACTATATTTAAATTAAAAGAAGGTTCTAAAAGATTATCACAAATATATAATAATATATTATCTCCAGTATGTATAGTAACATCTTTATTTATACGAATATCATTTACCTTAATATCTTTTTTTCTTAAAGCTTTAAAAACAGTATTAATTGAAAGCTTAGGAAAATAGCTTAATAAAAATACAGAAAGTTTTTTATTATCAAATTTTTTATCAACAAATAAATTTTTCATAATCACTCCAAAAGAAAGTATAAAATATACTATATTATAAAAGCACTTTAAAAAGGAATATAAGAAATTGCGAAATGCTTATAAATCAAATATAACACGAAAAAAGCAAAAACAAAAATAAGAAAAAAAGACAAAAAAAGAGTAAAACTGAGCAAAAAAGAGTAAAAAAAATATATAATAGTATAAATTTGGAATAAAAAAAACAAAAAAGACCAATAATATAAGTACAAGAAAAAAATAACTTGCTAAAGTAGGAAAAATATGGTATAATAAACTATAGTTTACAACAAAACAAGGGAAGAAAACAAGGTTTTCTAAGAACTAAGAATAGAAAATCTAACATTCACATCATTAAATAAAAAAAACAATTGCAACTAAAATGCAATTATAACTATAAAAAAGGAGAGGATATATATTTTATTATTTAGAAAGCTAAAACATTATACAAAAGAAATTTTGAAAACTTTTAGCATAATGGCAGTGGGACTTGGTTTAATAATTGTGATAGTATTAATAAAATATAAACCAATGTATGAGGTAAAATTATCCAACAAATCGTTAGGATATATAGACAATATAGAAGAATTTGAAGAAACAATAGAAGATGAATTAATAAATATTAATGGAATAAATGCAAACTATGTTACCCTAAACGAACAGCCAGAATATGAATTTAAATTAGTAAGTAAAAACACAGAAACAAATGAAGAACAAATATATGCAATGTTAAATGAAAAAGCGACAGTAACATATAAATACTTTGCTGTAACGCTAGAAAATCAAGCGAAAGCTTATGTAAGTACATTAGATCAAGCAGTGCAAGTAGTAGAAGATATAAAAGCACAATATGCAGATGATGTAAGACTAAACTTACAAATAGTAGAAGAATATACAGAAAATAATGGAGAAATAGATGTAGCATCTGTAGAAACGGCAGAAACAGCCATTGGAGATGGCGTAGAAGTAATAAAAGAAGAAAATAAATATATAAAAATAAATGGTGTAAAGATAGAATCAATGCCATTAAATCCAAATACAAGAATAATTATATCATCAAGATATGGAGAGGTTAGTAGAATAAGAAGTTCTTCACACAAAGGATTAGACTTAGCATGTAAAACAGGAACAGACATAAAAACTATAGCAAAAGGGACAGTAGTATCTGCAGGAGATAGTGGAGCTTTAGGAAACTTAGTAAAAGTTAATCATGGAAATGGAGTACAGACTTGGTATGCACACTGTAGTAAAATTTATGTGGCAGTAGGTCAAGAAGTAGAAGCAGGAGATGTTATAGCAGCAGTAGGTTCAACAGGAAATTCAACAGGACCACATTTACATTTAGAAATACATGTTAATGGAAAAGCAATAAATCCACAATTATATATTTATAATAAATAGAAAAACAAAAATAATAAGAATAAACAAGAAAATCACTAATAAATATTAATAAGTGATTTTTTTGTTTTTTCAATTGATTTATTTACAAACAAAAAATTTAGTTATATAATGTATGCGGTAAAGTTGTATTTAATTAAAAACAACTAAATAATTCAATGGATAAGGAATTATACCTTGAAAGGAATGAGAAAAATATGGAATTGAAAAAAATATTAGTAGGGCTAGAAGGCTTAAAAGTAAAAGGAAATATAGACATAAAAATAACAGGAATAGAAAATGACTCAAAGAAGATAAAAAAAGGTAATATGTTTATAGCAATAAAAGGTTATACAACAGATGGTCATGAATACATAGAAGAAGCAATAGAATCAGGGGCAACAGCAGTAATGGTAGAAGCAGGATGTGACACTAAAATATTAAAAAAGATAAAAGAAGAAATAACAATAGTAATGGTACCAAACACAAGAAAAGCATTAGCACAGGTAAGTGTAAATTATTATAAAAATCCATCATCAAAATTTAAACTAATAGGTGTAACAGGAACAAAAGGAAAAACAACAACAACATTTATGATAAAAGACATATTAGAAAAAGCAGGAAAAAAGGTAGGATTAATAGGAACAATATCAACATATATAAATGGAAAAAAGATAGCAGATAGTGATAGAACAACACCAGAAAGTATAGAATTACAAGAAATATTTGCAGAAATGGTAAAAGAAGAAGTAGAATATGTAGTAATGGAAGTATCATCACAAAGTTTAAAATTACACAGAGTAGAAGGCTCAGAATTTGATGTAGTAGTATTTACAAACTTATCAGAAGACCATATTAGTGAAAAAGAACATACAGACATAAAAGAATATTTTGAAGCAAAAATGGAATTATTTAAAATGTGTAGTAATGGAATAACTAATGCAGATGACTTATATGGAGCAAAAGTGCAAAGAATGTTCCCAGACAGCCAAATATCAACATATGGAATAGATAATTTTAGTGAATTAATGGCAAGAGATGTAACTGTAACAAGTTCATATGCAGACTTCAAAGTAAAAATAAATGGGAGAAATGAAAGAGTAAAAGTAGGAATACCAGGAAGATTTAGTATATATAATGCACTAGCAGCAATAGCTGTAGTACAAAAATTTGGAATAGATACAGAAACAATAAAATCAGCATTATTAGATGTAAGAGTACCAGGAAGGTCAGAAATAGTAGACAATAAAGAAGAATTGCCAATAATGATAGACTATGCACATTCACCAGAAAGCTTAGAAAACATATTACAAGCAGTAAAAAATTATGTAAGAGGAAATGTAATATGTGTATTTGGATGTGGTGGAGATAGAGATAAAAGAAAAAGACCAGTAATGGGAGAAATATCAGGAAGAATAGCAGATTATACAATAATAACAACAGACAATCAAAGAACAGAAAAACCAGAAGATATAATATCAGAAATAGAAGAAGGAACAAAAAAGGCAAAAGGAAATTACAAAATAGTAGTAGATAGAAGAGAAGCAATAAAAGAAGCAATCAGAATGGCAACTAAAAATGATATAATAATATTAGCAGGAAAAGGGCATGAGACAGAACAAGAAATAGATGGAAAAAAATATCCATTTGATGAAAGAGTAATAGTAAAAGAAGTAATAGAAGAATTAGAAAACGAAAGTAAGAAAAAAGACAAAAAACAAAAGGAAAAAAGAAAATAAGAGGGGGAAACAAGGTGGAGTTTCAAACAAATATAGTATTATTAACATTTGCAATATCAATAGTAATATCATTAATAGTAATACCAATATTAAGAAGACTAAAAGTAGGGCAAATGGAAAGAGAAGATGGACCAGAATCACACCTGAAAAAACAAGGAACACCTACAATGGGTGGAATAATAATGATGATAGCAATTGCAATAGTATCAACAGGGATATATTTATACTTTACAAAAAAAGGAGAAATACAAACAGCAAAAAACTTAGTTCCAATAGTTTTACTAACTATGGGATTTGGATTAGTAGGTTTTATAGATGACTTTATAAAATTAATATTAAAAAATACAAAAGGACTAAAGCCAAGTTTTAAAATGTTAGGATTATTATTTATATCAGTAGCATATGTATTGTATTTAGTAAAAGGAGTAGGAATGCCGACAGAAACATATATTCCAATATTAAAACAATATGTAGGAATACCTGTATATGCATATATACCATTTGCAGTATTGGTATTACTTGCAACAACAAATGCGATAAATCTAACAGATGGAATAGATGGTTTATCATCAAGTGTATGTACAATTATAATAACATGCTTAGCAATTATAGCAACAGTATTAGGAATAAAAGAAATAGTAATAGTATGCTCTATAGCAATAGGAGCAGTATTAGGATTTTTAATGTTTAACCTTAATCCAGCAAAAGTTTTTATGGGAGATACAGGGTCACTATTTCTTGGAGGACTAATTTCAGGTGTTGCATTATACTTAAAAATGCCATTGCTATTATTAATAATAGCATTAGTGCCAGTAATAGAAACAATTTCAGTAATACTTCAGGTAGTACATTTTAAAAGAACAGGAAATAGACTATTTAAAATGGCTCCAATTCATCATCATTTTGAATTATCAGGATGGAAAGAAAATAAAGTGGTAGTAGTATTTAGTGTAGTTACATTAATATTATGTGTAATAAGTTTACAGATTATATAATGTAAGAGAAAATGAATTTAATAGTATCATTTTTATAACTAAAAAAAGAGAAAGGAAACAAAATGGCAAATAAAAACACAAAAACTTCAAAATTCTCATGGTTTCTAAATAATCCAGTAGATTTTACTTTAGTAATAATAATATTAATATTATTATGCTTAGGATTAATAATGCTATTATCTGCGAGTTCACCAAAGTCATTATCGCAGTATGGAACAAGTTATCAATTCTTTATAAAACAATTAATATTTGGAGTATTGGGACTTGTTGCAATGGCAATGATATCAAAGATAGACTATAGATTTTACCAAAAGTTTTATAAACTATCGTGGATTGCATCAATAATATTACTAGCACTTGTACTAGTAATAGGAAAAGAAGTAAACAATGCAAAAAGATGGATAGGAGTGTCATCAACTAGTTTTTCAGTTCAACCATCAGAATTGGTAAAATTTTTAATGATTGTATTTTATGCAGGAATGCTTACAAAAAATAGGGATGAATTAGGAAATTTTTGGACTGGATTAGTAAAACATATATGCATGCTAGCACCAATAATAGTATTATTAATGTTAGAGCCACACTTTAGTGCATCAATAGTAATAACTGGAATTTGCTGTATAATGATGATTATGGCAGGTTGTAAATTATGGCAATTCATCGCAAGTGGGCTTTCAATAGGTATACCACTTATAATAGCTTTAATAAAAGCTGCACCATATAGATTACAAAGAGTTGTAACATTCATGAATCCATGGCAAGACCCAACAGATACAGGCTGGCAAGTTATACAGAGTTTATATGCAATAGGATCAGGTGGACTTTTTGGAACAGGATTAGGTGAAGGAAAACAAAAGTATTTATATTTACCAGAGCCACATAATGACTTCATATTTTCGGCATTAGCCGAAGAACTAGGATTTGTAGGTTGCGTAATAGTTATAATTTTATTCATTATACTAATTTGGAGAGGGATACTTATAGCTATGAAAGCACCAGACATGTTTGGAAGTTTGATTGCTATAGGAATTACAGCATTAATAGGAATACAGGTAATAATAAATATAGCAGTAGTAACATCATCAATGCCAGCAACAGGAATGCCATTACCATTCTTTAGTTATGGAGGAACAGCACTATTCATACTATTATGTGAGATGGGAGTACTACTCAATATATCACGTGCAAGCTTAAAAAATTAATTTATATTATAAGTTACTAAACAGCATTAAAAGCTGAATGGTGCAAAGAGGAGTTTGATAATATAATGAAAGTAATAATTGCAGCCGCAGGAACTGCAGGACATATAAATCCAGGATTTGCTATAGCAAGTAAGATAAAACAAGAAGAACAAAGTTCAGAAGTTATTTTTATCGGAACAAATAGAGGACTAGAAAATGATTTAGTACCAAAAGCAGGATACGAATTAAAAAGAATAGAAGTATATGGATTAAAAAAAGAGTTATCAATAGAAAATATAAAGAAAATATATAAAACTATAAGAAGTATAGGAGAAGCAAAAAAGATAATAAAAGAATTTAAACCAGACATAGTAATACGGAACAGGTGGATACATATGTGGACCAGTAGCAATAGCAGCAAAAAAATATAATATTCCAGTTATATTACATGAAAGCAATGCTTTTCCAGGAAAAGCAGTAAAAATGCTTTCAAAAAAAGTAGATACAATATTAATATCATTTAAAGATGCAAAAGAAAGAATAAAAAATGCAAAAAGAATAGTATATACAGGAACACCAGTAAAGATAACTAAAAAAGAATATAATATAAATCAAAAAAATCAAATAATAAACAATATGGGGTTAAATGCAAGTAAGCCAATTATTCTAGTATTTGGAGGAAGCCAAGGAGCGCAAAAGATAAATGAAGCAATAATAGGAATACTAGAAAATAGACTTAATAAAAAATATCAAATAATGTGGGCAACAGGACCTAAGCAATATGAGTTAATAAAAGAAGAATTAAATAATAAAAAAATAAATATAGAGAAAGTAGAAAATGCAAAAATAGTACCATATATTTATAATATGGAAGAGGTAATGAATGTATCAAATATAATAGTAGCAAGAAGTGGAGCAATGACAATTTCAGAAATTTCAAATTTAGGAAAGCCATCAATATTAATACCATTACCAAATGTTAGTCAGGACCATCAATTATATAATGCCAAGGTATTAGAAAAAATAAATGCAGCAAAAATCATTTTAAACAATGAACTTACAAAGGAAAATCTAAATCAAGCAATAGAAGAAATAATACTTAATAAAGATACAATGGAACAAATGAGTAAAAATGCATTAAAAGAGGCAACATATAATGTAGAGGATAAAATTTATGAAGAAATTAAACGACTAATAAAAACGAAAAAATGATTTAGTATAATAGCTATAAAATCTATATTCGTATATTGTCCTATTAGGGGAAGGAAGTAGAAATGAATACAAATCAAATAATAGCATTAGCAGTATATACACTAGTAATAGTATTACTTACAATATTAATATATAAACTTATAATAAGACCAAAAAATAAATTAATAGAAGGTGCAGAAAGAAAATCGCCAGAGGAGTTAGACTTAAATAATAGAATATTTTTGCATATGACAGATGGAATTATAGCATTTGATATGCAAGGAAAGATGATACTAATAAATCCTGCGGCAAAAAAACTATTAAGTATATCTCCAGAGGATGCAACATTTACAGATGTATTTGGAAAATTTGGGCTAGATGAAATAAACATGGAAAAAATAATATATTTAGAAAATTGGACATCAACAGAACAAAGAATAGAATTAGAAGACAAATATGTAAATGCATTTTTTGCACCATTTAAGAACGAAAAAGAAAGACCATCAGGAGTAGTAACAGTATTACAAGATATAACAGAACATGTAAAACTAGATAACATGAGAAAAGAATTCATTGCAGATGTATCACATGAATTAAAAACGCCAATTACATCAATAATGGGATATGCAGACACACTTCTAGAAGGAAATTATGATAAAGAAGTAAGGGACAAGTTCTTAAATGTAATAGCATCAGAAGCAAGAAGAATGGCAAAATTAGTAACAGATTTATTAACACTATCAAGATACGACAGTAATAAAAACCAATTTAATAAAGAACAATTTGATTTAGGGGAGCTTGTTAAAAAATGTCAGGACAAGTTGGCAATAGAAATAAAAAAGAAAAATCATGATGTAAGATGTTTTGTAACAGCAGATGTACCACCAGTATTTGCAGATAAAGGAGATATAGAAAGAATAATTTTAAATATTTTATCAAATAGCATAAAATATACGAAAGATAATGGAACAATAAGCATATATGTTGGATTTGTATACAATGATGCATATATTAAAATACTAGATAATGGAATAGGTATTCCAGAAGAAGATTTGGGAAGAATTTTTGAGAGATTTTATAGAGTAGATAAAGCAAGAACAAGAGAAATGGGAGGAACAGGCTTAGGATTATCAATTGCTAAGGATTTACTAGATAAAAATGGAGGAAGTATTGATATTAAGAGTATTGTTGGAGAAGGTACAGAAGTCGTAATAAAGATTCCAACAAAATAAGAAAAAATTCAACTCATTACGAATAAACAAAACGCAAAATAAAGTTTTACAAAAAATATTGATATTTATTGGTTAATGTAGTACAATATAAGCAATTTAGAAAAACCAAAATTAAAAAGGAAATATGAAAAATTACGAGACTTTTCAAAACAATAAATAAAAATACTATTAACGAAAATGAAAATAAGATGGAGGTAAACATGGAAGAAATAATAGAAGAAGAGAAAAAGACAGTGCTAGTAGTAGATGATGAGGTAACAATAGTAGAATTATTAAAACACCATTTAGAATTAGAAGGATATAATGTATTAGAAGCAAATGATGGACTAACAGGATTAGAAATAGCATTAAACGAAAGACCAAACTTAATATTACTAGATATCATGTTACCAAAATTAGATGGATTATCAGTATGCAAAAGAATAAAAAATGTATATAATGTACCAATATTAATGATAACAGCAAAAGACACAGAAATAGATAAAATATTAGGACTAGAATTAGGAGCAGATGACTATGTAACAAAGCCATTTAGCACTAGAGAATTGATGGCAAGAGTAAAAGCAAACTTAAGAAAATATGATGCAGTAAGTCTAGAAGAAAAGAAACAAGAAGAACAAGGAAGAAAACAATCAGAAAACAAAATAACAGTAGGAGATATAACATTAGACTTAGATAAATTCGAAGTAAGAATAAAAGGAGAAGTAATAGACTTAACTTTAAGAGAATTTGAAGTATTAAAATTCTTAGCAATGCAAACAGGACAAATAGTAACAAGAGAAGAGTTACTAGAAAAAGTGTGGGGATATGAATATTATGGAGACATAAGAACAGTAGATGTTACAGTAAGAAGAATAAGAGAAAAAATAGAAAAAGACACAACAGCCCCAAAAAGATTAGTAACAAAAAGAGGAATAGGATATTATTTAGCAGCAGACTAGGACAAGAAAAAAAGTTAATATATTATTATAACAGAAATACTAAGAAAAGAAACAAAAATCCGAAAGGAATGAATAGATATGAGTAACTTTGTACATTTACATATACATAGTGAATTTAGTCTATTAGATGGTGCAAATAGAATAAAAGATTTACCAGTAAGAGCAAAAGAATTAGGAATGAACGCCATGGCCATAACGGACCATGGCGTTATGTATGGCGCAATAGATTTTTACAAAGCTTGCAAAAAGGAAGGAATAAAGCCAATAATAGGATGCGAAGTATATGTAGCGAAAAGAACAAGAAAAGACAAAGAGCCAAATGTAGACAATAAATATTATCATTTAATATTACTAGCAAAAAATAATCAAGGATATAAGAATTTAAGCAAATTAGTATCAATAGGATTTGTAGAAGGATATTATTATAAACCAAGAATAGATTTAGAAGTATTAGAACAATATCATGAAGGATTAATATGCCTAAGTGCTTGTTTAGCAGGAGCTGTAAATCAAGCATTATTAAATGATGAAAATGAAAAAGCAGAAGAAATTGCAATGTGGCATAAGAATTTATTTGGAGAAGACTATTATATAGAAATACAGAACAATGGAATACCAGAACAAGCCTTAGCAAACCAAAAACTAGTAAAGCTAGCAAGAAAATTAGACATACCACTAGTCGCAACAAATGATGCACACTATTTAAAAAGAGAAGATGCATATAATCATGAGGTATTACTATGTATACAAACAGGAAAGAAAATAAATGATGAAGATAGAATGAGATTTGATACAGATGAACTATATGTAAAGTCACCAGAAGAAATGAGTGAATATTTTTCGAGTTTTCCAGATGCAATAGAAAATACAGTAAAAATTGCAGAAAAGTGCAATGTAGAATTTGAATTTGGGCACACAATATTACCAAATTATGAAGTACCTGAAGAATTTGAAACACATGCAGAATATTTAAAAAAGCTATGTTATGATGGAATAAAAAAGAGATATGGAGAAAATCCTACACAAGAGGTAATAGAAAGAGCGGAATATGAGTTAGGTGTAGTAGAAAAAATGGGATATGTAGACTACTTTTTAATAGTATGGGATTTCATACATTATGCAAAAGAAAATGATATACCAGTAGGACCAGGTAGAGGATCAGGAGCGGGATCATTACTTGCATATGCAATAGAAATAACCGACATAGACCCAATAAAATATGGACTAATATTCGAAAGGTTTTTAAATCCAGACAGAATAAGTATGCCAGACTTTGATGTAGACTTTTCTGATGCACAAAGGCAAGAAGTAATAGACTATGTATCAAACAAATATGGAAATGACCATGTATCGCAAATAATAACATTTGGAACAATGGCAGCAAAAATGGTAATTAGAGATGTAGCAAGAGTTTTGGAATTTCCGTATGCAGAAGCTGATAAATTGGCAAAAATGATACCAAATGAAATACATATAACAATACGAAAGGCTATAGAACAAAACAAAGAATTAAGTGAACTATATGAAAACAATGAACAAATAAGAAAACTATTAGACATAGCAATGAGTTTAGAAGGAATGCCAAGACAGGCATCAACACATGCCTGTGGGGTAATAATAGCAAGAGACCCAGTAGATACATATGTACCATTATATGTAAAAGATGACCAAATATCAACACAATATATAATGACAACACTAGAAGAACTGGGATTATTAAAAATGGACTTTTTAGGGCTACGAACACTAACAGTAATAAAAGACACAATTGAACTTGTAAAACAAACAAGGGGAATAGAAGTAGAATTTGATGAAGAAATGAATGACCCAAAAGTATTTAAATTATGGCAAGATGGAAGTACAATGGGACTATTCCAATTTGAAAGCCAAGGAATGACAAACTTCATGAAAGAACTTAAACCAGACTGCTTAGAAGATTTAATTGCTGGGGTATCACTATATAGACCAGGGCCAATGGATCAAATACCAAGATATATAAAAGGAAAATTAAATCCAGGGCATAATGAATACACACATCCAAGTTTAGAGCCAATATTAAATGTAACATATGGATGTATGGTATATCAAGAGCAGGTAATGCAGATAGTAAGGGAACTTGCAGGATATTCTCTAGGAAGAGCAGACTTAGTTCGTAGAGCAATGGGAAAGAAAAAGCTTGATGTAATGGAAAAAGAAAGAGAAATATTCATTAATGGACAATTAGATGAAGATGGAAATATAGTTGTACCAGGATGTGTAAGAAATGGAATAGATGCAGAATCAGCAAATAAAATATTTGATGAAATGTCAGAATTTGCAAAATATGCATTCAATAAATCACATGCAGCATGTTATGCAGTAGTAGCATATAGAACAGGATATTTAAAAGCATATTATCCAGCAGAATTTATGGCATCAATGCTAAATAGTTTCTTAGGAAATTTAGATAAAATACCACAATATATAGATGAATGCAAGAAACTAGGAATAGAAATTTTAAGACCAGATATAAACAAAAGTTACACAAGATTTACAGTAGAAAGTGATTCAAGTAACAATGAAAATACGAATACCACACATACTGGAAAGATAAGATTTGGGCTAGGAAGTATAAAAAATGTAGGAATTATACCTGTAAACAATATTGTAAAAGAAAGACAAGAAAATGGGGACTTTAAGGATTTTACAGACTTTTGCGAAAGAATGGCAGGAGAAGCAGTTAATAAAAAATGTATAGAAAGTTTAATAAAAGCAGGAGTATTTGACCAGTTTAACCAAACAAGAAGCACCTTATTAGCATCATTTGAAAACATAATAGATATAATACAAATATCAAATAAAAAGGGAATAGATGGACAAGTATCAATGTTTGACCTAGGAGGAGAAAGTGAAGAAAAAACAAAGCAAATAAAATATACTTTTAATGAGCAACCTGAAATGGGAGAAAAAGAGTTATTATCAGTAGAAAAAGAAATGTTAGGAATATATATATCAGGACATCCACTAGAAAAGATAAAAGACCAAATCTTAGCACAAACAAATATCAATTCATTACATATGAGAGAAATTGATGAAATAAATGCACAAGAAAGTGTAGAGATGACTTCTAAAGAGGAAATAAGATTTCAAGATGGTCAAATAGTAAGAATAGCAGGAATTATTACATCTATAAAGAAGAAATATACAAAAAATAACAAAATAATGGCATTTATGACAATTGAAGATTTATATGGTCAAGTTGAAATAATAATATTTGAAAATGCATATATGTTAGCACAAAATAGTTTAATAGAAGAAAATATAATTTTAATAGAAGGAAGATTAAGTATAAGAGAAGATGAAGAAACTAAGATAGTAGCAAATAAAATCACAGATTTTGGTGCAAAAGAGCAAAAAGCAATGTATATAGATATAACTACTGCAAGTGAAGAAGAAAAATCAAGATTAAGAGGAGCAATAAAATATTTCAACGGAGATAGAAACAATATGCCAGTATTTATAAAAGTTGGTGAAGAAGTAAAACCTTGTGGTCAAATTTATTATACAGATGAGATAAAAACCATATTTGAAGACATTGTAACAAGTAGTGATATTTTGGTAAAAGCGTTAAAAACTATTGACTAAAAGATATAAAAAGAATATAATTTACAAAGATAAGGGAAAAAGGAGAATTAAATGGATGATATATTTCTAAGACCAGAAGAGCTATTAACAGTGGACTTACATGACAAAACAGTATTAGAAGCAGAATACATATTAAGTAAAGAATTAGATACACTGCCATATTATATAAAAGTAGTAGAAGTAGTACATGGTTATAGAAAAGGACAAGCAATATTGAACATGATAAGAAAAGAGTTTAAACATCCTAAAATAAAAAGAAAATATCAAACATTTAATAGAGGAGTAACTAGGTTTGAGATAAATCAATAATACGAAAGGAAGAAAAAGATGGAAACAGAGAAAAAAGATAAAAAAACAAAAAAGGTTAAAGTAGATACTGGAAAATTAATAGGAAAAATAATAGCAAGTATAATGCTAGTTATATTATTAGCAGGGTCATTTTATAGCTTGATATATCTATTAATAAATAAATAATAAAAGCATCCTTTTAAATATTGCATATAATCAATAATAGAAAGGAAAAAATATGATAGATAATTTTGTACAAATATTAGAAAATTTTTATGAACAAAACATATTAACATATATACAAACATTACAGATGTATCCAGTAAAATTAATAAGTGTAATATTAGATTTAATAATAGTAGTATTTCTAATATATCAATTAATAAAAATAGTAAAAGATTCAAGAGCATGGCAATTAATAAAGGGAATAACACTTTTGATAATAGCTAGATGGCTAAGTGATATATTAAACTTAACAATATTAAATTATTTATTATCAGAAGTAATGAATTGGGGAGTAATATTATTAATAATAATATTTCAACCAGAAATAAGAAGGGCATTAGAACAATTAGGAACGAACAAATTTACAAGATTTTTTGGAATAGACAATAAGGATATAGTAACTAGAACAAAAGAAGATATATATAAAATAGTAATTGCAGTAAGTGAACTTTCAAAATCGAGTACAGGAGCATTAATAGTTATTGAAAGAGACATAAAAATAAAAGACATAGTATCAACGGGAATAGCAATAGAATCAGAAATATCACCACAATTATTAGTTAATATATTTGTTCCAAATACACCTTTACATGATGGAGCAGTTGTAATAAGCAATAATAAAATTGCAGCAGCAGCATGTATGTTACCATTAGCATCAGATATGGATATAGCAAAAGAATTAGGAACAAGACATAGGGCGGCAATAGGAATATCAAAAGAATCAGATGGAATAGCAATAGTAGTATCAGAAGAAACTGGTAAAATATCAGTTGCAAAAGATGGAACATTAATAGCAGATGTAAAGGAGGACTCATTAAAAAAGATATTAATTAGTAATATAATAACAAAGCGATTTCCAGAAAATAAGCAAGACAAAATGAAACGTTTTGAAAGAATAAAAAACAAAATAAGAGAAAAATCAGAAAAGAAAGATACTAAGAAATCAAAACAAGATAAGATTAAGGAAGAAGAATAATAAAATAAAAGGAGACATGTTAGTAGATTAAACTAATATGAATATATAAAAATGCGAAATATAAAATTAACGATTGAATATGATGGAAAAGATTTTAATCGGATGGCAAAAACAACCTAACAAATTAAATATACAAGGAACAATAGAAAAAGCTATTGAAGACATAACAGGAGAGCAAGTGGAGCTAAATGCATCAGGAAGAACTGATGCAGGTGTGCATGCACTTGCTCAAGTTGCTAATTTCAAGACAAATTCTAAACTTCCAATAGAAAAATTTCCATTAGCAATAAATTCAAAGTTAAAAAAATCTATAGTAATTAAAGAAGCAGAAGAAGTAGATGAAAGATTTCATAGTAGATTAACTTGTAAACAAAAAACATATAGATATGTAATAAACAATACACATAATGGAACTGCAATATATAGAAACATGGAATGCCATATACCAACTAAATTAGATATTGATAAAATGCAACGAGCAGTAAAATATTTTATAGGAGAACACGATTTTAAAGCATTTAAAGCAAGTGGAACAAGTAGTAAAAGTAGTGTTAGAACAATTTATGATGCAAAAGTTTATAAAGATAATGAAAGGGTTTTTATAGAGCTTACAGGAAATGGTTTTTTATATAACATGGTTAGGATAATTTCAGGAACACTAGTTGATGTGGGACTAGGCAAAATAAAGCCAGAAGAAATAGAAACTATAATTAATATGGGAAAAAGAGAAAATGCAGGAAAAACATTACCAGCTCATGGATTATATTTAGTAAAAGTAGATTATAAATAGGTACGAAAAACAAAAAAGTTCATATTATATAGTAGACATAGAATTAAAAGTGGATTTCCACTTAATATACAATAGAAAAATTTATAGGAGGAAAATAATATGAGCAATATACTTATATTTTTCGTATTACCAGTTGTTACAATAATCTTAGCAATTGTATTACAAAGAATTCTTAAATGTCCAATATTAGTCGCTGCAACATTTTTTGCTGTTTTCCTAATACTAGCTTTTACGGTGTTTGATACATCGTTTATAATATATGGTATCATCTATTCAATATTAGCATATATAGTGGCATATATAGCACAATTGATTTGCAGAATAAAAAGTAGAATTAGAAAATGTTGTGGAAATGATGACGATAATGATTGTGATAACGGATTATGTGGTATAATAGGAAGAATGGGCAACAGCTGTAATTGCAATAATGGAAGAAGCAGAAGTAATTGTGGATGCAGAAATAGAAATAGTGATTGTAATTGTAATTGTAATTGTAATTGTGGTTGTACAAGTAATAACAATAATAATGGAACTGTATTATCACTAGATGATATTAATACAATAAATGGAATTGTTAATAATAATTCTAATTTAGCAGTATCTTCTAACAATTCTAATTGTGGCTGTAACTGTAATAGTAATTCACAGAATGTGGTTTTAAATGCCGAATTTGTTCCTAACAGAAATAATAATGGCACTACAGGAAGTTTTAGAGGTTGTTATAGAAGAAGACATTAGTTAAATAAAAGTGAATAAAAAAGTATAAAAGGAAGATTTTTTGAAAAATCTTCTTTTTCTATTGACAAATGTATCTTTTACACTTATAATGAATAATGTTCTTGTAAGAGGATAAACTAATCTTAAATGGCGAAGTAGCTCAGTTGGCTAGAGCATTCGGTTCATACCCGACAGGTCGGCGGTTCGAATCCACCCTTCGCTACCAGTTATAATCATTGAACTAAGAGGTTTGATGATTTTTTTTATAAAATAATGGCTATCTGACAAATAAATATCTTGCAAATAGAAAAACAATATAGTACAATGTTCACATAAGTCAATATACGGTATGTAACTTTTATTATTAAAAATAAAGAAGGGAGAAGTAATGAAAAAGGCATCGAAACAACAACGGAAGTTGACAGAAGAGGAAAGAACGATGGCTGAACAAAATATAAAATTAGTTCATTTTATTGTTAAAAACACATTTCATGTTACTATAACTTCATCAAACTATGATGATATGGTATCAATTGGTACTATGGGATTAATAAAAGCTGTACAGAGTTTTAATAAAGAGAAAAAAATTAAATTTTCATCATATGCAACTACATGCATAAAAAATGAAATCAGAATGTATTATAGAAAAAGAAAGAAATATTTGTACGAAAGTCATATGGAGGATATTATTACAGAAGATAAAGATGGAAACAAGATGACTTTAGAAAATATAATAGAAGACCCAAAAGCCAACTTTGTTGAAGAAATATTTAAACAACAGGAAACAATTAGAGATTTGGAAATGATTTTAAATTGTTTAAGACCAAGAGATACAATTATATTATTAAATCGTATTGCTGGAAAAACGCAGAAAGAAACTGGTGAAATTATGGGTATATCTCAATCATATGTATCGCGAAGGAGAAACAAGATATTTGTAGAAGTTCGGAAAATTGTAAATAAAACAATAGAACTAGAGAAAGTGTTTCAAGTAACAAGAAAAGAAGATTCATACCAGATAATATTTTTATTAGAAAGAATTGGAAATGTACATGGTATTTTATCTAGGATACTATCAGAAGTACAATCAGAAGATTTATCTGATTTATTAATTACTCATAATTCCAATGAATTTACTATAAAAATGCCAGTGAATGTAGAAGGATTTTTGATGAGTTTTTCTACCATAGCACAAATTTACTATGAACTTTATAAAAACTACCCAAACTTCTTTGATGAAACAATAAAACACAATAATAAAAGATTGAAAGGCATATAGAAAAAATATGTAATACAAGTACCAAGAGTCCTGATAATATATCAGGGCTTGTATTAAAATAAAACAATATTACTTGCAAACAGAAAAATAAAATGATAAAATGCAATAGAAAAAAGTACAAAAAAGATATAAAATAAATATGGAAAGGAAGAAATAAGAAATGGAAAAAGAAAGAGGATTTGAAATAGCAAAAGGATTTGAAGACAAAGGAATAAATTTACCAATAAGAAAAACAAAATATTCAGCAGGATATGATATAGAAGCAGCAGAAGACACAATAATACCAAGCTTCAAAAAAGGAGTAGCACCAACATTAATAAAAACAGGGCTAAAAGCATATATGAAAGAAGATGAATATCTAATGTTATGCAATAGAAGTTCAAACCCAAAGAAAAAAGGATTAGTAATGGCAAATAGTGTAGGAATAATTGACAAAGACTATTATGGAAATCCAGATAATGATGGACACTTTATGTTTTCGTTCTTCAATATAAAAGATGAAGATGTAGTAATAAAAAAAGGAGAAGCTATAGGACAAGCGATATTTCAAAAATACTTAACAATAGATAATGACCAAGCAGAAGGAGAAAGAATAGGTGGATTTGGTTCAACTAGTAAGTAGAAAAAACAGAATATATTTTACAGAAAGATACCAACGATAATAACATTCATAGAATAAAAAAGTAAAAAAAAATTATCACTAGAAAATACTGGGACAAAAGGAAAAATAATCAAAAAAAAATGGTAATAGCTTTGACTTTTACCAATTTTTGTAGTATAATAGAAGAGGTTAAAAGAGATACAAAAGTTATCAAGGGGAAAAGAAGAAAAACAACAATTGATAGCTTTTAAATTTTTACTTTTAGTCAAGATGAAGAATGCTGAAAGGAGTGACTTACATGTTCAATGTAGGCGATAAAATTGTATATCCAATGTATGGAGCAGGGATAATAGATTCAATAGAAGAAAAAAATATATTAGGGGAGAAACAATCTTACTATATACTAAAAATGCCAGGAGAGGTAAAAGTAATGATACCAACACAAAAAGCAGAAGAAGTAGGAGTAAGAAATATAATAGATCAAGAATCAGCTCAAAAAGTATTTACAGTATTAGGGCAAAATGAAACAGACATGGAAAAAAATTGGAATAAAAGATATAGAGACAATATGGAAAAAATGAAAAGTGGCGACATTTATGAAGTAGCCGATGTAGTAAGAAACCTAAGTTTCAAACAAAAAGAAAAAGGTTTATCAACAGGTGAAAAGAAAATGTTAAACAATGCAAAACAAATATTAGTAAGTGAATTAGTATTAACAGGGCATGCAAGTCAAAATGAAGTAGAAGAATTAGTAGACAACAAAATAAATACATCATTCAATCTATTCAAAACAGAAGATGTAATAAAACCAAGTATAGTAAAAAAATTCATACCATTTGATGAAACAGGAACATCAGAAAATTTATAAGAAAAGTGGATGTTAACGAAAGCAAAGCTTTCGATATCCATGTGTGTAGAAAAGCTTAGCATACTTAGAAGGTGACAAGCAAAGCTTTAACATTCTAAGAAACTGCATTACAAGGTAGCTTAACCTTGTTAAATAGCAAAAATCTACAATTTTTCCTATTCAATAAAAAAGAAAATAAACATGAAAACTATATTAGAAGTAATAAATTAAAAATATTTCTAATATAGTTTTTTATGTATGCAAAAATAAAGATTGACAAAAGAACTAATGTTTGATAATATAAAAGTGAAAAGAAAAAAAGGAAGGTAAGAAGAAAATGAAAATAATACACTGTGCAGATATACATTTAGATTCACCAATGGAAAGTAAATTAAGCAAAGAAAAATCAAAAAAGAGAAAAATAGAATTAACAGAAAACTTTAAAGAAATGGTAGAGTATGCACAAAAGGAAAAAGTTGATGCAATAATAATAGCAGGAGATTTATTTGATGACACAAAAAAGACAATGTTAAAAACAACAAAAAGATATATAATAAATTTAATAAAAGAAAATGAAAATATAGACTTCATATATTTAAAAGGAAATCATGACATAAATAATTTTCTAGACGAGGAAGAAAAACCAGAAAATATAAAAACATTTGAAGAAGAATGGAAACAATACAGATATGAAAATGTAGTAATATCAGGAGTAGAATTAAATAAAAACAAAGCCAATATATATGACAAATTAATATTAAAATATGAAGATTATAATATAGTGACACTACATGGTCAAATAGACAAAAGTGTAAATCCAAAGGACAAAGCAGAAACAATAATTTTAAACCAACTAAAAAATAAAAACATAGATTACTTAGCATTAGGACATATACATAAAAGAGAAGAAGGAAAGTTAGACAACAGAGGAAACTATAGTTATAGTGGGTGCTTAGAGGGAAGAAGCTTTGATGAATGTGGTGAAAAAGGTTTCATATTATTAGAAATAGAAGGAGGAAAACTATTAAAAAAAGAGTTCATAAAACATTCTAAAAGAACTATACAAAATATAGAAATAGACATATCAGAAATAGAAACACAAAATCAATTTGAAGAGCAAATATCAAAAAAAATAGAAAACATAGAAAAAAGGGATTTAGTAAGGATAACACTTATAGGAAGTTATGAAGTAAACAAAGCTGGAGAAAATATAGAAGACTATTTAGACATACATAAAATAGAAAATAAATATAATGATGAATATTTTTATTTTGAAGTAAAAAACAATGCAAAAGTAATAATAAATTATCAAGAATTCAAAAGTGACATATCATTAAAAGGAGAATTTATAAGATTAGTAGAACAAGAAAGCCTTTCAGAAGAAGAAAAAAGTGAGATATGTCTAACAGGAATAAGAGCAATATTGGGAGGTGAAATTTAAAAATGCGATTATTAAGAGGTTATATAGAAAATTTCGGAAAAATATGCAAAAAAGAGATTGAATTTGAAAACAACCTAACAATATTTAAAGAAGAAAATGGATGGGGAAAAACAACACTATCAGTATTTATAAAATCAATGTTATATGGATTTGATAAAAGCACAACAGAAAAAGCAGAAAGACAAAAATATATGCCATGGAATGGTGGAAAATATGGAGGAAATATAGATTTAGAAATAAAAGGAATACAATATAGGATAGAAAGATTTTTTGGAGACACACCAAAAGGAGATACATTTACATTAATAAATTTAGAAACAAATAAAGAAGTAAATACATACACAGAAAAAATAGGAGAAGAAATATTTAAAATAAACAAAGAATCATTTACAAAAAGTATATTCGTACCACAACAAGAAATAAAAGTACAAATAAGTAATGACTTAACAACAAAACTTACTAATTTAGATACAATTCAAGATGATATGAATAGATATGGAGAAGCACAAAAAAGATTATTAAAGAAAAGTGAACAATTAAAAAAAGAAATAAAAAATAAAGAAATAGAAATAAAGGAAACAAATATAAAAATAGAAAGATGTGAAGAAGCAGAAAAAAATCTAACAATGTATGAAAAAGAATACAAAAATATGCAAGAAGAAAATGAAAGAGGAAAAGAAGAAATTGAGCAACTAGAAGAAAAAATAAAAAGAGCGAATGAACAGAGATTACGAGAAGAAATAATTAAACAATATGAAAAAATTAAAGAGATAGAAGAAGATAGAAAAAAATCAGAACAAGAAATAAAGGAATTCTTCCAAAACGGAATACCTCAAAAAGAAGAAATTGCTGAAGTAGAAAGAAAAGTAATGCTAGTAAATAAAGCAAAAGAAGAAATTAAAGAAAAAATTATATATCAATTTTTAACAGAAAAAGAAATAGAAGAAAAGCAAAAAATATATAATGAATATAAACAAAAAGATAATATTATACAAGAAATAGAAAAAAGCAAGAAACAAAAGGAAAATGAGAAACAAAGTTTAAAGCAAAATAAAAATTATAAAATAATATTAATAATAATATCCATATTAATAATATTATCTGGAATAATTAGCATCTTTTTCATAAAACAAAAAATAATAAGTTCAATAATAATAGTAGTGGGAATATTAATATTATTTATACAAAGAAAATTAAATTCAAAAAATAAAAAAGAAAATAAAATAATAAATGAAATAAAAAGATATGAATCACAAATAGCAGAAATTAAAGAAAAGAAAGAAGAACAGAAGAATGACTTAATTCAATATATATGCAAATATGAAAAGAAATACATAGACGAAGATATCTATGAAATATTATTACGAATAAAATTAAACTATAATAATTATAAAAATTCACAAGTAATAATAGAAGAAAATAAACTAAATATAGAAGAATATTTACAAAGATATTTTAAAATCATAGTAGAAGATTATGGAAAATATTTAGATGAAATAAAAATAAAAATCCAAGACAATGAAAGAATAAAAGAAGAGTATCAGAAGGCACAATATGATACACATAAATTCTTAGAACAACACAATATAAAAGAAATAGAAAAAATTCAACCAATAGAAGAAAAAATTGAAGACATAGAAGAAAGCATACAAAAAATAAAAAATAAAATTAATATAGTTATACAAAATATGGCATCAACTAATAAAAAAATCGATGAATTTTCCACAATTGTTGATGAAAAACCTGAATTAGAAACAGATTTAGAAGAATATGAAGAACAAAAAACAGAACTTGAGAGAAGAAAAAATATATTAGACAAAACTATGGAAATTTTAGAAAAAGCAAAAGAAAAATTATCAGCAAATTATTTACAATCTATGAATTTAAACTTAAATAAATATATAAAAATATTATCTGAAAATAGTAATATAGCTGATAAAACAACCATAGATATAGACTTAAATACTAATATAGAAGTTAATGGGGAAAAGAAAAGCATAGAAATATTTAGTGCAGGATATAAAGATTTAGTAGGGATATGTACTAGATTAGCATTAATAGATTCTATTTTTGAAGATGAAAAACCATTTTTAATTTTAGATGACCCATTTGTTAATTTAGATGAAGAAAAGATAGAAAAGGCGATATCATTAATAAAAGCCATTTCTAAAACATATCAAGTTATATATTTTACTTGTCATGAATCAAGAGTATAAAAATTTAAAGAAAAAGAAGAAATTACAATATATGTAGTTTCTTCTTTTTAAGAATATATAAAAGTAACAGCAAATAGAAAACTGAAATATTTGTGTCAGAATCTACGTCCCCATGACACATAAAGAAGTTTAGTGCCTATTAATTACAGGAATTCTTAAAATTTGACCAGCATAAATTAAATTTGGATTAGAAATATCATTCAAATCAACAATATCCTGAACTGGGACATCAAACAATTTACTAATCATATTTAAAGTATTGCCCCATTTTATTACATATAGCATATGGCTTGTATCATTTAGACTAGAATCATCTAAGCTAGGAACACAAATCTTTTGACTTGTATAGATAAGATTAGGGTTAGAAATGTTATTTACTTTTGCTAGATATAGGTATGAAGTATTATACTTTTCAGCAATTGCACTTAATGTATCGCCTCTTTGAACAATTATACAATTTTCATTAGTAGATGGATTAGGAAGATTATCTACATTTACTGGAGAAGAGTCAGATAAAAATATTTCATTAGTAAAATAATCTCTATCAACATATCCATCTATACCAGAAATTTCTCCTTTATTCGTATATTGAAAACCTATCCATGATGACCAATTTCCATTAGAAGGCTCAGAAACATAATAGTCTGCAACCCATATATGATATTTCGAAGCTAACTCAGGACCAAACACATTTCTAGCATTGGAAGCATCGCTATAAATTACTACTTCTTTATTTGTTAAAGAAGTTACTGTATCTAGGAAGGCAGTAGAAATTTCGTTTATTTCAGAAACACTTAAATCACCAAATTGTTCAAAATCCATGGCTAATTTGCAGTCAGAAGCATAATTATTTATTACTGATACAAAGAAACGAGCTTCTTCAATAGCTTCTTCTTCTGTATATGCTGTTACGAAATGGTAAAATCCAATATTTAAGCCATTTGCTTTTGCATTTTCATAATGAGTTTTAAAATATGGATCCACGTAATTTGACCCTTGACTTGACTTAATATAAACTATATCAATTCCTGACTGTTTTACTTCAGCAAAATTGATATTACCTTGCCATTCACTTACATCTATACCATTATGTAATTCGGATGATGATGGACCAAATGCGAAAACACAGCTTCCAGAAAAGAAAATGACAACAGAAAATAATAGTATTAATAATTTTTTATTCATATAAAACCTCCTAATTTAGAATATGAGTTATATGAAAATGTGTGAATAAAAAATATATAAATGGCAATATTATTGAAAAAAGGAGGAATTTTATGGAAGAGGTTAATAATAATCTAAACCAATTGTTAGCAGACTTAAATGTTTTTTTTAGAAAGTTACAAAATTATCATTGGAATATTGAGGGAAGGGACTTTTTTATATTTCATAAGGTATTAGAAGAGTTTTATGATTGTATATTTGAAGAAATTGATGAAATAGCAGAGCATATTTTAATTAATGGTGCACAGCCTTTAGGAACACTAAAAGATTATTTGCAAATTACAAAAATTAAAGAGGCAGAGAATAAAAAGGTTTCTAGTAATACCATCTTTACTAATTTAATTTCTGATTATGATAATTTATTAAATACTATTGTAAAGATTAAGGAAAGTGCTGATAATGCTAAAGATTATGCAACATCTAGTTTAATGGACGAATATATTTTAAAATATAGTAAGAAATTATGGATGTTAAAGCAAGGAAAATAACTATTTTATAATATTAAATTAAAAAACAGACTATAAGACTACAAATTAATGTAGCCACATAATCTGTTTTTTAATTCATATCTACCCAATAGGGTGCACTTACTTTAATTAGTACTGTTTTTTAATCTATTCTGTAAATTAATCAAACTCAGATTCTGAATTTTATTCTAGTAGACAATTTATAAAAAATGTGATAAAATCACACAAAAACAAGGAAATAAGATTAACTAAAATATATAGATAAAATAACAATAAGGAGGAAAAAATGTTAGAATTAAAAGATATAAGTTTTGTAAGAAATAATAAAAAAATATTGAATAAAATAAATTTAACAATTGAAGACAATCAACTAATAGTAATAACAGGACCAAATGGATCAGGAAAATCAACATTATCAAAAATAATAATGGGAATAGAAAATCCAGATGAAGGAGAAATAATTTTTAATGGCGAAAACATAACAGAGCTAACAATAGATGAAAGAGCAAAAAAAGGAATATCCTTTGCGTTTCAGCAACCTGTAAAATTCAAAGGCATAACAGTATATGACTTGATAAAATTATCAGCAGGAAAAGAGATAAAGAAAATGGAAGCATGTAATACATTATCAAAAGTAGGATTATGTGCAAAAGAATACATAGATAGAGAAGTAAATAATTCATTATCAGGAGGGGAACTAAAAAGAATAGAGATAGCATTAGCAACAGTAAGAAAATCAAAATTAACGATATTTGATGAGCCAGAAGCTGGAATAGATTTATGGAGTTTTAATAATTTAATAAAAGTATTTGAAGAATTAAGAGAACAAGAAGAATCAATTTTAATAATTTCACATCAAGAAAGGATATTAAATATAGCAGATAAAATAGTATTAATAAAAAATGGAAAGATAGAACAAATTGCAGAAAATAAAGAAGAAATAATAGGAAGCACAGGACAAGCAATTTGCTGTAAACTAAAAAAGGAGGAAGCATAATGGAAGAATTAAACAATATAGATAATAGTTTACTAAGCGAAATTTCAGACATAGAAAAAATACTAGATGGAGCATATAATATACGCAAAAATGGAAAAGGAATACAAAGAAAATCAAGTAAAAACATAGAAATAAAGCCAAAAGAAGATGGAACAGGAATAGATATAATAGTTAAAGAAAACACAAAATTTGAATTTGTACATATACCAGTAATAATAACAGAAAGTGGAATAAAGGATATTGTATATAATGATTTTTATATAGGTAAAAATTCAAAAGTAATAATTGTAGCTGGATGTGGAATACACAATGACCATCATAAAGATTCTGAACATAACGGAATACATAGATTTTATCTAGAAGAAGGGGCAAATGTTAAATATATAGAAAAGCATTATGGTGAAGGAGATGGTGAAGGAAAAAGAATATTAAATCCAGTAACAGAAGTATATTTAAAAGAAGGAAGTTCATTAGAGATGGAAACTGCACAAATAAAAGGTGTAGACTCTACAATAAGAACAACAAAGGGAGAATTACAATCAAACACAAACTTAGTAATAACAGAAAAAATAATGACACATGGTAGCCAAACAGCAAAAACTCTGTTTGAAGTAAATTTAAATGGAGAAAACGCAAGTACACATGTAAAATCAAGGTCAGTAGCAACAGAAAACTCTAATCAAGAATTTGCATCAAAAGTATATGGAAATTCAAAATGCTTTGGACATGTAGAATGTGATGCAATAATTAAAGATAAGGCAAAAGTACTAGCAATACCAGAAATATCAGCAAACAACATTGACGCTAATTTAATACATGAAGCAGCAATAGGAAAAATTGCAGGTGAACAACTTATAAAATTAATGACATTAGGATTAAATGAAAAAGAAGCAGAAGAACAAATTATAAAAGGATTTTTAAAATAACTTAGTTGAATAGTAATAAACTTAAAATGTATTACTATTCTTTTTATGTTCTAATAATATAAAAATTGAATAAAATAATATTAATAGTAATTGTACTTTTATAGAAAAAGTACAATGTGTGTGAAGGGTTGAACAATAATTTTATTATTTTTGAATCCATCCAGTTTATGTAAGCTTTCAATGCTTATAAATTTAAAGAAAGGAGAAGATGTCAGCTTTGAAAGCTAACATCCACTGAGAAAATGGAAAAAATAAAAAATAGTAGTATAATAAATATATTAAAGGGTGTACTTATATCAATAATACTAACATTAGTGTTTTTATTAATATTCTCAATAATACTAACAAATACAGATGTAAAAGAAAATACAATATCGCCAGTAATAATAGTAATAACAGCATTAAGCATAATAATAGGAAGTTCGATTGCAAATATAAAAATAAGTAAAAATGGAATATTAAATGGAGCAATAATAGGGATAATATATTTAGCAATTATATATTTAACATCAAGTATAATAAATAACAGATTTGAATTAACAGGAGCATCAATTATAATGATAGTAGTAAGTATAATATGTGGAATATTAGGAGGAATAATTGGAGTAAATAAAAAGACAAAATAAAACTAAATTACTACTTGAAAGAAATAATACAAAATGCTAAAATAAATACAACAAAAACTGATTTATAATATATAAAGATTAAAACAGAAAACAGTTTAAAACTAAAAAGAGGGGAATATATGAAAAAGATAATAGTAATTATAGCAATAATTGTAATAATAATAGGCATAATATCTTTAATAAAATCACAAGATAAAGATATTGAAGAAGTACTATCAAAATATGAGACAGTAGAAAACGATGGTTATGGAGAAAATGGTGGATATATAGTATCAAAAAGAACAGATGAAGGATACCGCTATGGCTATGTAAACTATAAAGGAAAGCTAACATTAGATTTAGAATATAATATGATATATAGAATTCCACATCTAGGAACAAAGGACAAGGTATATTTAATAGTATCAAAAGATGGCAGATATGGAATAAATTTAAACGACAAAAAGATTATAAATTATGAATATCAATATATAGATTATAATAGTAATAATGAAACATTTGTATTAAATAAGAATAATAAATATGGTGTAAAGAATTTAAAAGGGGAAACAATAATAAATATTGAAAAAGATTATATAGAATCGAAGGGATTATATATATATATAACAGATAATGAAAGAAATTATGTATGTGATAGTAATGGAAACGAAGTACAGGTAAACTTTAATGATATAATAAATAAAACAGAAAATGAAAAATATTACATAAAAAATACATATAAAGATGAAGATTACAAATATCAAATTTCTGATATACACGGAAAACCAATAATAGAAACAGAATACAGTTATTTACAATATGCATTTGATGATTATTTTATAGCAGGAAATGAAGATGGAAAACAAGGTTTAATAAACGGAAAAGGAGAAACTTTAATAAACTTTAATTATACATTAGTACAAAAAGTACGAAATACAAACATAATAAGAACATTAAATATAGACACAAATGAAACAGAAATATATTCCGCAGAATTAGAAAAAGTATGTAGCATGAAAAATGCAACTATAGAAAACAAAGAAGGAGAATTAATAGTATATAATAAAGACAATGAAATTAAATTAGACTTAAATGGAAACATAAAAAATTAAAATTATTACTTGACATAATTGTATTATACAGAAAAGCATAGCTTTTTTAGAATAAATAAAATTAAAAATAATAAAAATGTAACCTAATCTCGTTTAAATACATAATAATTAGTAAATAATAAAACTAAATGTAGGAGGAAAAAATGAGATTAGGTTTAGTTTTGTCTGGAGGAGGAATTAGAGGAATAGCACATGCAGGGGTATTAAAAGCACTAGAAGAACATGATATAAAAGTAGATATAATAGGAGGAACAAGTTCAGGTAGTTTAGTTGCTTCTTTATATGCTATGGGCTATTCTCCATATTATATATATACATTATTTGATATGTATTCAAAAGATATAGTTAATATAAATAGTACACCAATATTAAATGGAATTGGCAATTTTGTAATGAGTAAAAAAGTAAAATTATCTGGACTAAAAACAGGGGAAAATATAGAAAAAATATTTGATGAAATGGCTAATAGAAAAGGAATAAAAAAAATAAGTGATATTAAAATGCCCATAGCTATACCAAGTGTAGATGTATCTGATTCAGAAGAATACATCTTTTCAAATCTTATTCCAAAAGGCAGTAAAAATTATATAACGAATATAAGTGTTGGAAAAGCAGTTAGAGCAAGTAGTAGTTTTCCAGTGGTTTTTTCTCCTTGTCAATTCGAAAAACACAAATTTTTAGATGGTGGAACTTTAAACAATACCCCAGTTAAACCAGTAAAAGAATTAGGGGCTGATAAAATTATAGCAGTCAATTTTTCAGCGGATGAAATAGATGATAAAAGTGATATTATGGATATTGTAATGAAAACTATAGATATTATGGGAAATAAGATTTCAGAGAGTGGTTTAAAAGAAGCAGATTATATATTAACAGTTCCAAGTGACAAAACAGGATTATTAGATATAAAAAAAATTAAGAAATGTTATAATTTTGGATATCAGGCAGTACAAGACAATATAGATAATATTTTAAATATTTTGAAGAGGTAAGATATTTGTGAATACCTTAAAAACACTTTTAATTTATTATAAAATTTTCTCAAAAAGGAGAAAATGAATGGTAATTATAAATGTAGAAGAATTATTAAAAAAGCAAGGAAAATCAAAATATTGGTTATGTCAAAAGATGGATATCACAAATAGAAATTTAAATCAAATAATAAATAGAAAAACTAAATCAATATCATTCAGATATATAGAAGAATTTTGCAAGTATTTAGAATGTACTCCAGCTGAACTTATTACAATAGAAAAAGAAAAATAAAATTCAGTAGTACTTAGACAAGAAAAACCTGTTGAAATCACATAATAAAGGTGAAACAACAGGTTATCTTGTGATATATAAATTTATACTTGTAATTCAACTTCCAAATTGTCGAAAATCAATGTAATTTTAAATCCACTTTTATCAATTATTATTTTATTTGTTTTAAATAAATCAATAATAAAATCTTTCTCACTATTACTTCCTAAAATTATTCGTTTGGAATTAGCTATAATCTTTACTTCATCAATCGAAAAGTTCATAGATATGATACCATTAGTACTAATGTAGACTTTTTGGCAGTCAAAATTTTTAAAAAGAATATTTTTTAATTTTAAAATATTTAGCATAAAGTTCACCTCAACTTTCCGAAAGATTGAAAGAAAAAATTAAAGTTCCCCAAAATGGAATAAATGTAAAATTTGAAACTAATTTGTAGATATTATATAGTAACTACGATTATAAATCAATACTAAAAAATAAATATTTAAAAATTTTCTGAATATAATTACATAAGAAAAATTGATTAATGTATTGAAATAAACTTAAAAAAACATATAATGGAGGGATTTTTTTGAAGATAAGATATTTTGATAATGCAGCAACTACTAAAGTAAAAGAACAAGTATTAATAGAAATGTTTCCATATTTTATGGAATCATATGGAAACCCATCATCAATGTATAGTTTAGGGAGAAGAAATAAAAGAGCAATTGAAGATGCAAGGCATAAAGTTGCAAATTTAATAGGATGTAATCAACATGAGATATATTTTACATCAGGAGGATCAGAAAGCGATAATATGGCAGTAAAGGGATTTGCCTATGCAAATAAAAATAAAGGTAATCATATAATTACTTCAAAAATAGAGCATCATGCTGTTTTAGAGACATGCGAAAATTTAGAAAAGCAAGGATTTGAAGTAACATATTTAAATGTAGACAAAGATGGAAAGGTAGATTTAGAACAGCTTGTTAATAGCATTACAGATAGAACAATTTTAATAAGTATAATGTTTGCAAATAATGAAATTGGAACAATACAACCTATAGAGGAAATTTCTAAAATTGCAAAAAGTAGAAATATTACATTTCATACAGATGCAGTTCAAGCTGTTGGAAATATAGAAATAAATGTTAAAAAATTAGATATTGATATGCTGTCATTATCTTCTCATAAGATATATGGTCCTAAAGGAATAGGTGCTCTATATGTCAGGGAGGGTATACATTTAGATAAGTTTATTAATGGTGGACATCAAGAAAAAAATTTAAGAGCAGGCACAGAAAATGTATCAGGAATGATAGGACTAGGTGAAGCATGTCAAATCGCAAATAAAGAGTTGAAAAATCATATAAATCATTTGCAAGAACTAAGAGATTATTATATTGGTAAATTAAAAGAAAAAGTAGAAGATATAAAAATTAATGGCTCTTTATCAAATAGGCTACCAGGAAATGCTAATGTTTCTTTTAAGGATATTGATGCATCTACCATGTTAATTAAACTAGATGAATTGGGAATATGTGCTTCTGCTGGATCGGCATGCAATACTGGTGCTACTGAGCCATCACATGTTCTTACAGCTATTGGTTTAGAGCCAAGTTATTCTAATGGTGCATTGAGAATAACTTTTGGTGATGATAATACTTTAGAAGATGTAGATTATCTAATTAATTGCATAATGGATATTAAAATGAATATGGAAAGCTAAAGTGTTAATAATATCCAAATTTTTTGAAAAAGGGCAATTGCAAAATAAGATTTTTTGAAAAATATAAATTTTTGAAAAAAAGTATTGACTTTTTTCTAATAAACATTTATAATCTATACTTGTCAGGAAGAAATGCAGGTGTAGTTCAATGGTAGAACCCCAGCCTTCCAAGCTGGCTACGTGGGTTCGATTCCCACTACCTGCTCCAATCACTTTCTGACAACTATATGCAGGTGTAGTTCAATGGTAGAACCCTAGCCTTCCAAGCTAGCTACGTGGGTTCGATTCCCACTACCTGCTCCAACGACGTATCTGTTCGAACTAAATTGAACAGATAGATACAAATATCATTCTGAAAAGGATGGTATTTTTCTTGCTTCAAAAAAAGTTATTGCCTCGTAGAGCCCAAAAGTTATGATGGCATGTCATAACTTATAGGGGGTTAGGAATATTGACTAAAGTCAAATTCCTATGCAAAGTTAAAAAAGTTGCAAAAAACAATCCATCTGGAGAAACATCATTTGCAAACAATGGAATACAAAACGCAACACAGTTATCAAAAGTGAATAAACACAATTTAAGAGATTATGATAATAATAAAGATAATATTTATATTTTATATGGAACAGATAACTTATATCAAGATGTTCAAGAACTATATTTACAAGAATTTGAAGAGGCAAGGCTAGAATATAATAATAAGCAAACTCGTGAAGATAGAAAAATTGATAACTATTTTAAGCATATATCACAAGATAAACAAAAAGATTGGCTTGCGAACTAATAATTGAACTTGGAGATATGGACTTCTGGAATAATAAAAATTTAGATTATAGGATGAATATGAGATATGTTTACAAAGAACAAGTATTAGACTTAATGAGAATTGTACCAGAATTTAAAGTTGCAAATGCAGTAATACATTTTGATGAACTATCTCCACATTTACATTTAGTTGGTGTTCCTGTAAAAGAGGGTTATAAGAAAGGTATGAAAAAGCAACCAGCAAAATCAAAAGTATTTACGAAAGAATCGTTACAACGAATACAAGATGAAATGAGAGCTTGTTGTATTAGGTCATATAATAGAATTTATGAAAAAAATGCTATCTTAAAACAAAAGCAATTAGGAAGAAATCAAGATATAAATGTAAATGATATGACAAATTATAGAGAAATGAAGAAACAACGTGAGCAAAACTCTAAAAGATTATCACAAGCAACTAATAAAGCAATTAATCTTGATAATAGCACTAAAAAAGTAAATGATATATTAAATGAATTAAAGCCTTCTAAACTTAATAAAAATAATATGGTTATTTCAAACGAGAATGTCCAAGAAATTAAAAAACTAACCGAAGAGATAAAAAGAATGGTCTACTAAAGATAAGATTATAAATAAATTACGAACTGAAAAAGAAAGTTTAAAAGAGCAATTACAGAATTTTAAAGACTTTTTGAGTAGTATTATGAGCCATTTTCACAAAAGAATTTGCTATGACAAAGATAATAACTATAAGATTGTTAGTGATGACCTATATAAAAATGGCATATTCGACAACAACGATAATGAAATTGCTAATAATATTGCTAGAAGAGTAACTATACCAGATGAAAACAAGCAAACAAAAAATAAAAAGAAAAATAATGATACTAGATTTTAAAAGGAGAAAAAGTAGATATGGAAAATGAAAAAGTAAAATATTTAGTAGATATGATAAATGATATGGACTTAACAAATAAATTAAGACTTGCAATATGTATGAGTGATAGTAGTTATACTGATTTAAAATATGATAAGCCTGAAATGTACGCAAAATTTGATAATATGTTAAAAGAAATTGATGAAGAATATAGAACTACCTTAATAAATTTTGCTAAATATCATCTTATAATGTTTGCAATGGCTAAAATTATGGAAATGACTAAAGAAGAACAAAATCAAGTTGCACTATATTTATTTAATAATCTATAAAGATTGGGTAAATAAATACTTAAAAACAATAAATATAGTTTTATAGAGTTAAAATTTCTTTATTTGTATTGAGAATATCAATTTTTCATGCTACAATATTAACATAATTTGATTATCTTGCAAATTGCAAGTTTTATATATAGTAACTATTAACTCGCAAACAGAATTGTTAAGGAGGTAAAAAAATGGCTGAATGCGTCTTTATAATGCACGGCTACTTACAGCTGAAGAAATTAAGGAAAGATATCCACTTGAAGTCGATTCTCGTATGGCTCGATTAACTCGAAAATTTGTGGAAAGAGGATATGATATTCTTTACGGAGAAAATCCAAATCTTACGTTGGCAGATGTGTTGTTCGGTAAGTCCTATGATTGGAATGCTGATATAATTAGGACAGTTGCATATTTATATAAAACAACTCCTGAGCAAATTGTTATAGGATGTTATACAGATATGTCAGCAACTAATGCAATTTATGCATCAGTAAGGTTAAGAAATTCATCGGATATCCCAATAATTTAAGTCAGGAGCAAGTACTTTTTTGAGCTTAATAACTCTTTAAAGTACTTGTTTTTGCAATCTTATAAAAATTTATGAATTAAGATTGGTTCAATTTTATAAATTGGATTTTTACTCAAAACACTTGAAAGTTTATAAACTTTGTGTTAAAGTAAAAACAATAAATTGATTGATATTTATATCAATCGTCAAGAGAAAAAAGTTGTAGATAACTACGACGTTCGCTCCAATAATTAAAATCGTCGCACTTTAGCGAAACATTAATAAATCAACTGTAGTGAAGTGAACTCAAATTGTTAGACAAAAAGTTTAACAAGGAGGGTTCATTTTAGTGTGTATGTAAATAGAATATTGAACTTTGCACTCATGGCTTTCTTAATTACTTATAAATACTGGACAAGTTTACTATATATTTTAAAATTTTCACACTTTCTAATAATCAGTTCACAATCCTATATGTAACTTGTTTTCGCCTGGCATCTTAGGAATTGTAAAATTCCCAAGAAGACAGCAATATTCTTGAATTGTTAATTAGAATACACATAATATATACCATGAATTGTGACGAAAGTTAAGAAATTTTGGCATTTTGTTGTAATATGTAGATTTTATTGTTATAATTTGCATATAAAATAATGATGAGGAGGAAAAAATTTATGAAAATATTAATTATATGTAGTAAAGCATTTTATAAGCATATAGCACCAATAAAAGAAAAATTAGAAGAAATGGGACATATAGTAGAATTACCAAATTCATATTATGAACCAGATGCAGAAAAGAAAAGTTGGGATTTAGGAAAAAAAGAACATGCAGAATTTAAAGCTAGAATGTTTAGAATGAGTGAAGAAAGAATTGCAACAATGGATGCAGTATTAACATTAAATTTTGATAAAAATGGAAAAAAGAATTATATAGGTGGAGCAACATTTATTGAAATATATGAGGCATTTATAAAAAATAAAAAAATATATTTATATAATGATATTCCAGAAGGAATGTTATATGATGAAATATCAGGATTTTCGCCAAAAGTTATAAATGGAGATTTAAGTTTAGTAAAATAAAGGAGAAAGATTAGAGAGAATTAAAAATTAAAGGCGTTTATAAACATTAAAAAGGAGATTTATATATTGTCGAAGATGTTTTTATCATAGTGAAACAGGAGAAAAAATTGTTGCATCTAGAGCTTTATATGGAGATAATAAATTATGGGCAAGACTTATGATATGTTTTTAGATGAAGTTAATAAAAATGGTCAAAAATATAGATTTGAAGTACAAAATATAAAGAGTGTACAAGATTAGAAAATTAGGAGAAGTATATGTATTATTCAGAAATGATACAAGCAGTAAAAATTCTTGCAAATGAATGGAATTTAGGTAAAAAAGAATGTGGTGTGACTGGTAATATTTGTGCTTGGATATATTTATTTACAGTATTAGAAGAAAGCGAAAAAATTGTTACTTATAAGAATGGCAGAAAATTAGTTGGATTTAGTGGATATTCAAAAGCTAATTCTAAAAAACATTTATTGAAAAAGAAATTTTACACAATTATGAAAAAACAATTATACAAAAGTAAAGATATTAAAGATTTAGATGCTTTAAAGGTTTATGAAAACAATTATAATTATTTACCTAAAGAATTAGAAAACTATTTTGATGGAGAAGTTTCTATATTGATAGTTGACAAAGATTATAGAGGAAAAAATATTGGAAAGAAATTATTACTTGAAAATGAAGTTATATGTAATTAGATATGGATTGACAAAGTGCAATGTTGAAAAAACGTATAATGGAAATTAGATGAAGATATAAATGAAACAGGAATATTACAAACTAAAAAAGCACAAGAATTGCATAAAATTTTAAGAAAAATGCGTATGAATCGTGTTGTAATTCTAGTAGCATAATCTTCTTTAAAACAGAAATAGCAAGGGTTTGATGTTCTACAGGCAAATTACCTGCTCAGCCTAGTGTTTTTATAGGATTTAACATCTTATAAGAACACTTTTTATTATGTTGATAATTTATGGACGTATTTCATATTTACGCCTTTTCTTGTATTTACTGATATCTATACATTATATAGTTTATTTATATAAAGTACACCCATATTATTTATCAATAAATGCACCAATTTATCAAATATTTTATGGAATTTTTTATTCAAATATGATATAATATATATGTAACCAATAGTAGAATATTACCATTTGCAGGAGGACAAAATGCCGAAAAGTGTTAAAAAAATCCCGTTTATATTTGATGAAGTCAAGGTAATACTTGACGGAACTGCAGACCAAAGGAAAGCACAAGAAGCAAAAGTAATGAAATGTGCTACTGACTTTGAAGCAAAATTGATTTCTCAGAGAGAAGAAGAGGAAAAAACAGTTCTAACTTTTCGAACGGGCAATAATGGAGACAGTTTAAAGGTATTACTCTCCAATTTGGCAAAAAGTGTGGAAAAAGTTGAGCTACATTCAGAAGTAGTTAAAGTGACACTTACTGGAACTGCAATCGAAAGAAAAGCAGAAGAGGCAAAAGTGATGAAACTTGCTACGGACTTTAAAGCAAAACTAATTTCACAGAGAGAGGAAGACGAAAAAACGTTTCTAACCTTTCAAACAGGTGATAATGGAAATACTTTAGAAGCGGTACTTTCCAATTAAAATGAATTACCATCAGTGTATTTTTACTGGTGGTATTTTCATTTCTGAGTAAAAAAGTTATAAATGATGACAATGCTTTGAAAAAGTTATAAAAAATATTAAAATTAACTTTTGACTACTCATGAAGAAAAAATATATAGGTTAAAAATTTTGAAAGAGAGTACCAAAAATAATATTGCTTAAAAAATAACAAATAAACAGCATAGGAGGTACTCAAAGTATATATTTATCAAAAAAGTATGACATATAATTTCTAATCTGCAAAAATTAATATAAAATTTAATAATTCTTTGACAAATATATGATTTATATATATAATAAAAAAAATAAATTAAGGGGGATAAATTTTTATGAAAAATAAAAAGAAAATGCTAATAGTTTCGATAGTTAGTATAATTACTATATTAGCAGTAGTAATAACAGCAATAATCATATTTAATAATTCAAAAACAAGAACAAAAAAAGAAGAGGAAAGAGAAGTTTTTACATTAATATACAAAGATGAAGAGAATTATTATTATGCTGATGAAAAAGAAAAAATATATACATTTACAGGTTATAAAAAAATAGGAGAGTTTAAAAACGGTCTAGCAATTGCTTCTAAAGAGATAGACAAAGAAAGACAATATGCTATTATAGACAAAAATGAAAAACAAATTGTAAAATTTGGAACATATGACTATATAAAGACAACAGATAATGATAAATATTATGAAGTGAAAAAAGATTCTCTAAATGGAATAATTGATGAAAAAGGAAATATTATAATACCTCTAGAATATGATCAAATATCAACTTATAACAATTTAGGTATTTTCTATGTAGAAAAAGATGATAAATATTATTATTTATCTGAAAATGGAAAAGTAATTTGCGAAACAGAGGAAAAAGGATTTTTCAATAATTCAATAAATTATTCTTTCAGAATTAATTCTAGTTATGATTATTTAATTAAAATCGATAATAACTATTATAATGCCAAAACAGGGGATGTGATTTTTAAAGATAGAGAAAAGATAAATTTTCAATACAATATATTATTTGAAAATAATAAAGTCAGCATTTATGACAAAAATCTAAAGTTAAAAGAAGAATTAAAAGATCAGAATGTGTTAGAAATAAAAATCGAAAAAACAGATACAAATTATATAATATTAATAGAAACAATAAAAAAGGACGATAACACTACATATCAAAAATATAGGATATACGATGAAGAATTAAAACTGAAAAAAGAAGTGGACGATATTAATGTAAAATATGTTACATATATAAATTGTAGAGAAGAATACTTCTATATAGTAGAAAGTGATGGTAAAACTAGTGGAGACAAGAAAATAAGAATAATATTATTTAATAAAGATTTAAAAGAATTTATAAGGGAAGATTCAACTTATTCATCTTTCCATATTAATAGCAAAAATGAAATTACTGTTATAAGTAGAGATGATAAAGCTAATAAAGTATATTTTTATAATACAAAAGGAGAGAAGGTTGCAACTATAGAGAATTTTAGCTACGATGAAAAATGTTATAAAAGTGGAGATTATATAGCATTAAAAAGCAGAACAGATAAAACTTATAGTATTTATAAAACAAATGGTGAATTAATAGCAACTGGAGCGAATTACATAGATGAATTAACTAACAAAATTATAAAAATAACAAGAAGATCAAGCAACGAAAATTCAGTAATATTTGAAAACGGAAAAGAGATAAAACTTAATAATTATGATTGGAACTTATATGGAGAAACAATAATAGCAATAAATTTAAGAGAAAAGAAAGTAAAGACATATGATAAACAAGGGAATTTAAAAAATGAATTTTCAGATATTATAGGAATAGATAGCTGTAATAGCAAATATATCACATCAAATAGATATGTATTATTAAAGGGGAATGGTAAAATAATATCATTTGATACATTAAATAATAAAAAAGTATTTGAATTTGAAAAAGACTCAATGGCAGGAGATTATGTTGTAAGAGGAAATTACGCTGGAAGTGGTGTATATATTATAGAATTAGAAGACGGATTTTATAATTTTGAAGGAAAAAAATTATTAGATAAAAAGAAATAAATTTTAAAAGATATAAAAATACTATTAATAAAATGGAAAAAGGAGAAGAAGTTCTCCTTTTTCATTTGAATATTAAAAGGCAACGAAAAAGGAAAATAAGTATTGCAAAAGGACAAAAAATGTGATAAAATAGCAATGCTTTAAAAATAAGGAAAAAGTAAGAAATCCTTACCCGTAAAAAAGGCGGGTTATAAATCCAAAGGGAGGTGAAAATAATGAATAAATACGAAAGTGTTATCATTATTAGTCCAAAAGTTGATGAAGAAGGTTTAAAAGCAATAGAAACAAAATTCACAGGGCTAATAAATGAAAATGGAAAAGTAGAAGAAGTAAAAAATATGGGATTAAAAAAATTAGCATATGAAATAAAGAAAAACAAAGAAGCACATTACATGTTATTTACTTTCGAAGCAGAACCAAGTTCAATAACTGAACTAGAAAGAATATATAGAATAACAGATGAAATATTAAAATTCATTGTAGTAAGAAAAGAAGACTAAGACAAAAAAATAGAGGCCTTAGAATAAAGTAAAAGAAAGGTATGTGAAAAAATGAACAAAGTAATATTAATGGGAAGATTAACAAGAGATCCAGAAACAAGATACACACAAACAAATAACACAGTAGTATCATCATTCTCACTTGCAGTAAATAGAAGATTTGCAAAGCAAGGAGAAGAAAGACAAGCAGATTTCATAAACGTAGTTGCATGGAGCAAACTAGGAGAATTCTGCAGTAAATACTTTAAGAAAGGCCAACAAGTAGGTATCATAGGAAGAATACAAACAAGAACATGGGATGATGACAAAGGAGTAAAACATTACATAACAGAAGTAGTAGCAGAAGAAGCATACTTCGCAGACAGCAAAAGAGATGGAGAAGCATCAGGAAGTTCATTTGAAAATACATTTGGAACAGCATTTGCTGGTGGAGCATCAGGAGCTGGGGAATCTGACTTTGATGTATCTGCAAGTGATGACCTACCATTTTAAAATAGAGGAGGGAAAATAACATGGCAGACAAAAAACAAAACAAAAAATTCAATAAAAACAATAATAATTATGATGAAGATTATAATCCAAAGTTTAGAAAACAAAGAAAGAAAGTATGCGTATTATGTAGTGACAAAGACTTTAACTTAGATTATAAAAACATAGAACAATTAAAAAAATTCGTAAATGAAAAAGGAAAAATTTTACCAAGAAGAACAACAGGAGCATGTGCAAAACACCAAAGAGACATAACATTAGCCATAAAAAGAGCAAGACACATAGCAATATTACCATATGCACAAGACTAAAAATAAAAAGTAAAAAATATTACAATAAAAGTAAAACCGTTGAAATATCAACGGTTTTACTTGAATAAAATTATCTTGAAAAAGAGGAGAAAAAGAAAGAATAATGATTTAAAAATAATTTTATTATTTTAAATCTATCCAGTTACGATAACTCTAAGAACGAAGATAAGTTTGTCGTTCAAGCAAAGCAAGTTTGAATAACTTATGCGTAAAGAAACGAAACTGGATAGAGATATCTTATACAGAATTCTATGTAAGTTTTAAAGCTTACAAAATTATAAGAAAGGTGGAATATGTTAGCTTTAAGAACTAACATATGATAGGAAAATGAACAAATTAGGAATAAAAGAAGAAATATTAGAACTAGGGAAACAAACGGAGAAAGAACTAAAACCAATATACGAAAAAATAGAAAGTATATGCGAGAAAAATAGTGAGAAAGTATTATCAGCATTTCAAGAAAGTGGATTAGCAGAAATGCACTTACACAGTTCAAACGGATATGGAATAGATGAAGCAGGTCGAAATAAAATAGAAGAAATATATTCAAGAATATTTAAAACAGAAGATGCACTAGTAAGGATACAGTTAACATCAGGAACACAAGCACTAGCAACAACTTTATCAGCACTATTAAGACCAGGAGATACAATGTTAAGTATAACAGGAGCACCATACGATACATTACAAACAATTATAGGAATAGGAAAAGAAGTAAGTAAAAGTTCTCTAAAATCATACAATATAAAATACGAGCAGATAGAACTAAAAAACAATGATTTTGATATAGAAAGAATAAAAAACAGATTGTTAAATAAAAAAGAAAAAATAAAATTAATTGAAATACAAAGATCAAGAGGATATTCAACAAGAAAGAGTTTAACAGTACAACAAATAGAAGAAGCAATAAAAGCAATAAGAGAAGTAGACAAAGAAGTAATAATAATGGTAGACAACTGTTATGGAGAATTTGTACAAGAAAAAGAGCCAACACAAGTAGGGGCAGACATAATGGTAGGGTCATTAATGAAAAATCTTGGAGCTGGAATAGCAACAGGAGGAGCATATATAGTAGGAAAAGAGAAACTAATAGAATTATGTGCAGAAAGATTAACTTCACCAGGTATAGGAAAAGAAATAGGACCATCACTAAATCAAAATCCACTAATATTAAAAGGACTATTTTTTGCACCAAGTGTTGTAGCAAGTACATTAAAAACAATGATATTTGCAAGCAGAATGTTAGAAAAACTAGGATATAATGTAGAGCCCAAATATGATGAAAAAAGAGCGGATATAGTACAGACTATAGTATTAAAAGATGAACAAAAACTAATAAAATTTTGCCAAGGAATACAAAGTGGCTCACCGATAGATAGTAATGTAAAACCAGAGCCATCAAATATGGGAGGTTATGAAAATAAAGTAATAATGGCAGCAGGAACATTTACACAAGGTTCAACAATAGAATTAAGTTGTGATGGCCCAATACGAGAGCCATATATAGCATATATGCAAGGAGGACTTACATATGAATATGGTAAATTTGGAATATTAAAAGCAATTACATATATGGAATAAAAAAATATTAAAAGACACAAAAAATATCTAAATGGAGCAAAGATAATGAAAATAGAAGAATTAGAAAAATGTGAAATATGCCCACATAAATGCAAAGTAAATAGAAATGAAAACGAAGTAGGAAGGTGCAAGTCAAGAGACACAGTAAAAATAGCACTATATTCCATACATAATTTTGAAGAGCCTTGTATCAGTGGAGAAAGAGGATCAGGAACAGTATTTTTTTCAAACTGTAATATGAATTGCATATATTGCCAAAATTATGAGATAAGTCAGCAAGGAAAAGGAAAAGAAATAACAGTAAAGGAATTAGCAGATATATTTATACGACAGCAAAATCAAAATGTAGAAAATATTAATTTAGTAACGCCTACAAGTTATGCAATGCAAATCATGGAGGCAATAAAGATAGCAAAAGGAAATGGATTAAAAATACCAATAGTATATAATACAAATGGGTATGAGGATATAGAAACAATTAAGAAATTAAATGGATATATCGATATTTATTTACCAGACCTAAAGTATTACTATAATGAGTTAGGAGAAAAATATTCTAAAGTAAAAAACTACTTTGAAATAAGTACACAAGCAATAAAAGAAATGTATAAACAAGTAGGAATACCTAAACTAGATGAAAATGGAATTATGAAAAAAGGATTAATGATAAGACATTTGGTCTTGCCAAACAATATTGAAAATAGTAAAAAAGTATTAAATTGGATTAAAGAAAATTTAGATGAAAATATTTTTGTCAGTGTTATGGCTCAATACTTTCCAACGTATATGGCAAAAAATGTGGAAAACTTAAATAGAAAACTGACATTACAAGAATATGAAGAGATAGAAAATTATTTATTTAGCTTAAATTTAGATAATGGATATATACAAGAACTAGGGGAACATGAAGAAGAATATGTTCCAAATTGGGATTTTAAATAATATAATAATAGCTTTTGGTTAAACTAAACCTATGAATAGGAGGAAAAAATGTTTAAGCCAAAAGCTATTTATTATGAAAAAGAAATAGAAAACTATGAATTAGGAAAAGATTTACTAAAAAAATATAGAGAAACACCAAAGGTAATAATAGAAAATCACAATAATATAGAAGAAATGAGAAAAAAACAAAATTCAGAATTTATGGATATGAAAAGAAACCTAATAATAGGAGTACGAAAAACACATAAATTTGTAGAAAATCATAAAACATCAGACTACTTAGTGCCATACACATCATCAGGATGTACAGCAGCATGCATGTATTGTTATTTAGTATGCAACTATAACAAATGTGCATATTTAAGATTATTTGTAAATAGAGAGCAAATGTTAGAGAAGATAATAAAAACAGCAGAAAAGTCAGAAAAAGAATTAACATTTGAAATAGGAAGTAATAGTGATTTAATATTAGAAAATACAATAACAAAGAATTTAGTATGGACAATAGAAAACTTTGCAAAAACGAAAAAGGGATATTTAACATTTCCTACAAAATTTGATATGGTAGATGACATATTAGAAATAGACCATAATGGTAAAATAATAATAAGAGTAAGTGTGAATCCCGAAGAAATAATAAATAAAGTAGAATTTGGAACATCTAGATTAAAAGGAAGAATTGAAGCAATAAACAAATTAGTAGAAGCGGGATATAAAGTAGGAATATTAATAGCACCAGTAATATTAGTAGAAAATTGGAAGCAATTATATAAAGAATTAATACAAAGATTAGAAGAACAGCTAACAAACAAAGTAAAAAAACAAGTATTTTTCGAAATAATATTTATGACATATAGTTTTGTTCACACAAAAATAAATGAGGAAGCATTTCCAAAAGCTATAGATTTATATAATAAAGAGATAATGACAGGAAGAGGAAAAGGAAAATACATGTATAAAAATGAAATAAGAAGAGATGGGGAAGAGTATTTAAGAGAAATTATGAAAAAATATTTTCCAGGAAATGAAATAATGTATATAGTATAAAATAAATTTATACAAGTATTTTAAAGAGTATAGCAAAGATTAAAAATAATTCAATAAAAAATACAAATAGTAGTTGATATTTTTATAAAAATAGAGTAAAATTCAAAAAGAATAAGAAGGAGGAAACGAATGATAAGTATAAATGATGTAAAGAACAATTTGGAAGTACAAGCATTAGTAAAGGCAGCACAAAATCAACTAGATGCAATTGGATATACTGAACATTCAGAAAGACATATAACAATAGTATCAAATAGATGTGGAGAAATATTGGAAAAGTTAGGATATGATGAAAGAATTGTAGAATTAGGCAAAATAGCAGGATATTTGCATGATATAGGAAATGCCATAAACAGGATAGACCATGCACATAGTGGAGCAATTTTAGCAAATCAAATTCTAAAAGAAATGGGAATGCTGGCAGAAGATAGAATGGAGATATTAACAGCAATAGGAAATCATGATGAAGATACAGGAACAGCAGTAAGTGATATATCAGCAGCATTGATATTAGCAGATAAATCAGATGTTCATAGAAGTAGAGTAAGAAATCAAAATATGTCTACATTTGATATACATGATAGAGTTAATTATGCAGTAACACATGCAGAATTAAAAGTACATGAAGAAGAAAGAAAAATAATAGTAAATCTAACAATAGATACAAATATATGTCCTGTTTTAGATTACTTTCAGATATTTATGGATAGAACAATGATGAGCAAATATGCAGCAAAGTTTTTAAAAGTTTGGTTTGAGCTAATAATAAACGATACAAAATTATTATAATATAGGAAGGAAGAAAAAGTAAAATGAAAAAAGTAAAAGTAGCTACAATAATTTTAACTGTAATACTAATAAGTTTAATATCATTTGCAGGAGTATATGTACAAAAGCAAAATAGGATGGAAAATCAAGTTAAAGAATATAAATTAGGAATGCAATTGTCAGGATATAGACAAATAAGATTAGAGCCAGTAAAAAAAGATGGTGATGCAGAAATCACAGATGAAGATGTAAACAAAACAAAAGAAATATTACAAATAAGATTAGAAAAGCTAGGTGCAGAGGAATATTTGATTAGAGCAAGTAAAGAAGCTATAGTAATAGAACTAAAAGAAGATGATAAAACAAACTATCTAGTAAGTAATGCTACAGAACAAGGAAAATTCGAAATAAAAGATAGTAAAACAAAAGAAGTGTTTATGACAAATGCAGATATTGAATTAGCAAATGTTTTATATAGAGAAACACAAAATGGAACAGAAGTATATTTAAACATAGAATTTACAAAAGAAGGGACAACAAAATTTGAAGAAATAACAAAAAAATATGCTACAACTGAAGAAACAAAAGCAAAACGAGAAAGTAATTCAAATAGTAGTAGCGATACTAATACAGAAGATGAAAATCAACCCAAAATATCTTTACAAATAGATGGACGTGAAATATTATCTCAAAGTTTTGATAATCCAAATTCTAGTGGGAAGATACAACTTAAATTAAGTAATGCAACAACTAATAATGAAACATTTCAAAAAAATATACAATCAGCAACAACAATAGCAGTTACATTAGATAACGAAATGTTACCAATAGAATATAAATTAACAGAAAATCAATATGTATATTCAGATATAACAAATGAAATGCTATTAATATTTAGCATAGTTATAGTAATAATTGTAATAATATCATTAGCAGTTTTAGTAGTGAAACATAAAATGAGAGGACTACTTGCAAGTGTACTTTATATAGGACTTATAGCTCTATATCTATTAATAATAAGATATACAAATGTAATATTAACAATAGAAGGAATTGCAGGAATATTAATAATGTTAATAATAAATTATATAATAACATTAAGAATAATTAACAAAAAGAAAATAATACAAGAAGATTTAATACCAATAGCAATAGTGGCAATAGTATTTTGCTTTATGAGATGGTCACAACTATCAAGCCTAGGAATGGTAATGTTCTGGGGAGCAGTAACACTGATATACCATATGATAACAATAAAAGTATTAGATGATTAGAGAGGAAAGGAAGATAAAATGAAACAAATTAGTACTAAAAATAGAATAATAGGAATAGTTTCAATATTATTAGTAGTTATTGGACTAATAGTTGTTATAGTAGGTGGCTTCAATGTTGAACAAAAGTTTAGAAGTTATAATAAGATAACTATTTATGTAGGTGAAGAAGTAGACATAAGTAAAATAGAAAAAATAGTAAAAGATGCTTTTGGAAAGAATAAAGCTATAGTTCAAAAAATTGAAATATATAATGATACATTTCAAGTAACTGCTAATGAAATAACAGAAGAACAAAAAAATACAATTGTAGATAAAGTAAACGATTTATATCCAAAAGCTACAACAGATAACAATGAAGAAAACACAGAAACTAATTTAAGAGTTAAAAAAGAAGATATAAAAATTGTATCAGTTAATAATGTACGATTAAGAGATGTATTTAAACCATATATATTACCTTTAGCAATAGCAACTGGATGCATAATTTTATATATTGGAATTAGATATCGCAAATTGAGTGTTATAAAAGTAGTATTTGGAACAGTCGGAGTTCTAATTGGAGTTCAAGTTTTATTATGGAGCATTATAGCAATTATATTTGCGTTCACGTCTCCCGCCGAACAAAATCGGAAGTCGCAAAACAGCCATTTTTAGTATATACTGCATCAAGAGCTTTGTCAATAAAAACCCAATTTATGTGAATAAATTTTTAAATTCTTGTGCAATCCATACAACGTTACATCTAATTTGTATTAGAATTTGCCGTTCAACCCATCTTTTCCCAGATTTCCCGGATGTTCGAATAGGTTTCCGAGGGGTGAACGCCGTACTTCTCGATATCCGAGGGCACACCCTCTCCGGAGAGGACAAAGGCCGTGTCGATTCCGGCGTGGACGCCGCAGGCGATGTCGGTATAAATTCGGTCGCCCACCAAAACCGTCTCCTCCTTGGAGCAGTTCCAGCGGTCCATGGCCAGCAGAGCCATCTCCGGCTCCGGCTTGCCGATGACCTTGGGCCGCCGGCCCGTGGCCCGGAAGAGCATCTCACACACGGAGCCGCAATCCGGCACAGAGCCCCAGGCCGTAGGACAGACCCAATCGGGATTGGTGGCAATGAAGTCCACCGCCGGGTCCCCCAGAAGGATGCAGGCGTCCTCCAGCTTCTGGAAGGTCAGCTCCGTGTCAAAGCCACAGACCAGAAGGGAAATTCCCTCCTCCCGCTTATCGGTAATCCGGAAACCCGCCTCGCTGAGCTGCTGGCGGAACGTCCGGGTGCCGAAGGCGTAAATCAATGCATCGTCGTACTTCCCCCGGAGGTACCAGATGAGGGCGTCGGTGGAGGTGAGGAAATCCTCCTCCACCGCGTCGATTCCCATCTTCCGGAGGCGCTCCACATAGGCCGTGACGCTGCGGGAGGAGTTATTAGTGGCAAAGAGATACCGCCCGCCCCGCTCCCGCACCCGGCGGAGAAAGTCCAGCGTTCCGTCGAAAAGCCGGTCCCCCAGGTAGATGGT
>JAAWFD010000003.1 GCA_022794615.1 Clostridia bacterium
TTTGAAAGTAGAGATGGAATTATGTATTAAAAAAATAAAATTATATTCCAACAAATTTTCTAGGTAACGGTGATTACCGTCGCCTGCGAAATTAGCTGTTTTTAAAAAATATAATATATTCTATAACCCTTTACATTATAACAAATAAATTTTTTTAAGATAAAAGGTAAAAGTTCTGCAAACAAATACTTTAAATAAAAAAAAAAACAAAACTTATATAGAAATTATAAAGAAACTTTAGACAAAATCTTGCGTTTTGCGACAATATGTAATAAAATAGAAAAAGCAATTTGTCCCAAAAAAAGGAAGACAGATTGTTTATATCACAAAATGTAAAAAACTTTTTTTGAAAGTAACCATAAAAAGACAAAAAAATCAAAAAACACATAATAAAATATTACCAAAAAGAAAGTTTGTAGAGGTGGTAAGGATGTTTCAAAATGTACAATATGAAGAAGTTGGACAAGAAGACAATAACAAAATGGAAGATATAAAAAATTTATTAAAAAATATATTCACTAAAAAAAATATATTAATATATGTAATAACACTTTTAGTATCAATGATAGGATTAGGAGGAGAAGTATCTCCATTCAGTATAGCATTAGTAGGAGCTAGCTTTGCAGCTGGAATACCAGCATTTGGAATAATAATAATATCAATAATAGGAAATATTATAGGATTTGGTGCATCAGGAGGGCTAAACTACATATTAACATTACTAATGTTAATGATAACATTTGCAATAAAAAGACCAATATATAATGAAGAAAACAAAAATGAAAAAATCAAGTTAAGCAAAAGGTTATTTATATGTGTATTAACTGTAATGATATTTAGATATGTAATCACATCATTTACAATATACAATTTATTAGCAAACATAACGAATGCAATAATAGTAGTAATATTTTACAAAATATTCACAAATTCATTAAAAGTATTAGAAGAGATAAATGAAAAAAAAGCATTTTCACTAGAAGAAGTAATGGGAGCAAGCCTAGTATTAGCAGTAGCAATATCAGCATTAGGGGGAATAGAAATATTTGGGCTATCATTAAGAAATATATTAAGCATATTAATTGTATTAATATTAGGATGGAAGAATGGAGTATTGATAGGAACAACATCAGGAGTAACAATAGGAGCAGTATTAGGAGTTATAGCACAATATGAGCCAAGTATAGTAGCATTATATGCAATATCAGGAATGTTATCAGGATTACTAAACAGATTTGGAAAAATAGGAGTAATATTAGGATTTGTAATAGGCAATGGAATATTAGCATACATATCAAACGGAACAACATTAGATGCACAAATACTAAAAGAGATATTAGTTGCAGCAGTAGGGCTAATAGTAGTGCCATCAAATATAAATATAAGTATAGAAGAATTTATGGCAAGTTCAAAGCTATTACCAGCATATTCGAACAAAGCACTAGTAACAGGGCAATCAACTTTGGACAGGCTAAATGTGGTATCAGAAACTATTGGAGATATAGCAAGAACATATGATAATGAGGAAGAAACAGATTACATAGACAGTAACATAAACAACAATGACTACAACAAAGACTTAGAAGAATTAATACAAGAAAAAACGATAGAAGACAAAAATAGAGACCTGTTCATATCAGAATTATTAAACGAATTAGATGATATAAAAGACAACATGTTATATGACGACTTAAGTAAAGTACCAAACAAAATAGTAAATGAATTATATTTAATACTTACTGAACAACAACAAGTAACCAGACAAGACCTATTAAAAACTTTTGCCAAATTTAACAGTTATATAATAGGATTTGAGGATGAAAATGTAAGTAAATATTTAGAAGACAATATTACACAAGTTATAAATAAGGTAAATTCAGCATATCGAGTAAGCAAAACAAACTTTATATGCCAAGAAAAAATAAAAGAAAACAAAAAAAGCATGCAATCACAACTAGGGCAAATATCAAAAGCAATATCAAACATAGCGACACAAATACAAGAAGAAGTAGAAGAAAAAGAAGAATACACAGTAGAAAGAGAAAAAATATTAATGCTATTAAAACAAAAAGACATAAAAATAGAAGAGCTATGGATAAGAAGAAAAAAAGGTGACAGATACTTTATAGATATGTATTTAAACATATTAAATCAAGGAATAATTAATAACGATATAGAAAAGATAGAAAGAATATTAACAGAAGTATTAAATGACAAAATAAAATTAAATGAAAAAACATCTAAAATAACAAAAGAAAAGAGTTTATTAGCTTTTATGTCAGCGGACAAGTATGAAATGAATATTGGAATAACAGGAGATATAAAGAACAAAAGCACAGTATCAGGAGATTCAATATTAAATATAAGACTAAATGATGGAAAAAATTTAATAGCCATAAGTGATGGAATGGGTTCAGGACCAGAAGCAAGAAAAAGTAGTCAAATAGCAATAAAAATGTTAGAAAGACTATTAGCATCTGGATTTAACCAAAATATATCAATAGAATTAATAAACAAAGTAGTATTAAATAATTCAGAAGAAATATTTGCAACATTAGATATTGCAATAGTAGATTTATATAAAGGAAATATAGAATTTATAAAAAATGGAGCATGTCCAACTTATATAAAAAATGATAATAAGGTACAAATAATTAAAACTTTAACATTGCCAACAGGAGCACTAGAAGAAATAAAATTGACTACATATGATAAAGATTTAGCAAATGGAGATATAATAGTAATGTGTAGTGATGGTATAATAGACTCAAATATAGAATACAAAAAGAAGGAATTATGGTTAAAGTATTTATTAGAAGATATGGAAACACAAAATGCACAAAAAATGGCTGATATAATACTAAAAGAGGCTATAGATAATAACTATGGAATAAATAAAGACGATATGAGTGTTATAGTATTAAGAGTAAAATAAAAATCCAAAATATGACAAAATCCCCTTGTAATTAAGGGGACTTTTTGATATATTATATATTAGTAAAGTCATGTTGACTTTACTAATATATACACATTACACACAAATTTATTGAAAAATCAAAGATTTTTCAGATTTGTTCTAGGCTAAAATAGTAAAAGGAGGAAATGTTAGCAAAAAAGCTAACATAAACTAGAAACTATGAGAAATGAAAGAGCAAAGGGAAATAGATATTCTCAAGAAAATAAATTAAATTACTCAAAAGTATTAGCAGTAATAATAGCAATAATAGTAGTAGCAGTATTTGTAATGGCGTTAGTACAATTATTAGGCATGGACATAATACCAAAAAATGGAAACGAATACTATGCATTATATGAACAAGAAAAATGGGGAGTAATAGATAATAAAGGAAATATAGTAATTGCGCCATCATATGCAGAAATGATAATAATACCAGATAGTACTAAAGACATATTCATTTGTACATATGAAATAAACAATACAACAGGAGAATATAAAAGCAAGGTATTAAATAAGAAAAACAAAGAAATATTTACAGAATACGAACAAGTAGAAGCATTAGAAAATTATGATAAAGGACAAAATATATGGTATGAAAACAATGTGCTAAAAGTAAAACAAAATGGAAAATATGGACTAATAGACTATAAAGGAAACAACATTTTAGAATGTGAGTACGATAAAATATATACTCTAAAGGGTGTAAAAGAAAGTCTTATAATAGAAAAAGATGGAAAATTAGGATTAGTAGATGATACAGGGAGAAAAATAATAAACACAGAGTACAAAAATATATTAGCAATCGGAGCAAAAAAAGATGAAGGATATATAACAGTAAACGACCAAGATAAATATGGAGTAATAAGCTACACAACAGAAGAAATATTACCAAACAATTATGAATATATAGAATCAATATATGGAAAAGACTTATTTGTAATAAAAGAAAAAAATCAACAAAAACTAATAAACTCAAAAGGAGAGGCAATATTAGACAATGGATATAATAAAATAGAAGCAATATTAGTAAACAATGAAACACCAGGGATAATATTTGAAAGAGACCAAAAATATGGAGTAATGGGAACAGACAAAACTATATTAATAAAACCACAATATGATAGTTTAAAGGAATTAGATAATGGAAAATTCGTAGCAGAACAAGGCAATAAAAAAGGTATAATAGACATAAAAAACACAGAAGAATTACCATTTAGTTATACAACAATAAATTATAACAAAAAAGCAGATTTATACATAGCAGAAGATACAAAAAACAACACATCAATAATAGATGAAAAATTTAATGTAAAGCTAATAGGAATATTATCAGAATTCAATGAAGAAAATGAATACATAAGAATGAGGATAGGAACAGAATATCAATATTACAATTTTAGATGTGAAGAAAAAAGTAATACAGAAGTACTAAAAGGAAACACTCTATTTTTAAAACAAGAAAACGGAAAATATGGATATGTAAATAAAAAAGGAGAAACTGTAGTAGACAATATATATGATGATGCAACAGAACAAAATAGATTTGGATATGTAGCAGTAAAGAAAAATGGATTATGGGGATCATTAGATAGAGAAGGAAAAGAAGTAGTAGCACCAAAATATAAACTAACAAATAATATAATAATAAACTTTATAGGAAAATGGCATTTAGGAGAAGACTTAAATATGCAATATTATTGTGAAAAATGAAATGGTAAAAATTTGGAAAAATAAACAAACCAAAAAATGATATAAACGAAGGCAAATTTTATACCTTGAGAAAGGAATAAATATAGAAATGGAACTAAAGACTAAATTTCAATATACATATTTTATACACTCATATAAAATAAAAGAAAACAAATATAATAAATATATACAAAAGCTATTAAAAAATCCAAAATGCACATTAAAGATTTTTGAAAAACATAAAGACATAGGAATATATAATTATTTTACACCAAAAATTAGAGATTATATGTTCAGCACATTTAATTTTACAAAAACAAAGATGAGGAAATTAGAAGAGTTACCAATAGAAACTAAATCTGCAATATTATCAAAAGAACCTTGTATAATGTTCGAATATGACATAGAAAAAGATATACAAGGAAAAGCAGAAACTCCTAGAGGAATATTCTTCAAAATAAGAAAGATTGAAATAATATGTTTTAATGCAGGAATATGTTTTGTAATCTTAAAAACAGACATAGAAAATAGTGAAAACTTTTCAGATGTTCTAAACTTTAATTACAAATTTAATAAACTAAATAGTGAAGAGGCACTTGTTGACTATGATAAAATAAGAATTCAGACAGATAGATTTGAAGGAGCATTAACATTTAATAGATTCATAGAAGAATTAACAGGAAGTAATTTAATTGAACTAAGAAATATAGACACACAAAAATATTTAACGTTTGCATACACATGTATAGACCAAAGTTATTGGAGAAATGCACTAGACTTTGAAAAGATAAAATCAGATTATATTAGATATGTAAAAATCTTGCCTAATGATAATAGTGTAGCATATAATGGTTTTGGAATGACAAAAGTAATAGATAAATGGAATTATGCAAAATTAGGAATGACAAAAGAAGGTGTAACACTATTTGCATCAAGTATAGATTTAAATAATTATACAGTACTACCACAAGAATATGAAAATCAATATTTATATACTTATATTTTAATATCATATATGAAAGTAAATTTAAAACTAATAAAAACGGAATTTAAACAAAGAACAAATATAAAAAGTACTAGAAGAAAATTTTTACAATTTACAAAAGATTTATGGATACAAGAAATAACAAACGATGATATCGGAACGATATACTATCAAGATTTAAAAGAAGTGTTAGAATTAGACAGCATGTATTTAAAAGTTAAAAATCAATATGATTTATTCTACAAAGAATTAAATGTGGAAAAAAATGTTAAAACAAATATCATAATAACAACTGTACTAGTAATGTCTTTAATATTAAACATACTTAGTTATATTGCAATGATAAAGGGATAGAATATAGATTAAAACAACAGAAAGGCATAGAAATGAATATAAAATGTGGTGTAGATATCATAGAAATATCTAGAATAAAAGAAAGCATAGAAGAAGACAAAGAAGAAAGATTTAAAAACAGAGTATTCACACCAAAAGAGATAGAATACTGTGAAAGCAAGAAAAAACAAAAATATCAACATTACGCAGCAAGATTTGCGGTGAAAGAAGCAACATTTAAAGCACTATCAGAAAATATACCAGACAAATATGGAATAGAATGGAAGAATATAGAAACAATAAATGATGAAAAAGGAAGACCACAAATTATTTTAACAGGAATAGACATTAAAAATATAGAAAGCATAGATTTAAGCATATCACATTGTAAAGAATATGCAATAGCAAATGTAGTTGTTTTATACAAATAGAAGGGAGAGTTAGCGAAACTAAGCTAACGAGTGAAAAGAATGGAATTATTTGATTCACATGCACACTATAATGATGAAAAATTTGAAAATGATAGAGAACAAGTTATCTCATCTGTAAAAGCAGAAGGGATAACTAAATTAATATGCGTAGGATATAATATCAAATCATCAAAAGAAGCAATAAAAATAGCAAATAAATATGACTTTATATATTCAGCTTGTGGAATATCTCCAAATGATATTCCACAAACAGAGCAGGAATTGTGGAAAGACATAGAAAAAATAAAGAAAATATTACAAACAGGAGATAAAAAAATAGTCGCTATAGGAGAAATTGGATTAGATTATTATTGGAATAAGGAAAATGCAGAATTACAAAGAAAGGCATTCCTAGAGCAAATAAAAGTTGCAAATGATAATGATTTACCAATAGTAATACACACAAGAGAAGCGGTGTCAGACACTATAGACATTTTAAAAAATAAAATAGATGTAAACAATAAAGGGATATTCCATTGTTGCCCATTAAATAGGGAATTAGTAAAAGAAGCCTTAAAGTTAGGATTCTTCATTTCCCTTGCAGGACCAGTTACATTTAAGAATTCAAAAAATGCAAATGAAATAATAGAAATGATACCATTAGACAAGCTTCTAATAGAAACTGATAGTCCATATCTTTCACCAGAGCCATTAAGAGGGAAAAGAAATGACTCAAGAAATGTAAAATACATAGCACAAAAAATTGCAGAAGTTAAACAAATGAAATTAGAAGACATTGCAAAGATTACTTATGAAAATGCAGAAAGAATATTCAAAATGAGGAAATAGCTAAATCCGTAACAAAAAAAGAAATGTGAAATATTAAAATAATAGGAGAAATAATATGTTTGACAATTGGGAAGAACTAGAGAATTCATTAAAGGAATGTAAAAGATGCAAATTATGTACAAATAGAACTAACATAGTATTTGGGACTGGAAATAAGCAAGCAAGTATAATGTTTATAGGAGAAGGACCAGGAGCAGATGAAGATTTGCAAGGTGAGCCATTTGTTGGCAAGGCAGGTAAGCTCATGAATATGGCATTTGATGCTTTAGCAATAAATAGGAAAGAAGTATATATAGCAAATATAGTAAAATGTAGACCACCTGGAAATAGAAATCCTGAGCAAGATGAAGCAACAGCCTGCTTAGACTATTTGCGAAATCAGGTAATATTAGTAAAACCTAAGATTATAGTATTATTAGGAAGCGTAGCACTTAAAAACATATTAGGACAAGAATATGGGATAACAGCTTCAAGAGGTAAGTGGATTGAAAAGCGTGGAATTTGGTATATGCCAACTTGGCATCCTGCTGCACTTTTGAGAGATGAAACAAAAAAGATAGACTTCATTAAAGATTTAAAACTAGTTATAGAAAAATATAAACAAATACTGAATAATTAAAAAATATATATAAAAAACATTTAATTTCCAAAAAATATTGTAATATTGATGTGAAACTTAGATGTTTTTTTATTGTTTCAAAAATGTTATAAAAAAGAAAATAATATGTAACAAATAGTGTATAACATGTTCCCGTAATATAAACAAGTAGAGCAAAAATATATGATAAGTTTAGCGTGTTTACTATAATTAATAAACTTGATAAAATATATATAGGATATATTATATATTAATATGTCTAAGAAGTAATTAAAAATAGGGAAAGTTTTTGGAATAGAAAAATATAAAAATAGATAACTTTATTTATGCCATTAGTATGGAAAGTTAAACTATAATCAAATTTAAAACGTTGGTTATAGTTTAGGTTTCTATATGGGATGACTTTTCAAGAGGAGGATAGTAATTATTATGAAAAACATAAAAAAAATTATAGCATTATTAATTATAATTGTATTAGTAATATTAGCAGTTGTAGTAATTATTAAAAAGAGTCAAGTAAATATAGAGATTCCAGCAGAAGAAGAAAAAGCAATGGCAGTAGTAGGTGACCAGCAGACATTTGATTACACTGGAGGAATACAAACATATAAAGTTCCAGTAACAGGTATATATCAATTATCAGCATATGGTGCAGATGGTGGCTATGATATGGCAATTGAAAAATATTATTATGGTGGAAAAGGAGGATATGCTACTGGACAAGTACATCTAGAAGCACGGAGAGACACTATATATATCTGTTGGTGGCAAAGGAGGAGACTGCAAGTATAATGGGAATACTAGTGACATACCAAATGGCAATGGAGGCTGGAATGGAGGTGGAACTTCTGCTATAGACGGTGATAAATTTGAAGGAGGAGGTGGTGGAGGAGCTACTTCTATTCAAACAACACTTATAGATGATGGACAATTAAAAAACTATGAAAATAATAAAGATGATGTTCTTGTTGTTGCTGGAGGAGGCGGAGGAGCATTCACATTAGGAGGATGGTCTGGTGGAGAATACCAAAATGCTAATAACTCAGGGGCAAGTGGAGGAGGACTATATGGAGGAGCAAATTCGTATAATCTAGTAATTGATAATGAAGGTACAAAACATGAAACAGGAACAAGAGCATCTCAGACAGAAGGCTATAAATTTGGAATGGGAGATTCATGTGCTGGTGGAGGCTGGTATGGAGGATATAAAACATATTGGTCACCAGGAGGAGGTGGATCAGGACATATTAATGAAAACAAAGTTAGTAATGGAAGTATGCAAAATGGATATACCAAAGAAGAAAGTAAAAATGGTAATGGTTATGCACAAATTACTTTAGTTAGTATTGATGACACAACGCCACCAACATGCACGATAACACCACAAGTAGGAAACCCAACAAATGCAAGCACTATACAATACAATATAAATTTTAGTGAAGAAGTATATAATTTTGAAAGAACAGATATCTCAGTACAAAATGGAACAATAACAAACTTTTGGGGAAGTGGAGCAAATTATGCAATAACAGTAACAAACGGAGGTTCATGTACTCAAACAATAACAGTAGGAGCAAATGTATGTAATGACTTTGCTGGAAATGGAAACATAGGAGCATCAGCATCAAGGCTAATAGATAGAACTTTACCAACAATAGCAGTAAATCCAACAAGTGGAGGATATGTAAAAACAAGAAATGTAACCATAACAGTAGGAGAAACAGGAGGATCAGGATTAAGTAATAGTAACAGTTATCAATACTATTTATCAAAAAGTAATACGACATTAACAGAGGGAACATGGACAAATTACACAAGTGGAACAGCATTTACAATAGGAGCAGGAAAAACAGGAAAATATTATCTATTTGTAAAGAAAATAGGAGATAATGCAGGAAATATAAACACAACAGCAGGAATAGCAGAGAAAACAATAGAAGGAATACCATGTCAAGTATATGGAGAATACTATTTTGACAATACTCCACCAATAATAACAAAAGCAGAGCTAATAAATAATGTAGTGAAGATAGAAGCTAATGATGTGAATGAAGAAAACTCAGGATTATCAAAATATAGATATATAACAAGTACAATAAGGCTTGTAAATCCAAATATAAATGTCCAAAACAGTACAGAAAAGCCAGCAACAGGTCAAATAGCAATACCAAATATAAATGAAATAAGATATATATATGTATTAGTAGAAGACATGGTAGGAAACACAAGTAGAATAGTAGAAATAGAAGTACCACAAATAACACTAGAAGGAGAAGTAAATTTAGAAGCAGAAGAAAGAAAAGGTGGAGTAGACTTAAGATGGCAAATAGGAGGAAAAGGAGATAAGACATATAAAATATATCAAAAAGATGTAACAGGAAGTCAATGGAGAGAAATAAATATAACAAATGAATTAGTAATGACAACAAATACATCAAAAGATATAGCAGCACCAAATTCACCAACAATAAAAGTAAACGAAATAGATGAAAATGATGAAATAAACATAAGTTACACAACAACAGATAATGGAAGTACATATAAATTTTATGCAAAAGCATGTGATAGAGTAAATAACAATATAATATTATCTACATCAGGAGAAATAACAAAAGAAATAAAAACAGGAGTAAAAGGATATTATTATATAATAGATGAAAGATTAGACAATGAATTTAATATAGAAAATGCAATATACACGGAAGAAGAACACTTGAAACTAGATTTAAAATATAATGGAAAATATATAAGAATGAAAGCAGTAGATATGGCAGGAAATCTAAGTGAAGAAAGTAATTCAATAATTTATAAGATATCAAGCTTAAAGGAAAATCTAGATGGAGGAACATTAAACGGAAAAACAGGAACAGTAACAGTAACAGAACTAGCAGGAAAAAGAATAGATATAGGAGAGGCAGAAAAAGAAGGACACACATTCGATGCATGGGAAGTAAAAAAAGGATTAGAAGTAGGAAAGAATGGATCACTATTAGGAACAAAGTTCACATTTGGAAGAGAATCAGGAGAAGTAACAGCAAGATATGAAATAAATAACTATGGATATAAAATAGAATACTATTATGCAGGGATAAAAGATGAAAGTAAAACAAAAATAGGAGTAGCAGAATATTCAAGTATAATAGAAGAATATGAAGAGCAACTAAAAGATGGATATATATTAGGAAGAACAGAAAATTATCCATTAACAATAAGAGCTGAAGATAATAAGATAGAGGGAGAGACAATTACAGAGGAAGAAGCAAATAAAATAAAAAACAATATAATAAAAATATATTATGAAAAGAGAACAGACTTAGAATACACCATAAATTACTTAGAAGAGGGAACAAACAAAATAATATACCCACCCAAAGAAGCAAAAGGTCAAATATTTGAAGATATAATATTAGCAAATGATGAAATAATAAATATACCAGGATATTATTATAAAAGCAGTGATAGAGATAACATCACAATAGCAGTAAACAAAGAACAAAATGTAATAAATTTATACTATACAAAAAGGAATGACTTAACATATACAGTAAGATACTTAGAAAAAGGCACAGAAAAAGAAATATATCCACAAAGAATAGTAGAAAATCAGACTTTTGAAAGTCAAGTATCAACAACAAAAGAAATAATAGTAATAGATGGTTATAATTATGATAGTATAGAAAATGACCCAATAACAATAACAGCAAATGAAGAAGAAAACATAGTAAAAGTCTATTATACAAAAAGAAATGACCTAATCTATGCAATAAGATACTTAGAGAAAGGTAGCAAAAGAGAATTAAATCCGCAAAAGGTAGTAGAAAATCAGACATTCGAAGATATAGTAATAGCAAAAGATGAAATAATAGCAATAACAGGATATAATTACGATAGCAGTAATAAAGAGATATTAACGATAACAACTAATGAAAAAGAGAACATAATGGAACTATACTATACCAAAAGAAATGACCTAAAATATACTGTAAACTACCTAGAAGAAGAAACACATGAACAGCTACATGAGCCAAGAGTAATAGAAAATCAAGAATTTGAAGATACAATTATAGCTAAAGAACAAGCAATAGAAATAGAAGGATATGAATATTCAGGTAGTGACAAAGAAAAAATAATAATAGGAATAAATGAAGAAGAAAATGTTATAGATATATATTACATTAAAAGGTCAGACCTAACATATACAGTAAACTATATAGATAAAGAAACAGGAGAGGAAATTCATGAATCTAAGAAAGAGTTAAACCAAGTATATGGAGGAAAAGTAATAGCAAGTAATGAAATAATAGAAATAGAAGGATATAATTATTCAAACAGTGACAAAGACGAAATAACAATAGGAGTAGATGAAAATGTAATAAATATGTACTACACAATAAGAAAAGACATCAAATACAAGATAGAATACTATTATGATGGAATTAAAGATGAAGAAAAAACAGAAGAAGGTGAAGCAACATACAAAGAAACAATAGAAGAATATGAAGAGAAAATGCCAGAAGGATACACACTAATACAAGTAACAGGAATTCCATTAATAATAGGAACAAAAGAGGATATAAATGTAATAAAGGTATACTATGGAACGAAGGCACAAATAACAATAAAATACATAGATAAAAATACAGAAGAAATACTAGAAGAAATAATAGAAGAGGGATATGTGGGAAAAGAATATGAAACAGAAGCAAAAGATTTTGAAAACTATGTATTAGTAGAAGAGCCAGAAGAGAAAACAATAATAATGACAAAAGAAGAAATAATAATTGAATACAAGTATGCCTATATATCAAGTGGAGTAATAGAAAAACATATAGATGTTGACACAGGAGCAATATTATATAATGAAGTACATGAAGGATATGATGGAAAAGAATATAAAACAGAGGCAAAAGAATTTGAAAGATACCATTTGGTAGAAGAAAAATATCCACAAAATAGCGAAGGAATAATGGAAAAAGAGGCTATAACAGTAACTTATTATTATAAAAAAGAAGAAAAAATTAAAATAACAATAAACTACTTAGACAAAGAAACAAAAGACAAGATAGAGAAAGAGCAAATAATAGAAAACTACAAAGGTGAAAAATACAAAACAGAGAAAAAAGAAATCCAAGGTTACGAATTTATTGAAGTAGTAGGTCAAACAGAAGGAATAATATCAGAAGAACAAGAAATCATTTATTATTATCAAAAAATAAAAGTACCAGATAAAAATGAAGAAGAAATGTCAGATTCAACAACAACAAATGGAAGAATACCAAATGCAGGTATGGTAAAGCAAGTGGTTACAGGAACAGCATTTATAGCGATGATTATAACAATAGCTACACTACTAGTATTTGCTATAAAAGGTACAATAATATACAGAAAATATAGAAGATGAGTTAATTAAACTATATGTATAAAATTGATTAAGAGGACTATATAAGTATAAAAATGCTTATTATAGTTCTCTTAGTATATTAAAAACTGACTACTTGTTTTTTAGAAAAAAATATTGTATATTATAAAAAGAAAAAAAGACATATACAGAAAGAGAAGGGAGAAAATTAGTTGATAGTGACTAATATAAGAATAAAATGGAAGAAATAATAGAAAAAGCAAATTATTGTTTGAATTGTAAAATAAAACCGTGTTCACAAAATGGATGTCCATTAGGAAATAATATACCAGAATTTATAAAATTAGTAAAAGAAGAAAAATATAAAGAAGCATATAATGCATTAAGCGAAACAACAGTATTACAAGCAGTATGTGGAAGAATATGTCCACATAAAAAACAATGCCAAGGAAGTTGCGTAAGAGGAATAAAAAGTGAGCCTGTAAGTATAGGAGATATAGAAGCATATGTAGGTGATAAAGCCATAGAAAATAATTACAATCTATTTAATAACATAGAAAATAGCAAAAAAAGGGTAGCAATAATAGGGGGAGGACCATCAGGATTAACATGTGCAGCATTTTTAGCAAAGCAAGGAGCCAAAGTAACTATATATGAGAGATACAATTACTTAGGAGGACTACTTGTATATGGAATTCCGGAGTTTAGACTGCCAAAAGATATAGTAAAAAATACAATACAAAAAATATTAGATTTAGGAGTACAAGTAGAGTATAATAAAGAATTGGGCAAAAATTTAAAATTAGAAGAATTAGAAAAGGAATATGATGTTATATTCTTATCATTCGGAGCAAATAAATCAGTAAAAATGGGAGTAGAAGGAGAAGAATTAAACGGAGTCTATGGTGGAAATGAGCTACTTGAATATAATGAACATCCAAATTACATAGGAAAAACAATTGCAGTTATAGGTGGAGGAAATGTTGCAATGGATTGTGCAAGAACAATAAAAAGATTAGGTGCAAAAGAAGTAAAAGTAATATATAGAAGAGCAGAAGAACAAATGCCAGCTGAAGAGAAGGAAATAAAAGAAGCGAAAGAAGAAGGAATAGAATTTTTATTCCAAAATAACATAGTAAAAATAATTGGAAACAAAAAAGTAGAAAAAGTAGAATTAATAAAAACAGAACTAATAAAAAAAGAAGGAGAAACTAGATTATCTCCTGTAAATATAGAAGGAAGCAATTATATAATTGATATAGATTATATAGTTATGGCATTAGGTTCTAAACCAGCAGAATTTGTACAAAATTTAGGATTAGAGCTAAATAAATGGGGAAATATAGCAATAAATGAAAAGGGACAAACCTCAAATCCAAGAATTTTTGCTGGAGGAGATATAGCTGGAATAAAAGGAACAGTGGCATGGGCAGCAAAATCTGGAAGAGATATTGCATATGAAATTATGAAATAAGAAAATGAATTCATTAATGAAATCAAAGACTTGTACATTATTATATATAATAATAAAAAATAAGAAAAATTGAGATTTTTCTTATTTTTTATTCTGAATATTTACATTCTTTAAAAAAAAATTCCTTAATCTTGTTAAAAATGGCAACAATTTTATTTACACTTGATTTTTCTATTGCAGTTTCTAAACCCCCATTTTCTAAGATATTACACTTATGCTCTAAAGCACACATTTTTTCAGTATAATAATTATCAAAATAGTAGTAACCATTAGCTCTACCAATATAATTTCTATATTCATCTAATTTTCTTCTAAAATTATCTAACCCTTCTAAATCTGAGATTTGGTTAAAAGTATTATCGAAATATGTAGTAAAAATAAGATTTTGTGTACGCATATATGTAGTTGAAATTTGCTCTTTAAGTATGTTAATTTGATTAATAATCTTGTCAACTTTTTTTGTATGTTCATCAATTTCTTGAAGAAGATTATTTTGAATAATTATTTTTTCTTCACAATTCAAGATATAATCAAAAGAATTAACAACAGCTTCATATACTTTCTTTGAGAAAGTACTTTCAAATAAGTTTCTAAAGTGGTTGTTACTATGAAAAGTGCTATCTAAAGTGGATTCTTCACCTAATAGAAAATTTATTTGCTCTAATAGATTACATTCAACAGGATAGTAACATGGGCTTGAAGTCCTCATATCAATACCATAATATTTAACGTAGTCAGGTTTGATACCAATGACTTTAGATGTTATATATTGAACAGCTGCTTCATTCAATCCCATACCAAAAGGTTTTAAATGAGTAAAGGTACATAACCCCATACGTAATAATTTATTATTTTTGTCTTTAATTTCTTGAATATGATGTATACACTCATGTATAGCAAAGTCTTCTAAATCTTGCACATCAATTTGATTATTAAAATATATTGATGAGTTCTTATAAAAGTAATTTGCTTCGGCCATTCCATTAGGCATATCAGCAGTATACATATGTATTCGAGATAATTTTATGTATAAATTAGTTTCATCAAAATGAATTTGTGGAAAAGTAGCTACTAATTTTTGAGCAATATTTCTAGCTATTGTATTAACGACTAACTCATCTAATTTATCTATAACTTTTATTCCATCTTTTTTTAAATCCGATTCAATGCTCATAAATTTCTCCTTCATCGTAATTATATGATACAACAAATTTTGACCAAAAACAATATCATAAATATTACATTTTTATTACAAATTAGGTACAATGCGGGAAATTATAAGGAGTACATTTAGGTTTAGAACTTAATTTTCATTCTAAATAAAAGGTACTCCTTAATGTTATTATTTAAACTATTATTTTACAACTACATTATATATTTTGTTTTTAACATAAATTTCCTTAACAATAGATTTACCATCAAGCAAATCAGATATAGTATTATGAACTTTATTTTTAACAACATTTTCATCTTCGTCTACATTAATATTAATTGTAGCTCTTAATTTACCATTTACTTGAATTGGAATTTCTATAACATCATCAACAATTTTATTTTCATCATAAGTTGGCCAAGATTCATACGCAATAGTATCATTGTGCTTTAATACTGTATTCCATAATTCTTCTGAGATGTGAGGAGCAACAGGACTTAATAATTTTACAAATCCTTCTGCATATTCACTAGGGAAGATATCCTCTTTGCTCACAGTATTAACGAAAATCATAAGTTGTGAAATAGCTGTATTAAAGTTCATTGTATCATAATCATCAGAAACTTTTTTAACTGTAAAGTTATATAATTTTTCAAGACTTTTATTTTCTTTGTCTTGTATTTTCCCAGATTCAGTATATAATCGCCAAATTCTATCTAAAAACTTGTTACATCCTCTAATACTTTCCATAGACCAAGGTGCAGTTTGGTCAAAAGGTCCCATGAACATCTCATAAAGTCTTAACGTATCAGCTCCAAATTCTTTTACAATATCATCAGGATTAACAACATTACCTTTTGATTTTGACATTTTCTCACCATTTGATCCTAAAATCATTCCATGTGATGTACGTTTACTATATGGCTCTTTAGTTGGAACTACTCCAATATCATATAAGAATTTGTACCAAAATCTTGAATATAATAAGTGTAGAGTAGTATGTTCCATACCACCATTATACCAATCAACTGGTCCCCAATAATCTAAAGTTTCTTTAGATGCAAATTCTTTGCTATTATGTGGGTCCATATATCTTAAGAAGTACCAAGATGAACCAGCCCACTGAGGCATTGTATCAGTTTCTCTTTTTGCTGGCTTGCCACAATGAGGGCAAGTAGTATTAATCCATTCTGTATGTTTGGCAAGTGGTGATTCTCCATTTTCACTAGGTTCATAGTTTTCTATATCTGGTAATACTAATGGTAATTCTTCTTCTGAAACAGGTACCCATCCACATTCTTCGCAATATACCATAGGGATAGGCTCACCCCAATATCTTTGCCTTGAGAATACCCAATCACGTAATTTATAATTTACTTTCTTTTTACCTAAATTTTTAGATTCTATAAATTCATTCATTCTAGTAATTGCATCTTTAACTTCTAATCCTGTTATAAATCCTGAATTTATAAGCTTTCCAGCTTCTTTGCCAGTATAGGCTTCTTTTTGAATATCCCAATTTTCATCTATTTCAATAACTTGTTTTATTGGTAAACCAAATTTAGTTGCAAATTCATGATCTCTTTCATCATGTGCAGGAACTGCCATTATAGCTCCTGTACCGTATGTTATTAATACATAATCAGAAATCCATATAGGAATTTCTTCATTTGTTACAGGATTTATAGCTTTTATTCCTTTTATTTCGACTCCTGTTTTCTCTTTGTTTAATTCTGAACGCTCAAAGTCTGATTTTAAACTTGCTTGGTATTTGTAATCTTCAATTTCTTTTAAGTTAGTGATTTTGTCTTTGCATTTTTCTATTAAATCATGTTCAGGTGCAATAACCATATAAGTTGCTCCGAACATTGTGTCTGGTCTAGTTGTGTAGATTAGTAAATCTTCATTTGTTCCGCTGATTTTGAAGTTTACTTCTAGCCCTTCACTTCTTCCAATCCAATTGATTTGTTGCGTTTTTATTTTTTCTAAGAAATCAACATCATCTAAATCATCTATTAATCTTTGTGCATATTCAGTAATTTTTAACATCCATTGGCTTTTTTCTTTTTGTACTACTGGACTACCACATCTTTCACATACACCATTTACAACTTCTTCATTTGCTAATCCTACCTTACATCCTGTACAGAAGTTGATTGGCATTGTTGCCTTGTATGCTAAGCCTTTCTTATATAATTGTAAGAATATCCATTGTGTCCATTTATAGTAGTCTGGGTCAGTTGTATTTACTTCTCTTGACCAATCGAACGAAAATCCTATTGATTTTAATTGTTCTCTAAAATGATTTATATTTTTTTCAGTTGTTATCTTTGGATGTACATGTGTTTTTATAGCATAATTTTCTGCTGGTAATCCAAATGCATCAAACCCTATTGGATACAACACATTTAATCCTTGCATTCTTTTCTTTCTGGCAATTATATCTAGTGCTGTGTAACTCCTTGGATGCCCTACATGTAATCCTTGACCTGATGGATATGGGAATTCTATTAGTCCATACCATTTTTCTTTTGTGTGGTCTATTTTGGCATTAAATGTTCCTTCTTTATACCATTTGTCTTGCCACTTCTTTTCTATTTCCATAAAATTATATGCCATGTTATTCATTCCTTTCGTTTTTTACTTATTTTAGTCTATAACAATACTTTAATATTGTTGCAGTTTTTCTCTTGAATATATGCTAAGATTATACTTTGAAATATGCTAAAAGTCAATATTTTAAATGAAAACAACTATAAAACATGTAGAAATCAGAACTACTAAAAATATGATAGAGGGAATAAATAAGTATAGATAAAAGTAATACTGATTTAAAAGAAAAGAAGCCCAAAGATTATGGGCTTGAATTTTACTAACTAATAAGTACATAGACATGAATTTAGGACATCATAGAAATGGTGTACTGATTGTGAAGTCTGAGATACAGTATGATTGAATTGGTACACATAGCTCTGTTTTGATAAATCCACTCAGCAGTTTTATAAACAGTTTCACCATTTGAAAAACGCACAAGAAGAGTGGAAGTTGGGTTGCATGTGATTTCTTGTTTGCAACATAACTCGAATTTGACATTTGAGCAATCCTGAGGAGTATTAAGGATTTTGGATAGATTCCTCAATTTTACTAAATTACCTTCCTTGAAAGCTACTTTGACTTCTTTAATATACAGCTTTATATCAACTGCGTCTGCATCATATGCTGTACGAATATATGCAAGAATTCTTTTGTATTTTAGTGATTCTGTACTTGCGTTTGTATTAATAATACAGAAGAAAAGTAAATCTAACAAAGCAGTTGCAAGCAAATCAATATTTTTACGGAAATTAACAGAATTCTGCCCATTCTTTACAAAATCGAGATTTACCTTAGAGATAGGCTCAATGAAGTCGAATGTTTGGCGGGAATCTCTTGTTATGAGAGTTCTCCTTACTCTGCCTAAAATAAAACAGTCCTGATCAGGCTTCGCAAATCTCTTATGAATTGCCTGACCTGCCGAAGAAGTCGTTGGAAGGTAGTATGCCAATGGTGAATCAGAGTTGACAGAACTTAAATCAGGATGTTGCTTACATAATTTCAAAGTTTCCTTTCGTGAACTCCAAAAGTACAAACGGATTTCACGCTTTTTCTTATTATAGTATGCCTTTGTGGTTTCATTTATCAATTGGTTAAATATACTGTTCATTCCGTTACCAATATCTACTGTAATTTCTTTAGTATACTCAGTAATGTATATACAAGTATGTATATCTTTAGTAGTTATAACCCAAGTGGTGGACTCTGGAACATCAATAAATTCCGAATCACCTTGACAGTCAGTTGAAGGATACATTCCAGAAGATGTAATTACTTCCATAGTATCTTCTAATTCGCAGATACTGTTTTTGAAATTTGGAACGATGATTACATGGATGTTCCGATCGTTGACTAAGTACACCATAGAAAAAAGACGATTAAACATAATTCCTCCTAAATATTAATTAGTGTGGAAGCTTACAAGCTTCATTTTTAGTTACAAAACATAATATCATTTTATCATTTTTGATATATTATGTCAAATTATCGATAAATACATTTGTCTTAAACATGTTAGGTAAAAAAGACAAATAATATATTTAAATAAATCAGTTGATTCACGAGGCTATTCATTTTGAATAACTTTCAAAATTAGTTACTTTAAAAAATAACATATATAATAAAAAAAATGTAAAAAACACTTGTATATAAAAATAAAAATATATTATACTATATAGAAATAGGGAGGAGAGAGAAAATGAAATATAAAAAACAAGAAATAAGAAAGGGAATAAATATTCATATAATAAACACAGATAGATTTAAAACAAATTTAGTAGCGATATTTTTAACTACACCAATAACAAGAGAAGAAGTAACATACGATGCAGTAATATCATCAGTATTAAGAAGAGGAAGCAAAAACATGCAGACACAAGAACAAATAAGCAAAGAATTAGAGAATATGTATGGAGCAGCGTTTGATTGTGGAATAGATAAAACAGGAGATAATCATATATTAAGATTTTACTTAGAATCCATAAATGACAAATATCTTCCACAAAATGATGAAAAAATGTTGAAAAGTAGCTGTGAAAAATTGCTAGAAATAGTATTTAATCCATTAACAGAAGGACAAGTATTTAAAAAAGAATATGTAGAACAAGAAAAAGAAAATGTAAAAAGGATGATAGAAGGAAAGATAGACAACAAAGCAAGATATGCAATGGATAGATGTATAGAAGAAATGTATAAGGGAAAGCCATATGGACTATATAAATATGGATATATAGAAGACTTAAATAACATAAATGAGCAAAATTTATATGAGCACTATCAAAATCTAATAGACAGTTGTAAGATAGACATATTCATATCAGGACCAGTAGATGAAAATGAAGAACAAAAAATACAAAAGGACATAGAGGAAAATGAAAATATAAAAGAACTAAAAGAAAGAGAAGCAAACTATATAAAAACAGCAATAGTAGACAAAGAAGTAGAACAAGAGAAAATTATAACAGATTCAATGGAAGTAACACAAGGAAAGTTAGTATTAGGTTTAGATGTACAGTTAAAAACAGAAGAAGAGAAATATATCACAAGTGTATATAATGGAATATTAGGAGGGTCAGCAACATCAAAATTATTCCAAGAAGTAAGAGAAAAAGCAAGTTTAGCATATACAGCCAGTTCAAGTTTTATAAGACATAAAGGAAATATAATGATAAACTGTGGAATAGAAATAAAGAATTATGAAAAAGCCTTAGACATAATAAGAAAGCAATTAGAAGATATGAAGAGTGGAAACTTTACTGAAGAAGACTTAGAAAACAGCAAAAAGGGAATAATATCAGTAATAAAAGGAATAGAAGATGAGCAAGATACAGAGATAACATATTATTTTGGGCAAGAACTATCAGGAGATAAAATGGAAATAAAAAAGTATATTGAGACAATACAAAAAGTAACAAAACAAAATGTCATAGATATTGCAAATAAAATATCTATAAATACAATATATTTTTTAAAAGACTAGTAGTATGTTAATATAGAAAATAAAAATTCACAGAAAGGAAATGTATAAAAATGCAAGTGATAGAAAATTTAAAGATAAAGGAAAAGCTATACACAGAAAAATTAGAAAATGGAATGACAGTAATGATAATTCCAAAAAAAGATACACAAAAAAAATATGTAATATGGGGAACACACTATGGGTCAAACGACAGCAAGTTTGTAATACCAGGAAATAAGGAAGCAATAGAAGTACCAAAGGGAGTAGCACATTTTCTAGAGCATAAAATGTTTGAACAAGAAAATGGTAAAAATAGTTTAGATGTATTAACAGCATTAGGCGTGGAGGCAAATGCATATACAACAAATGACCATACAGCATATTTATTTGAATGTACAGACAAATTTTATGAGGCATTAGATGAATTAATGGATTATGTACAACATCCTTATTTTACGGATGAAAATGTCGAGAAAGAAAAAGGTATAATAGGACAAGAAATAATGATGTATGATGACTATCCTGAATGGAAAGTATATCTAAACACATTAGAAGCAATGTATCATGAACACCCTGTAAAATTAGATATAACAGGAACAATAGAAACAATAAGTCATATAGATAAAGAGGTATTATACAATTGTTATAACACATTTTATAATCCATCAAACATGGTATTAGTAGTATGTGGAGACTTTGAGCCTGAAGAAATATTAAAAGAGATAGAAAGTAGATTATTAGACAAAAAATCAGAAGGAGAAATAAAGAGAATATATCCAACTGAAAGTGAAGAAATAGTACAATCTGCAATAAACCAAAATATGGAAGTAAGTATGCCATTGTTTACAATTGGTATAAAAGACAAGCCCGCAGATGAAAAGGAAAAAGTAAAAAAACATATAGCAATAGAAATATTACTAAATCTAATATTAGGAAGAAGTTCAGAGCTATATAAAGAATTATATAACGAAGGTGTAATATTTGCACAGCCATCATTAGAATATGAGTTTACTAGTGATTATGCACATATATTAATAACAGGACAAGCTACAAATCCAGAAGAATTATTTGATAAATTCAAAAATAAGATTAGTGAAATAATGCAAAATGGAATAAATGAAGATGACTTTAATAGAATAAAAAAGATGATTTATGGTGGATATGTTAAAGAATATAATGATGTAGCTGAAATTGCAAGAATGTTCTTGTCTGATTCGTTTAAAGGAATAAATAGTTTTGATTATATCGAAGAAATAGGTAGTGTAAATGTTGAATATGGTAAGCAAGTTTTAGATATAGTATTTAATGATTATAAAATGGTATTGTCAACAGTAAAGAAATAATTAATTTATAAGAGATAGTATATAAAATTAAAAAAGTAACTAATTTTCCAGGCGCCGGTGATTACCGTTACCTAGAAAAAAAGCTACTTTTTTTAAAATAAATATGTAATACCTTTACAAGTTATTTTTAAATATTAAATATTAAACCTTCATACTTAGACCAACTTTTTGTCTATCAAAATCGATTTTAATAACCTTAACCTTTACAACATCTCCAACAGAAACAACTTGAGAAGGAGACTTAATAAAAGAATCGCTCATTTCAGAAATATGAACTAAACCATCATGTTTGACACCAATATCAACAAAAGCACCAAAGTCAATAACATTTCTAACAGTACCAGTTAAAATCATACCTTCTTGTAAATCCTCAAATTTTAAAACATCATTTCTAAAAACAGGTTTAGGCATATCTTCACGAGGGTCACGACCTGGCTTAGAAAGTTCTGATATAATATCTTGAAGAGTCATTTCGCCAATATCTAATTCTTTAGCAGTTTGAGCCACATTAATTGACTCAAGCTTTTTGCGTAAATCTGCAAGTTTTTGCTTATCAGTTAAATCATTAGCAGAAAAACCTAGTAATGATAAAAGTTTTTCTGTTTGAGAATAGCTTTCTGGATGTACTGCTGTTAAATCTAAAGGATTATCTCCACCAAAAATTCTAATGAATCCAGCACATTGTTCAAAGGCAACTTTTCCAAGTTTAGTAACTTTTAATAAATCTTTTCTATTTTTAAATTTTCCATTTTCATCTCTATATTTAACTATATTCTTAGCAATAGTATTATTAATACCTGATACATATGAAAGTAGGGAAGCAGTAGCAGTATTTACATCTACACCAACTTTATTTACACTATCTTCAACAACGCCAGTTAAGCTATCTGCTAATCTTTTTTGATTTACATCATGTTGATATTGACCAACTCCAATAGCCTTAGGATCTATTTTTACCAATTCTGCAAGAGGGTCTTGTAAACGCCTTGCTATTGAAATAGCACCTCTAATAGAAACATTTATATCAGGATATTCTTCTGTTGCAAGTTTAGAAGCGGAATAAACTGAAGCACCAGCTTCGCTAACTATAACATAATGAACATCTCGTTTAGTATCTTTTAACATGTCAGCAACAAACATTTCAGATTCTCTTGAAGCTGTTCCATTACCAATTGCAATCATGTCAATTTTATCTTTTTCGATTAGTGCAAGCAATTTAGACTTACTACCAACAACATCATTTTGTGGAGCAGTAGGATATACTGTTTCAGTATCTAAGACTTTTCCAGTATCATCAATTACAGCAATTTTACAACCAGTTCTGTATGCTGGGTCAAATCCCATAACAGTTTTGCCTTTGATAGGAGCTCCTAATAAAAGTTGTTTTGCATTTTGACCAAATACTTTAATAGCTTGCTCTTCTGCTTTTTCAGTCAAATCTGAACGGATTTCTCTATCAATAGAAGGCTCTATTAGCCTTTTGAAACTATCTAAAATAGTAGCTTTTAACATTTCAGTAAATTGATTAGTACCTTTAATAATGTCTCTTTCAATATAGAATATAATTTTATTTTCATCTTTTTCAATTTTTACTTTTAGAAATTCTTCAGTTTCTCCACGGTTAATCGCTAAAATTCTGTGACTTGGAATCTTACTTACAACTTCTTTATAATCATAATACATTTCGTAGTTAGACTTTTCATCAGGTTTAGTAGCAGATGTAACTAATGTACCATAGCGATAACATATTTTTTTGATATATTTTCTGAATTTAGGCTCATCAGAAATTTGTTCTGCGATTATATCTAATGCTCCTGCAATTGCATCATTAGCAGATAATACTTCTTTTTCTTCAGAAACAAATTCTTCAGCAATTTTGTTAATATCTTTGGTTTCTGTTTGTTCTAAAATAATATTAGCCAATGGCTCTAATCCTTTTGCTTTTGCAACTGTAGCTCTTGTTTTTTTCTTTTGTTTATAAGGTCTATAAATATCTTCAACTTCTGCTAAAGTTTTACAAATTGCAATTTCTTGTAATAATTCATCAGTTAGTTTTCCTTGTTCATCAATTGATTTTACTACTTCGGCTTTTCTTTCTTCTAAATTTCGTAGATACATTAAGCGGTCATTAAAATTTCTTAATATTTCATCACTTAATCCACCTGTAACTTCTTTCCTATAACGTGCAATAAAAGGGATAGTATTTCCTTCATCTATTAGTTTAATTGTGTTTTCTGCTTGAGAATATTTTATACTTAATTCTTCAGCAATTTGATTGATTAGTTTGTCCATTTATATTAACCTCTTTTCTAAATTTTCAAGTTTTTGAATAATAGTTAAAATATATTGAGTCATGTTTCTTACTTGATTTTTTGTATTATATCAAAAGGTTTGAAAAATAGTCAATGATGTGAAAGAAAAATAAAAGAAGAACTGTAAAACTTGACAAAGCAAAGAAAAAACAGTAGAATAGAAAAAGAATGTAAAAGGAGAATATCATGTCAAATAATAAAAAAATATTTGAAACATTTGTATCTAGAACAAAAATATATTTAGTGATAATATTCATTTTATTAGTAATAATATGTATAAACAACAGAGACCTAATAATACCATCAATAATTGCATTTTCTGTTATTATGGCATACACATATTTTGCAAACAACAAAAGAAAAAATGAAATATCAGAAAGATTACAAGACTTAACACTAACAGTAGACACGGCAGCAAAAAGCACACTAATAAATTCACCATTACCATTAATAATATTAGAAACTGATGGAAACATAATATGGAGAAGTTCAAAATTTGTGACAGAATTTGCTAATGTCGATATCAATAACTATATAAATGATTTAATAATAGAAATAAAAAAAGAAATAGAAGAAGAGCAGAAAAATAAAACTATAAAAAGAGAAATGCAAATAGGAACAAAGATTTATCAAATATTAGGAGAATTTGTAAAATCAAAAAACAACTTAAAGAAGAAAAAAAGTGAATATATGTTAATAATATATTTTATGGACCAAACAGAAAATATAAAATTACAAAATGAATGTAAGAATTCAAAACCATGTGTAGGAATAATAGCAATAGACAATTATGATGAAACTATGCAAAGAATACAAACTGAAAAAAGACCAGAGGTAATAGCACAAATAGAGAAAAACATATATGAATGGACAGGAGAAACAAATGGAATTATAATAAAACCAGAAAGAGACACATATATATGTTTATTTGAAAAAAGATATTTAGAAAGAATAAAAGAAAACAAGTTTAGCATATTAGATGCAATAAAAGAATTGGGAAATAAAGAAAAAATACAATTAACATTAAGCATTGCAATATCAGATGAAGGAGTAACAAACAAGGAAAAATATAAAAATGCATTAGAGACAATGGATGTAATACTAGGAAGAGGTGGAGACCAAGCGGCAATCAGACAAAATGGAAAATACCAATTCTTTGGTGGAAGAGCAGAAGAAGTAGAAAAGAGAACAAAAGTAAAAGCAAGAGTTGTAGCACATGCATTAGAAAAACTAATAAGAGAAGCAGAAAATGTAGTAATAATGGGACATGCTAATCCAGATATAGATGCAGTAGGTTCAGCATTAGGAGTATATAGAATAGCAACAGCTTTAAGAAAAAGAGCAAATGTAGTAACAAACAGAGAAGCACCTGCTATAAAGAGTTTTATAGATGAGTTATCAAAAGAAGAACAATATGCAAATGTAGTAATAAGTAAAGAAGAAGGAGAAGCAATTACTACAGAAAACACATTGGTGGTATTAGTAGATACACACAAAAAAAATTATGTAGAAGAGCCAGAAATACTAAATAAGACAACCAGAGTAGTAGTTATTGACCATCATAGAAGGAGTACAGACTATGTAGACAATGCAATATTAACATTCCAGGAAGTATATGCATCATCAGCAGCAGAACTCGTAACAGAGTTAATACAATATGTAGAAGAAGGTATAGAATTAAATATGCTAGAAGCAGAAGGTCTATATGCAGGTATAATGGTAGATACAAAAAACTTTACTTTTAAAACAGGAGTAAGAACATTCGAAGCTGCAGCATATTTAAGAAAATATGGAGTGGATATAATAAAAATAAAGAAATGGTTTCAAAGTGACTTAGAAGGATATAATAAAATAGCAGATATAGTGAAAAATGCAGAAGTAATAAAAAATACAATAGCAGTTTCTATCTATGGAGGACAAGATAAAGAGGTTAACTTAATATGTGCAAAAGCAGCAGATGAATTGCTTACAATAGGAAATATAACAGCATCATTTGTTATGGGGTTAGCTGGTGATAAAGTAATGATAAGTGGACGTTCTATTGGAGACATAAATGTTCAATTGATTTTAGAAAAACTAGGTGGGGGAGGTCATATAAATTTAGCAGGTGCTCAAATAGAGGGGGTATCTGTTGAGGAAGTAAAAGCTCAACTAGTTGATATTATTAATGAATATTTTGATGAAGAAAATAAATAATACATTTAACACATAAAAATAAACTCTATCATATTATATACAAATATGAAAGGAGTTTATTTTTATGGATTATGAATTAATGATGAATGGGAATGTAAAAATAGGACAAATGGCACCCGAATTTGATGCAATTACTACATTAGGACCTAAAAAATTATGTGATTATAAGGGAAAATGGTTAGTTTTATTTTCACATCCAGGTGATTTTACCCCAGTATGTACTACAGAATTTATAGCATTTTCAAATGCGTATCAATACTTTCAAAGGTTAAATACAGAATTATTAGGACTAAGTATAGATAGTAACGCCTCACATCTTGCATATCTAAAGTTACCAACAAAATAAAAAAAGCAATCACCTGCTAAAATTGGATATGTACAAAAATTATAAAATATGTTAATATGAATAAAGAAAGTAATAATTTATATGGAGAATGAAATGAAAAGTTATAAAGAATTATTTGAAAAAGAATTTAATACATCTCAACAAATAGATGAAACATTTGCAAAAATTTGTAATGAACAAAGTTTTAGAAAAGGTATTGAGTATTTAAAATCAATTAATTGTGAATGGCTAGATTATGATGGATATACTATTTTATATACTATAAATGAGTTAACTAAAGTATCAACAACTGATGAAGAAAAAAGAAAATTAATTGAGCGAATATCTAGTCAAGAAGATGTTGTTGAAACAAAAATAGAAGAAAATGATAAGTTTAAAATTTCACAAATAGTTATTTCAAAAAAAGACTATGAAATTAGAGCTATGCAACTTTCAAAATTATTACCCAAAGCAGTGGAAATATTACCTGATTTAGAAGATGACAGAAGGGCAGGAACTTGTTTTGAAAAAGCATATCATATATCTTTACATTTAGGCATTCCAAACGATATAGTGACAGGTTATTGTTATGGTTATACTGATAAATCAAAATTTCTTCATAGTTTTGTTGAAACAATACTTAAAGATGAAAGAGTTGTAATTGATGGAACTTTAAATGCAATTTTCAATAAAGAAGGCTATTATAAATTAAGACATATAGAACCAATTACAAGAATCTCAAATAAAACATTAGAAAGTGATATTGAGAAATATTTGAAAAGTTTTAAAACAATATCACCAGAAGTATATTATATTTTTAGAGATGAAATGATAAGAGATTTTGAAAAAAACTCAGATATTTTTGAAAGATAATCTACAATTTTAAATATATTTACTTAATATGTGTAGTATAAATTTTATAAATTGAAAATAAAATAGCATTTTAGCAACTTGACAAAATCAAGTTCTAAATGTTATAGTATATATTGATTAGTAGTTTAGTAACCTACGGGACTAGACTCGGAGTAGATCGTACCTCGGGTAACCTACGGGTCCGAGGTCATTTTAATATAAATTGGAGATTAAAAAAATGAGTGAAAAAGTATATACAATTGAAGAGATAAAAGAAATGATATATGATATATTAAAAAAATATGGAATTGAGAAAGCATATCTTTTTGGATCTTATGCAAGAGGTGAAGCAAATCAGCAATCTGATGTTGATATTATGATAAAAAAAGGAAATTTAAAAACACTTTTGCAATTATCTGCACTTGCTTATGAAATAGAACAAATTTTAAAAAAACAAATTGATATTGTAGTAGAAGAAACATATACTAATGATATACAATATGATAGTGAAACAATAAAACTTGCTAAAAATATATTTTATAACGAAGTAAAGAAAGAGAGATTGAATATATATGAGTAATTTAAATAGAGATTTAACAGTGTTATTACATATGAAAGAATATTGTGAACAAATAGAAAAAACATTTGATATGTTTGGAAAAAATATAGAAGATTTTAATATAAATGTTGTATTTAGAAATGCAATTTCTATGCCTATTTTTCAAATAGGAGAACTTGTTAATCATTTAACAGAAGATTATATTGTAGCAACACAAAATGATATAAATTGGAATGAAATAAGAGGAATGAGAAATCGTTTTGCACATGGATATTATGATATGGATTATAGCATTATTTTTGATACAGCAATAAACGATATACCTGTAATAAAGAAATTTATTGATAAAGAAATAAAGAAATTAATGAAATAAAAATTATTGAGATTATAGATGAAATTTAAACCTAAAACAGAGTGAATTTTGCTCTGTTTTTTCTTAAAAGTATATATAAAAAATCATCTCTCAGAGAGCAAAATAGGTTTTAGGAAATCTTCCTAAACAGCGAAAACGGTGTCAAAACACCAAGCTGGCGAATATTGAGCATTAAAAATGATCCTCAATATTCGTTCTTTTTTTGTACCCTTTTTTCTTTTTATATACCCATTTTAATCCAATACAAAAATCATATGTTAATTTATTCGTAAATTAAAGCTAAAGATTAGTCATTTTTCAAATTTAGTTTTAATAAAATTTACGAAGGTGAATAAACAATGAATGAAAATGATAAAGAGAAAAAAGAACAAGTTATTTATATATTTAACAATAACAAAGAAGATATAAATATACAAATACAAAAGAGTTTTATTTCATACATTAAAGATACAACTAAAAGTGATAAAGAGCATTGAATATTTGAATAAATAGCTATATAATCTTTCTAGCAGGTGATTGCTAGAATAATGGAGGTGCAAATGAGTTTTAGCAATCAAAACGCCATAAATAAAGCATTTAAAGTAGGAATATATATACGTTTATCTCGTGAAGATGGAGACAAATTAGAAAGTGATAGTATTTCAAATCAAAGAGATATTTTGCAAAGATATATAAAAGAAAATCAGCTTATTTTTATAGATGAGTACAAAGATGATGGGATTTCACGGAACAACTTTTGATAGACCAGATTTTAATCGAATGATACAAGATATAGAAAACAAAAAAATTAATATGATTATTACAAAAGACTTATCAAGACTTGGAAGGGATTATATAAAAACAGGTTACTATATAGAAAATTACTTTCCAGAAAAAAATGTAAGATATGTTTCGGTATTAGATGGAATAGATACATTTTTAGATAGTACAAACAATGATGTAACACCTTTTAAAGCAATTATAAATGATATGTATGCAAAAGATATTTCCAAAAAAATTAAAGGAGTTTTACGAGAAAAGGAATTAAAAGGAGAATATTTAGGAAGTATCGCCCCCTATGGGTATAAAAAAAGTGCAATATATAAAAACAAGCTAGAGATAGACAAAAATGTATCTTATGTAGTAGAAAAAATATTCGAGCTATATTTAAAAGGAAACGGATTACAAAAAATATCAAATATTTTAGATGAAGAAGGAATTGATCCCCCCAGTAAATATCTAGGTTTAAAACATCAAAGAACAACATGGAATCCTAAATCCATAAGAGCAATGCTTATAAATGAAGTATATATTGGAAATACTGTTCAAAATAAATGTGTTTCTGTTTCCTATAAAGTAAAAAAGCGAAAACCTAAAAATGAAAGTGAATATATAAGAGTAGAAAATACTCATCAACCTATTATTGAAAAAGATATATTTATTAAAGCACAAGAAATTTTAAAAAGTAAAAAAAGTCTATCAACACCAAAACATACTGAACTATTAAAAGGATTAATCTTTTGCCATAATTGTGGTAGGCAACTTAGAATTTGTTATCGAGGGAAAGTTAATAAGATTGGCTACATAGATTGTAGTTTAGCTAGAGGAAAAGATAAGAAATGCAAAACTTGTAACTATAATTATAACAAATTTGAAAATAAAGTGCTTAACAATATAAAAGATATAGTTAATACATTTTGCGATAAAAATGCTTTAAAATTGATATATGAGAAAAATAAAGATAGTTATTCTACACTTATAAAAGTGGAAGAAGAAAAACTATTAAATATAAAAAATAAAATAGAAGATGTATCAAAAAAATTAGATAAAATGTATATGGACAACTTAAATGGAATTATAACAGATAACGATTACTTTAGATATTCAAGAGATTTTATAGAGCAGAAAGAAAAGTTAATAAAGGATAAAAACAATATACAAGACAAAATAAAAATATTGCAAAATAACATTCAAGTAAATCAAGATAAAGAAAAAGCTGACAAAGTAATTGAAGAATTTTTGAAATTTGAAAATCCAAGTAAAAAGATATTGTTTGAATTAATAGATAGAATAGAATTAGATGAGTTTAAAAACATATACATATACTTTAATTTTTCGGAATTAAACATTGTGAAAGAACAATTAAGTAATATGAATTTTATAGAAAGTGCATAGTTAACAAAACTTAAGTTGGTAAAAAAAGCAATGCCTCACACTTAGCATGGATATATGATATATATATAAGAACAGGAGTAAAAGTACCATTCCCAATAATAGCAGACAGAAATGGAGCAATAGCAAGAAAATATGGAATGATATCAAATGATGTAAGCACAACAGAAACAGTAAGAAATGTATTCATAATAGATGATAAAGGAATAGTAAGAACAATATTAGTATATCCACTAAATATAGGAAGATTTATACCTGAAATAATAAGAATAATCCAAGCATTACAAATAGCAGATTGTAACAAAGCATCAACACCAGCAAATTGGATACCAAATCAACCATTAATAATGCCAGCACCAAAGACATATCCAGAATTACAAGAAAGAGTAGACTACATAAATCAAAATAGAAATGGAATTAATTGGTATTTAAGTTTTAAAGAATCAAGCGAAGAATGTAACAAGAATATATGTGGAGAAGAGAATAAGAAGGAAGAAAAAGAAGAATGTTAAAAGTCTTTATTAAAAATAAAGACTTTTTATGCTAAGTATGATATCATAATATTTTTTTAATCTAGGAATACAAACTAAAGTTAAAGAAAAGAAAATTCTTTTAGAATTTACAATACATATAAAAAGCAAAAATGCAAATACTAAAGAAAAAGGAGGAAATAAAATGGAAAAGAAACAAAAAATTAATTGTACTGTAAAATCATGTATATATAATGATAACGAGCATAAAGAATGCGACTTAGAGGCAATAATAGTAACACCAATAAAAAAATGCAATACAGGAAAAGCTGATGAATCACAATGTTCAAGCTATAAATGTATAGAAAAATAATGATATAAAAAACTAAGAAGAATAACTATTGACATATAATAAAAATAGAAATAAAATAGCGATATAAAACAAGAAAGAATAGGAGTGATTTTTATGCCATTAGTAACGACAAAAGAAATGTTTGAAAAATCGATGAAAGAAGGATATGCAATAGGAGCATTCAATGTAAACAATATGGAGATAATACAAGCGATAGTAGATGCAGCAGCTGAAGCAAACTCACCAGTGATATTACAAGCATCATCAAGTGCAATAAAATACGCAAGAATAAATTATTTAATGAAAATGGTAGAAGCAGCAATAGAAGAACATCCAAATGTACCAGTAGCAATACACTTAGACCATGGACCAGACTTTGAAACATGTAAAATGTGTATAGATGCAGGATTTACATCAGTAATGATAGATGGTTCAAAATATGATTTTGAAGAAAATGTAGAAATAACAAAGAAAGTTGTAGAATATGCACACTCAAAAGGAGTAGTAGTAGAAGCAGAATTAGGAAAATTAGCAGGAATAGAAGATGATGTAAATGTATCATCAGCAGATGCAATGTATACAGACCCAAGCCAGGCACAAGAATTTGTAGAAAGGACAGGATGTGATTCGTTAGCAATAGCAATAGGAACGAGCCATGGGGCATATAAATTCAAAGGAGAAGCAAAATTAAGATTTGATATATTAAAAGAAATAAAAAGCAGAATACCAAATACACCAATAGTATTACATGGAGCATCAACAGTAATACCTGAACTAGTAGAAATGTGCAATCAATATGGAGGAAACATACCAGGAGCAAAAGGAGTTCCAGATGAAATGCTTAAAGAAGCAAGTGTTTCAGGAGTATCAAAAATAAATGTAGATACAGACTTAAGATTAGCAATGACAGCAGGAATAAGAAAAGTATTTACAGAAGACCCAAGTGCATTTGACCCAAGAAAATATTTAACACCAGCAAGAGACTTAATAAAAGAAACAGTAAAACACAAAATAGAGAATGTTTTTGGCTCAAGTAATAAAGCATAAGATAAATATATAAAATAAAAAGAAATTAAGATAGTTAAAATTATATAATTTTACTATCTTAATTTTTTATTATATTTTTATTTTTACGATACGAATTTAAATAGAATTAATGAGAGTAGTATATATTTTTTTTTATTTTAGCTTTTTTTCCAGGCAACGGTGATTACCGTCGCCTGGAAAATTAGTAGTTTTTTAAAATATATACTATATACAATTTGTTATAAAAATAAAAATTAAGATTAAGATAAATCATTCAAATCGATGATTTTCAAACTCTTATTAGCAGGATTATAAATATTATGTCCCATGTAATCAAAACGAGAGCCATGGCAAGGGCAATCCCAGGTTTTATCTAAATTATTCCAAGTAAGAAGACATCCTAAATGAGAGCAATTAGGTTTCAAAGCAAAAATATTACCATTAGTATCTTTATAAATTCCTACATTAACACCATTTAGATTAATAATAGCACCATTATCATAAGCAATATTAGAAATAGCCTCATGAGGAACTCTAAATTTTTCAAAAACTAAAGAGTTTGCAGTTTGCTTAACCATATTTTTTACTTCCCACCTATTTTTAATAAAATCAAAGCGTTTACTATTAAAAATATCAGCAAATTTATTAGATTTACCCAAAATCTTATCAGTAATAATATTAGCAGCAAGATTAGAACTTGTAATACCCCATTTTTTAAATCCTGTACCTACATACACATGAGGCATAATATTAGAAAATTCTCCGATATAAGGAATTTTATCAAGGCTAATACAATCTTCAGTATTCCATCTAAATAAAACCTCAGAAGAAGGATACAATTTAAAAACTTCTTTTTCCAATTCAGCATAGTGAGAGTCATTTTCAATAGCTTCCCCTGTTTTATGGTCCGACCCAACGACAACAAGAATTTTTTTACCATTATAATCGGCAGTTCTAAAAGAAAAAATTGGAGGAGTAACATTAATATACATACCATCAAATAATTTTGAGTGAGTATCAACAGCAATACCATAAGAAGTAGATTGATACATTTTAGTAAAATAAAAACCAGGTGCACTCAAAATAGGATAATGTGTGGCAATTACTACTTTATTTGCTTTAACATTTGCAGAAGGTGTAACAATAATGTATCCATTACTTTTACTATCTTTAGCAATATCATTAACATTAGTATTAGTATAAATAGAATTGCCAGAATTAGTAATATAAGAAGATAGACCCATCATATATTTACTACAATTAAATTGAGCTTGATTAGGAAACTTAATAGCAGCAGAGACTTTAAATGGAAGACTAGTTTTAGAAAGGAATTCAGCCTTAAATCCCAACTTATTTACAGCTGAAACTTCACTCTCAATTTGAGGAACTTCATCTAATTTAGTTGTATAAACATAGTTATCTTGCCATTCAAAATCACAATCAATATTATTACTATCAATTATATCTTTTATATTAGATATAGCTTGTTCATTAGCATTCAAATATTTTTTAGCAAATTTTTCATCAAAATCTTTAATAAGGTGGTCGTAAAATAAACCATGTTGGCTTGTGATTTTTCCTGTTGTATTACCACTAGTCTTAATACCAATACTAGCCTCTCTTTCAAGAATAGTAACTTTTTTACCAGCTTTAGCCAAATAATACCCAGTACTTAAACCAAAAAGACCAGCACCAATAATACATATGTCAGTAGAAATATCTTCTTTTAATTGAGAAAAATTACCTTTATCTTTTGTAGAATCTATCCAAAGTGAACTCATAAAAACCTCCATAAAATAAACAAAATAAATTCTAAGAATTAGTATCCCCAATTTTTGAATAAATTTGCAAAAAATATAGAAAAATAAAAAATATAATGTTATACTAAAGAAAATTTTACATAGCAAAATCGAGGAAGTCGACAGATGCATATGTATAAATAATGTAAAAATAAGAAAGGAAAGTTGAGGTAATGGAAGAAAAATTAAGTGACAGATTATTTAATAAGAAAGAAAATGGTTGGGAAAAAATAGATACAAGAGAAAAAGAAGCAATATTCACATTTTCAAATGGTTATATTAATTTCCTAAACAAATCAAAAACAGAAAGAGAAGCAATAAAAAGTGCAAAAAAGATAGCAGAAGAAAATGGTTTTAGAGATATAGCAACATATGAAAGCTTAAAGGCAGGAGACAAAGTATATTTTATAAATAGAGACAAAAGTATGTATTTAGCAATAATAGGAGAAAATAAAATAGAAGAAGGAATGCATATAATAGGATCGCATGTAGACTCACCAAGATTAGACTTAAAACCAAATCCATTATATGAAGATTCAGGATTTGCGTATTTCAAAACACACTATTATGGCGGAATAAAGAAATACCAATGGACAACAATACCACTAAGTATACATGGGGTAATAGTAAAGGCAAATGGAGAAAAAATAGAAGTAAATATAGGAGAAGATGACAATGACCCAATATTTACAATAACAGATTTATTACCACATTTAGCAATGGACCAAATGGAAAAGAAATTAAAAAATGGAATATCAGGAGAGGACTTAAACTTATTAATAGGAAGCATACCATATAATGAGGAAAAAGAAACAGAAAAAATAAAATTAAATATAATGAATATATTAAACCAAAAATATGGAATGACAGAAAAAGACTTTTTAAGTAGTGAAATAGAACTAGTACCAGCATTTAAAGCACGTTCATTAGGATTTGATGAAAGTATGGTAGCAAGTTATGGTCAAGATGATAGAGTATGTGCATACACATCATTAATTGCAATGATGCATTTAGAAAATGTAAAGAATACAGCAGTATGCATATTATCAGACAAAGAAGAAATAGGAAGTATGGGAAATACAGGAATGGAATCACATATGTTTGACTATTTCATATCTGAATTATTAAATAAAACAGGAGAAAATAGACCAAATTTATTAGACAAAGTATTCTGTTACTCAAAAATGTTATCATCAGATGTAGATGCAGGATATGACCCAATATATGCATCAGTATCAGAAAAGAATAATTCCGCATTTTTAGGAAGAGGTGTAGGATTAAACAAATATACAGGTGCAAGAGGAAAATCAGGAGCATCTGATGCAAATGCCGAATATGTGGCATGGATAAGAAACTTATTAGAGAAAAATGATATAAGATATCAAATATCAGAACTTGGAAAAGTTGATATTGGTGGAGGAGGCACTATTGCATATATATTAGCAGATAAAGGAGTAGACGTAATAGACTGTGGAGTTCCAGTATTATCAATGCATGCACCATATGAAGTTACTAGTAAATATGATATTTATTCTGCTTTTAAAACTTATAAGGCATTTTGGAATGAGTAGTGTGTCAAGGGGACGTTGATTATGACACAAAAATTTTAGTAAAAAAATACAATTAATATGTATATAAAAGAAAGAGAAAAAGTAGATAAAAAAATCTGCTTTTTCTTTATTGTATAGGAAAAATGAAAATCTTTATGTATACAACAAGGTTAAGTTACATTAATCTGTGCATATTTGCGAAGTAAAATGCACAGTGAATGTCGAAAGCCTTGCTTTCGTTAACATCCACTTTTCTTATAAAAGTTAAAAAAAGTGTTGAAAAATACTAATAAATGGCATACAATAATAGCGTAAGAAATCATAAGAAAGGATGTGTAGTATGAAACGAACATTAAAGATTGCTATAGCATTAATAATATTAATTAACCTAATTGCAACTCCTATAACTCAATGTGTATATATAGTTAGTAATGGAATGCAAGAAACAACAAATAGTAGTCAAGAAGTAACAGAAGAAAATAAAGTAGAAGGTTCAGGAACGGAAAAAACTAAAGCAGAAGACTCCCAAAACATTGATTCAGAAACAATTGAAATGGATAAAAACCAACAAGATAAATCTCAAGATAATGTTGATAGTGAAAATGCAACAACAAATGAACTTAAAGAACAATCAAATACACAATTAGATACTATAACAGAAGAAAACAAAGATCAGGTAGACAGCATAAAAGATGAGACAGAAAACGAGAAAGAGAATCAAATAGGTATTAGTAGTGATGAAAATCAAATAGAAAATCAGCATACATTGGGAAAATTAGAAATCGAAATTATTTTAAGATTACCAACAGATGGAAGTTTGAATGTACAATTACAAAAAGAAGGAAATATAATAGTTAGTCAAGAAGAAAAACAAGAAAATAAAATATACTATCATTTTGACAACTTAGAGCTAGGAAATTATACATTAAAAATAGAAGGAACAAATTATACTACATATACACAAGAATTAGAGCTAGATAATGAAATAACAAAAGTGGTTTTAAGTAATGGACACAATATAAACGATGTAGTAGGTGAAGGCAAAACAAAATATGGAGTAGTTGGACTAGGAGACATCACAGGAGATGGGATTATTAACGAAACAGATGAAAAACTTATGATAGAAAAGATAGAGTCAGGACTTTATGAAGAAAAGTATGATTTAAACAAAGACCAAAAGATAGATATAATTGATTTATCATATATAGTATTTAATAAAAGTACAAATATCGAAGCTACACCAACAAAGATGTTGAAATTAACAGAAGAAAATGTTGACTTAAAAGGAACTATAATATCAGCAGGTCAAGTATCATCTATATTTGAAAATAATAATAACTATGTACAATTAAAACCAAAAAATGGTCAAGATATTTCAGAGAATAATGCTATAGAAATAGATTTGAATATAGAAAATAATAACAAAAAAACTGAAGCAATTGTAATAACACCGCCAAAAGAATCAGTAAATGCAATACAACAAGGAGAAGCAGAAATTACATATATAAATGAGCAAGGACTAGAAGAAACGGCAATAGTAAAAATAGGTTCAAACAGAATTGCTAAAGCTCATTCAAAAGATATAACAACAAACTTAGCAAGAAGATATTTACAAGATGAAGTAATGAATTTAGCAGAAGTAAATAAAAACGAGTCAATAAAACTAGCAAGTTTAGTACCAGTACAACAACCAAACAATGAAACAACATATGTAACAAGAGGATTAGCGATAGCGACATTACAAAGAGATGGAAGCATAGTAATAGATTTAGGTGGACAAATAGCTATAAAGAAAGTAACAATAAAAGTAACAAAAACAACAAGTAATAAATTAGCAGATATAGCTAAAGTAGAATTTTTAAACAATATGGAAACTAGAATTCCAGAGCCAGAAATGGACATTCCAGACAATTTTGTAGCTACACCAGACAGTGAGAAATTTATTCTTACATGGAGAAAGATGACAAATGTAACAGGATATGAGGTATTAATAACAGCAAATGGAAAAACTGAAAAAGTAAAAACATCAGCAAATAGTATGATAGTTTCAAACTTTGCAGAAGGAAAAGTAAAAAATGGTACAACATATATGGTCAAGGTACAATCTATAAATGGAGATTGGAAGAGTGGATATACAGAAGAAATAGCTGTAACGCCACAACCTAATAAAGTACCAGATGCACCTGATAATTTAAGTGTAATAGGAGCATATAAAACTTTAAAAGCAAGTTGGAAAGATATGGACAGCACAGATTCTTATAATATATATTATAGAGAATATGGAATAGGAGAATATATACAAGTTGCAAAAAATATAACAACAAATAGTTATACAATAACAGGGCTAAAAGATAGAACAAGATATCAAGTATATGTTACAGGAAATAATATAATAGGTGAAGGAAGGCCATCACTTGTAAGTGTAGGAGAAACTACAGATGTGAATCCACCAATAACAACTAACTATAAATTGATTAACAGACCAATAGAAGGAGAGAAAAAGACAGCACATATAGTAAGTGTAAGCAATCAGGGTGGAAATCAACCAGAAAATGAATTTGCAGTTGTAGATAATGACTATACAACAGCTTGGACAATAAACAGCTGGGATGCAGGAGGTTATAATACAGGAAAGCGTTCACCAATTGTTGAATTTGACCAAGTATATAAAATAGAAAAGGTTGTAGTAGTTCCAGAAGAATCACAAGGAGCAGACTATTTCTATGGAAATACACAATATTGGGATGAAGATGGAAATAGTAATATTATAAGTGGGCAATATACAAAGAAAACAAGTAGTAATGGAAAAATATATTATGAATTTGAATATAGCACACCAATTATGGCAAAGAAAATTCAAACGAATTTTGCATTATATTTACCAAGTTCAGGAAATTCAATATCAATAGCAGAAATGAAATTTTATGAGTATGATGGAATAAAAGATGAAATAGCAAATTTATACACAGACCAATTATGTGTAACATTAAGAGATGATGTAACAGAACAAACTATAGTAGAATTAGAAACAAGACTAAACACAAAAGAAGAAGCAAGTGGAGAATATCATCCAAAAAGAGAAATGTTCCAAAAAGAATTAGATACAGCAAGAGAAATACTAAATAACAAAGAATTAAAACCAGCATTAAAAATTGATACAACAGTAACATCAGCAAAAGATTCACATATAGGATTTAGAGGAGGACTAAATGCGTGGCAACCATTAGGAGTTGTAGGATATAGTGGAGAAAAGATTGTAATATATGTAGGAAATCCAAAATTAAAAATAGGAGACAACACAAGCTTACAAGTTATGGCAACACAATATCATGCAGAATCAGGAAAATGGCATAGTATAGCAAAAGCAACATTAAAGGTAGGAAGAAATGAAATAGAAATACCAAAAATAGGAACATTAGACTGTGAAAGTGGAGGATCACTATATATAAATTATACAGGAAATAATGCAAACGATATTTACGGAGTAAGAGTAAGCGGAGGACAGGAAATACCAGTATTAGACTTAACAAAAGCATCAACAGAGGAAGAAAGAAAAGCAGTAGTAAGAGAATATATTCAAAAATTAGAAATAGTTGTACCACAATTAGAGACAAAACATAATGAAATCCATAAAGGAAGCGAAGTAAACAGTATAAACTATGATTATCAAAAGCAAAACTGTATATTAGGAGCAACAGAGATAGTTCTAAAAACGATGATGTATTCAGTATCATCAGAACAAATATATAATGCACTAAGAGGAGAAACAGTAGAAGAAAAAGCAGAACAATTATATAATTCGATAGTTGCAATGGAAGATATGATAGACCTATTCTACCAACATAAAGGACTAAGTACAAATCCAGATTCTGGAGTGAAGAATCAATATCCATCAAGCAGACTAAATATTCGTTATCAAAGAATGTTTTCAGGAGCATTTATGTATGCAGGAGGATTACACATTGGAATAGAGTGGAAATCAATAGGAGGATTAGCAACAAGTGTACCAATTCAATCAGATGAAAATGGCAAATATATAAGTGGAAACTATTTTGGATGGGGAATAGCTCATGAAATAGGGCACATTATAAATGAAGGTGCATATGCGGTAGCAGAGATAACAAATAATTATTTTGCTGTATTAGCACAAGCAAAAGACACGAATGATTCAGTACGTTTTAAATATAGAAATGTATATGACAAAGTAACATCAGGAACAACAGGGAAAGCATCAAATGTATTTACACAGCTTGCAATGTATTGGCAATTACATTTAGCATATGATGTAGGAGGATATAACTATAAAACATATGATAATTATGAAGAACAGCTAAGCAACTTATTCTTTGCAAGAGTAGACAGCTATGCAAGAGATGTATCAAAAGCGCCAAAAGCAAGTGAAAACGGAGTAGTGTTAACTTTAAATGGAGCAGATACAGATAATAAATTAATGAGATTAGCAGTAGCGGCTGCTGAGAAAAATATATTAGAATTCTTTGAAGACTGGGGATTAACTCCAGATGAAACAACAAGACAATATGCAGAGCAATTCGAAAAAGAAACAAGAAGAATAAAATTTGTAAATGATGAAGCAAGAGCATATCAACTAGAAGGGAAAGCAGGATTTACAGTAGATGTAAAACCAACAGTACAAATACAAAACCAAATAATTGATGATACAGTAAATGATACACAGATTAGATTAACATTAGGACTTGAAAATGCAAATCAAGAACAGCTTTTAGGATACGAAATTTATAGAAATGGAAAATCAATAGGTTTTGTTACAGCAGATGAAACAGAATTCATAGATACAATAAATGTAAATAACAGAGTATATAAATATGAAGTTGTAGCAATAGATAAATGGCTAAATTCAACACAAAAAGTAGAGTTAAATCCAATAAAAGTAAGACATGATGGAAGTATAGCAAAGGATGGATTTACAATAACTACAAATATGACATCAATAGAAGACACAAAAGAAGATGAAGATAAAAACTGTTCAGGAATGCCAAGTATTCAAGCAGTAACTAAATTAATAAATAAAGATACAACAGATGCATATACAGGAACAGTAACATCAACACAAAATGCAGAGATAGTTGTAGAATTAAATGAAGTATTATCAATAATAGGATTTAAGGTAACAAAAGCAAAAGAAGGCGATTTATTACCAGATTATGAATTACAAATAAGTACAGATAAACAAAGTTGGAAAACAGTAAAATCTGGAAAACTTGAATTTAATGGAAAAGTTGCAACAGTATATTTTGACAAATTTGAGACAGACAAAGATCCAAGAGTGCAAGTGTATGACACATCATATGTAAAGATAATATTTAAAAATACTACTAATAAAGACATGACGATTACACTTTCAGAACTAGATATTCTTGGAAAACCAGGAGATAATATTGAGATACTAAAAGAAAATGGCATAGGAATATTGAGAGAAGATTATATATTAGATGCAGAAAAAGGAACAAAAATACCAACAGGTTCATTCATAATCACAGGAGAATATAGTGGACACCCTGCATATAATGTTGTAAAATTATATGATGAAAATGGAGAATTAATATCAGGTTCACAAGTAATATTTGCACAAGAGCCAATAGATGGAAATTTAGGAAACATAACAGAAGGAACATGGATTTACTATATAGAGCCAGAAGATATAGAACAACTAAATGGATTTCCAAAAAAAGTAAAAGCAGAATTATACAGAGTAGATGATGCATTAACGTTAGAAGGAGAAAGATTAGTAAGTGATTCGTTAGAAATAGATGTACCAGAAAAATTACCAATAATAGAGATTAACAAAGGAAACTAAAAAGGCATTTGAGATTAATGAGAAAGGAGTGTATGATATATTTAAGCAATTAAATATATCATACAAGAAATTATGAAAAATAAAATATTAACAACAATAATTGGGATTATATTTAGTATATTTTTAGTAACAGTTTTTGCAATACCAACATATGCAGAAGCGGATATTGAAGCAAACGTAATTTTAGAAAGAGATGTAAATGCAGATAATAAAATACAAGTTTCTTTAGAAACTTCACAAAACCAAAGTATTGCTTCATTCAACATATCATTACTTGTTGAAACAGTAAATGTGCAAGATATAAAAAATGTAAAAATTGACTGGAATAGTGATATATCAAATAATGTAGAACTTAAAGAACTAACATATAGTAATAACAAAATAAATATATATGTTGTAAGTAAAAACGAGTTAGGAAATGATAATGGAAGTCAGAGGATAATAGAAATAGGTAGTATAATTATAGAAACAGAGAATAAAGATACTATGAATGTTGTCATTAGAGCACATAAAGATTTAACAACAATTGCTTCTATAGGACATGAATCAGGGGTAATAACAAATGATATATCTACAATGGTGCAATTACATATTGCGCCTAGAGTATCAGATGGAAACCAAGGAGGAGATAATACACAAGGAGGAAATGATAACCAAGGTAGTAACAATCAAGGAGGGAGCACTTCAGGAGGAAATAATAATCAAGGAGGAAATGGAAACCAAAATGGCAATAATAGCCAAGATGTAAATGATAGCTCTCAAGATGAAAACAACTTAAATGGAGATATTAATCAAGAAAATAGTGAAAGCAAGCCTAATGATAGCCAAACAGGTAGTAGTAATAAAAATGAAACAAATAATATTGCACAAGGTAGTTTGCCTAAAGCAGGTGCAATGGTAAGTAACATTATTATATTTTCTGTAATAGCAATTGGTGTTGTTTTACTTATAACTATTATAATTATTAAGGCGAAGGCTAGGCAAGGTAAGAATTATAAGATTTATAAATAGCTAAGACTATTATCAGCTAACTATAAAGAAGCTACTTTATAGTTAGCTATTTTATTTATCAAACTCTTTATATTACAAAAAGTTTAGAATTTTACATATGAAGTATAAAACAATTGAAACAATTAATAACTTCATACTATAGAAATATAGTTTGTACTTAAAATTACATATTATGGAATTTATGTATGTTTGCGAATTAATATCATTTATTAGTTCATAGTTATTTAATGTTTTGCATTTTCGTTTATAAATCGCATAATTCATATTTGAAATGTTTTCAAATGACAGTAAATTGTCTGATTTTAATTTGTATTCTTTATAAAATTTATGACTTGTTTTTCCTTTTAGAGCTATCAATAATAACAAAAAGCATGATATAATTAATATATATAGTATAATTACTACTAATATAGGAAAAAGTTGTCCAAAGTTCAAATTTATAAGGTCCTTTATAGGAAAATTCGTAATATTTTTAAAGTCAATTATAGGAATTGCATTAAAAATTTCAGGTTTTCCATTAAAAGATAGAAATGCTATAAATATACCAACGAATATTAATAAAAAAGATATTTTAAAATCTATATTTTTTATTCCTGAATTTATTAAATCAAAGTTTCTATATGCATCTTCTTTTGTAATTGAGCTAGTCCTTTTATTGTACATTATAATTACCTCCATTTATACTTTTTATTTTATTTCTCATACGGATGCAAATTTTGATAAAAAAAAGACTTATCAGAAATTTAAAAAATCTTGATAAATCTTTAGTTTGGTGCAGATGGCCGGAATCGAACCGGCACGGGTGATTAGCCCGCAGGATTTTAAGTCCTGTGCGTCTGCCAGTTCCGCCACATCTGCATTTTTAAACTGGCAAATGTCTTACGACATTGATTATTATAATATGCTACATATGATTTGTCAATACTTTTTGTAAAAAAACTTGGTATTTCAATATAAGTTTTGATATGTAAAATTTATTTTAATAATTAAAATAAAAAAATAATTAAAATAGGTTATATTTTTGATTGTTATAAATATATATTAATATATGATTTAATCTTGAGTACACAAAAACAAAACTTCATCTAATATGTATTGACTTTTTAATATTTTTTTGCTATTATAATAAAGTCTGATTATTGAATTGATATAATAAAAATATTTAGTTGTGAAAAAAGAATTTTAACATATAAAATACTAAAGACATATGCAGGTATAATTTAGTGGTAAAATACGGCCTTGCCAAGGCTGATTCGCGGGTCCGATTCCCACTACCTGCTCCATAGAAACTTATTAATGTTTATATGCAACTATAAATTTAAATATTCGGCGAGTTAGCCAAGCGGTAAGGCACGAGTCTGCAAAACTCTGATCATCGGTTCGATTCCGATACTCGCCTCCAAAGGAAAGTGTGCAAGCATTGATAAATCAAAGTTTGCACACTTTTTGCGTTTTTTGAAGTTAAAAAATGAATATAGCATTTTCAGTACTTTCAGAGCTTAAATTTTCTAATTTTTCTAAAATGAACTTAACACAAACTTAACATTTGAGCTTTTTTATACTTAACATATAAAGAACTAAAAGAATACTATCAAAGTTTACTTACTATAATAACTTTTTATTAAATAATTCTTTAATCTGTCAAAATGTATTATTTTAAAATTTCTATCAGGTGATTCTATATTTAATTCCATTATTTTTGATGTTACCATAATATGTTCTATTGTATAAGAAGTATCAGCTTTACAAAATGTAGTAAAATCACCTAAATTTTCATTTTCAATTCTAATTCTTTTTTCAAATTTTTCAATATATCCTTTTTTACTTTTAACGAATTTTTTTAAATCATTAGATAGTCTGGATTCTGTCAATGATGTTGATATAAATTTTGCTTCAACATCAAATATAATATGTTTATCACAATCTACAATTATGATATCCCATTCATTATCATCAATATTCTTTCTTCCAAAAATATCCTTTGTTTTTCTATTTGTAAATACTGTTCGGTTTTGAATTATACTTTCAAATGTTCTTAACACATCTATTTCAAATAGTTTTGATATATTCTCAATGATTTTATCTACTTCTACTAAAATATTGTCTTTTTCCTTACATATATATGGAACTAGCCCTATAGAATGTACATTATTCCAATAATTTTCAGAATTTATAATAAAGCCTTTTATTATTATATAATAATCTCTCCCTATATCTACTATCGGGACAGTATCTAATCTATATTTTCCACTATTCTTATATAATTCTCTTTCATTAACATCAATGTTATATTTGGTTAAAACGCATTCTTTATGAAAAAGTTTTAAATCAATATCTTTATATGTATCTAGTAATATGGAATCAAATTGTTCTTTTAAAATTTTGCTTTTTACTAAGTTCTTTTCAGTAGAACTATTAATTAATGTACTCATTAAATTACAATAATTTTGAAACGATATTCCTTTTTCTATAAGAAATGCATTATTAAAACCTTTATTTTCTTTTTTATGTATTCCAGAATCATAATTAGCATATGAATTATTTTTATTAGTGCTATTGTTCATATTATATACTACTGTACTTATTGAATCGATATCATTAGGAAATACTTGGAAGGTAGAAATTCCATTTTCATAATTTTTAGAAAATTCGTTTCTAGAATTATAAAATGTAAAAATTGAATAATAATATAGTAATATTATGAATCTCTTATAATAAAGATTTCTAATATTAAAGCATATTTTTCTATTATCTTTTATAATTGCTGTTTCTATCATAGACTTTATTTTTCTTCCCATTAGGTCTGCAAAAGAACAAGGATACGTTATTTCTCTTAATATATCTTCATCTGTAATATTTTCTAATTTTAAATTAGAATTCATAATTCTTATTTCTTCTAATTTTGAATATATAGAACCAAAAAACAATATTATTTGTTCACAACTATATTTTTTATATAATTTATTAGTAAAAAATTCAAAAACCTTTAATATTTTTTTGAATTTTTGATGAATAATTTCTTGATTATCTATATCATTAAATCCAAAAAAGTAATGATTATTAAATAATATAAAATCTTTACTTAATCCTAATGAAATTAGAACATTTTCACAATATTGAAAGTTTGTATCATTAATATTTATATTTTTCAAATTAAAAAGTTTATCATTATTTATTAAATTTTCCATTAATTACTCCGTTATTTATATTTTAATTAAAATAATTGTGTATCTGCTTGTATTTTCTTAAAAAATGTTATATAGTATTATTTATAGAAAATGAGATAAGTAGTTGTGTTGCCACTTTACTAGATAGCTTGCTATCAGAAAGCATTCCTGTGGAGAAGAAAAAATAAAGTTTGACATATAAAAAACCTCCAAATATAATTTAGGTGTAACAAATCTAAATATATAAAGGAGGTTTT
>JAAWFD010000011.1 GCA_022794615.1 Clostridia bacterium
ATAAATTTTTGACCTTTTTTTGCCATAAAAAATACACCTCCATTTAGTATTTTAACATAGGTTCTTTTTTCTATGTCTACTAAATGGGGTGCATTTCATAAGAGCCTTCTCTTCTTTTTTTATTTTCATTTGTTGTTACTTGTTTTAATAATTGTTGTAATACATCTGTATCAATTTCCATTTTAGACATAAAAATACCTCCATTTTTTTATAATTTATTTTTATAAACTATTGAAAATAGAAGTACTTTCATATATAATATAAAAGTAATCACTTTCAATAGTGTTTTCAGAAAAAGAATTGTGTGTTAGACTGCAATCAAAAGCACAATCTTTTTTCTTTTTGTTTAATTAATATTTATTCATTATTATTAGTGTCGTTTATTTTGTTTTTTATAAATAAATATATCTTTTTTACTAATAGATATGTTCCAAAAATAACATACTTAAACATTAAATATATTAAGTAGAATGGTAAAATAATAAGACCAGTTAAACAGTTAGAAAATAAGTAATCACTAAATCCATTATAAGAAGTTATCATACTTTTACCTTTGCCTATTCGTTTTCTTTCTACGATTCTTTGTCTCATTTGTTTGCTCCTTTCTATATATTGTTATCAAAACTTTAACTCAGTTCTTCTTAATTCTTGAAATACACCAGCTATGATAATAGGTGTTTCTTTTATTTCTTTATTGGTATACATTACAGGTCCATATGCAGGATTAAATGGTTGTAATATAATGCCTTCATCGGTTTTCTTTACCTTTTTTAAAGTTCCTTCATCTCCATTTACAATAACAACAGCAACTTGATTATTTTCGCAATCATTTTGTTTTCTTATTATAACTATGTCTCCTTCAAAGAAAGCAGGTATCATACTATCTCCTTTAACCTTTAATGCAAAAAATTCTCCTGTGTCTGCTACTTTTTTATCTAAATCTATTGTTCTTTCCCAATTTTCTTGTGCCATATAATCATACCCTGCTTTTACAGTTCCAAGAAGCGGAATATCAACAACTGCATTTCCAAGTTCATCAACCTTATTGCTAATAGAATATTTAGGAACATTTTTACCAGCAAGCCATGATGAATTTACACCGTAAAAATCGGCTAAAACTTCAATAGCAGAAGTACTAATTTTTTCAGTTTTTCCATTCTCCCATCTTTGAATAGTGCTTTTATGAACACCAATTCTATTTCCTACTTCTTCCAACGTTTTATCTTTGTCTTTTCTAGCTTCATTTAATCGATGACCAATTAATTTATATATAGAACTCATTAGTAGCCTCCTATGATTATTATTATAACACATTTTGCAACTTTTACAAGATATTTTGTAAAAAATATAAAAAAAGTTGCAAAATGCTATTGACAAATAAAAAAAGATATTGTATATTAAAGTTGCAAAATGCAACGGAGGTGATAAAATGATTAATACAAAAAAGTTTAAAGGTAAGATGGTTGAGAAAGGTCATACATATAAAAGTTTAGCAACTAAAATGAAAATTACAGGTTATACATTAGGTCAGAAAGTATCAAACAAGAAAAAAATGACATTAGAAGAAGCCAATATATGTGCAGAAGAATTAGGTGTAAGTGACTTAGAATTTAAAGATATTTTTTTACAAAATTAGTTGCAAAATGCAACAAACAATACAGAGATACATAAAAAGAAAGGAGAAAAGTATGGGATTGATAAAAGAAATATTGTTTTGGTGGTTACTAATATACGATATAGCAGTAATAACTATAAAACCTATACGAAAAAATCATATAGAGTTTTTAAGAGAAATTGATAAAAGATAATATAAATGTTTTAACTTCATCAGGAAATACAGAAATTAAAACTGTAAAAGATATTCCAATTGCCCAATAAATCAATTGAATTATCTTAATAAGAATATTATTGCTTGACATACCTAAATATGAAAATAAATACTTTGGTATAAATACAATAATTTTTAACCAATAAAAAGGATTAAAAGAGTTTTTAAAGCGAGACCAATAATTTCCTTTTGCTTCTAATAACATATCAGCAACAGTAAGAGCTATATCTTGTGAAGGATTAAGGATATTTTCCAATACAGAAACAGTTCCACTAGAAATTTGCCCAAAGCCTATAGGTTGAGCATAAGGAATATATTTATCTTTTATACCAGAATTTTTGATATAATTAACAATTTCATTTTTATGTGTTTTAGCTTTAATTTTCAAATCAGTATTATCAGTATAATTCCCAATTAACAATGTTTCTATATGGTTAAAACGCAAGTAATTAATTAAGTTGTATAAAACATGAACAACAAAAATTGCGATAAAAATTTTTAATAAATTATACATATATAAACCCCACTTTCGAGAAAATTATACAACAAAATATAACAAAAGTAAACATATTAATAAAAGGAGGATATATGAAAAAATTATATAGCATTCCTGAAATAATAGCAGGAATTATCAATACAGTAATGCCTATATTAGTTATCTATTTCGCATTTTTCAATAAAGATATTTGCACAAATCATATTTGGACAATGATATTTGGAATATGGGCAGGTTGGTTTGAAACAAGAGATTATTATAAAAATAAAATGCAGTCTAACACACAAAAAGAAAGGAAGTGAGAAATATATGCTGTACACCACAAAAGAAATAGCAGATATGTATGGAGGAGAACAAAAGAATGTAACTCCATATATGATAACGCATACTTGGATACCAAACGGACTTAAATATATTAAAGGAAAGAAGACAGGATTTTTATTTAAAAAAGAATGGGTAGAAACATATTTAGAAAATACATCGATTGTAGTAAAAAATGCATCTAATAATTTTAAAGTAAATAAAGGTACAAAAAAGATAAAAAATAGTAGCTTTTTTGTACATTAGAAAGTGAGGCAAACAAATGAAAAGATTAAATAAAAAGAAGTTATTAAAATTTGCAGGACAAGCAGTATTATACATAATGTTCTGTACAAGTTCTATAGCAATATTAACAGCAGGATTTTTAGCAAATACAATTTATTAGGAGGAAATGATGAAAAAATTATGGGGAAAAATAAAACTGCATTACAAAGTAAGCAAATGTCTAAAAACAGAAGAACAAAGAGAAAAAAGAAGATTTTATCTTTCGTTAATAAGTTTGACTATATCGCTAATTAGTTTCATTTTATCGATAATGTTACTATAGATATTATCATTGAAATAAGAGCAATTAAAAGAGAAAAAATAGAAATAATTTCAGAACGATATTTTTTAATAAAAGCTTTAGTTGGAAGAATATCATATTCCATATCTTTCAATAAGTCATCTGAAATAGTAAGAAATTCGGTTCCATTGGTATTCAATGTACTAGAAAATTTGCCTAGATTGATTAATTCTGATTTAGCTTTACGATACAATTCACTGTCATAACCATCAATACGAGATAGATTTGGCACAATCCACATAGTATCAATTTTTCTAAAACCGCTGGATTTGTAAATCATATAAGATTCATTAATTAAAGCTTTTTGAATTTTACTAATAGTATTATTATCAATAAATCTTTTTATAGTAGATTTAAATTTAAACATAATAATTACCTCGCTTTCAAGAAGATTATACAACAAATACCAATATTTTACAAGAAAAGAGTGATTAAAATGGAAAAAGCAATAGAAATTAAATATAACGAAGAAATAGAAGAATTAATTTTAAAAATAAATTTATTAGCATATCGAATAAGTGCAAAAACAAAACATGATGTATTTGCAAGATATTACAGTCATGTAAACTATTTAGAAATTGAAGTTTATATTAATAGCTGGGAAATAGATAAAAAAGCGAATTATAAAAAGTCAATAAATTTAAACAAAGAAACAACAAAGGAAGAATTGCAAGAAATCATAGAATATTTAGAGAAGTTGGAGGATTAGAAAAAATGATAGTAGTTTGTAAAGCAAAAGATTTATTAAAAGAAATAAATAAAAAAGCAAAAGAAAATTAAAGAGAAGGAGGAAAAGTAATGTATATATTTTTAATGCTAGCAGTGATAGCAATGTTGGGAATATTAGCACTTGTTTTAGATAATGAAACAAATAATTTACAAGAAAATATAACAAAAGAATTAACAAAAAGTAATAAGAAATTAATAGCAATACAATCAGAATTGAAAGAACAATTAGAAGAGATGAAATCTAATATTAATAATAGAGACAAGCTAATAGAGATATTAATAAGACAATTATCAGAGGCAAGAGCAAAGAATAATGATTTAGAAAACAATTTAGAATTTGCACTAAACAATTTAGAAAATGAAAAATTAAAAGAACTAGTTCATGATTCAAACAAAACTAGTTCGTAAAAATACATAAATATATGATTTCTATTCAATTATAGCAAATTTAAAGGTAGAAATCAAGAGGAGAATTAACATGCAATGTATACATCTAAAAATAAGAACAAAAAAGTACGAAAAATACATATATTGCAAACAAAGAAAAAAGAAGATTGAATTTAAAGAATGTAACAATTGTAAATACAGAGAATTTAAGAAAGCAAAAGAACTAAAGAAAAAATCAAATAAACTAAAGAGTTTAGAGAGTAAAAGATATAGCATTATAACAGACAATTTAAAAGTTTGTTATATCTGTAAACAAAAGAAGAAAGATGATTTGCATGAGATTTTTGGCGGTAGCAACAGAATAAAAAGCATGGTATGGGGTCTTGTAATACCGATATGCAGAGGATGTCATCAAGAGTGGAAAATTAACAAGAATATGCGAGAAGAATATCAACAAGAAGCTCAAAGAATATTTGAGAAAGAACATGGATACGAATTATTTATGACAGAGTTTAAGAAAAATTTTTTATAAAAATAGGGAGGAAATAAAAATGATTTTAACAGTAATTTTAATTGAAATTTTATTATTTATAGGAATGGTAGGTTTATTTATATATGCAGACTGCAAAGATAGTTTGTTAGCAGGAATTTTAGCAATGATAATGATGATTGCGTTCTTTATAGTGCCGTTTGCAGTAGGAGGATTACATGGATATGTAGATTATAAAGAAAGCAATGATAAAGATTTAGCAAGAATCACATCAGTAACACAAGAGCAAACTGCATTTAAAACATATTACAAAATAGAAGTTGAATATTTAACAAATACACCAAACCAAGAAGGTGTAGTACAAAATAAAAATATAGAAAAAGATACATTTTATTGCTATTACGAAGATAAAGAATTAGTAAATAAATTAAAAGACAATATGTATATAGAATTATGGATAATAAGTGGCAGAAAAGGTGGATATGAAACATATAAGGATTTTGGAACTAAATTAATAAAAGATATAGAGTTAAAAGAAAATTAAAAAGTAAAAACTTAACTTAAAAATCGCGGAGGAAAGAAAATGGAATATGAAAAACAAAAGCAAGAAAAGAAAAAGTACTGGTTAAAATTGGATAAAGACTTTTTAAAAAGTTCTCAAATGAAGGTTTTAAAAAATATGCCAAATGGTAAAGATTATATAATTTTTTATCTTTCGTTAATGCTAGAAAGTGTTGAAACAGTAGGACATTTAAGATTTACTAGTCTAGTTCCATATAATGATGAAATGCTATCAGCTATAACAGATACAAATATAGATTTAGTAAGAAGTGCTGTGAAACTCTTTTGTGAGTTAGGATTAATGCAGATTTTCGATGATGGAACTATATTTATGCCAGATGTTCCAAAAATGACAGGAAAAGAGTGTGAGAGTGCAGAAAGAGTAAGAAATTATAGAGAAAAATTAAAAAATCAAAAAGATATCAAATTGTTACAATGTAACAACGATGTAACAAAAAGTAACGACAATAAAGAGAAAGAAGAAGAGAAAGAGAAAGATAAAGAGAAAAATAAACAACAACAGAAAGATAAAGAGAAAGAAGTAGTTTCTGTAGGCGACAGTTGTGTTAACGGTCTATTAGTAAAAGCAAATGACAGTTGTGCTAACGATTTGCAGGAAATTATTGATTTTTATAACAACAACATCGGACTTATTACTCCATACGGCACAGAAATACTTTCAGATTATTTAAAAGAAATGGACAAAGAATTAATTATATTAGCAATGAAAAAGTCAATAGAAGCTAATATAAGAACAATAAAGTACATAAAAGGAATATTAAACAATTGGAATAAAAAAGGCATAAAGACACTTATAGAAGCAGAAAAAGAAGATAAAAATTTTGAAAAGAACAAAGAAATAAAAAATCAAAAAGTACAAAGTTTTGAGCAAAGAGAATATGCGGATTTAAGTTTTTTATATGCAAATTTAAATACAGAAGGAGTAAACAATGATAGTAGAACAAATAAATAAATTTAAAAATAGAGACAAGATACCAAAATATACGAGAGAAATAAAAGAAGAAATAAAAAGCAATATATTAAAAGCGAAGATAATAGGAAGATACCAATATATATTATGCGATTATTGTGGAGATGAAATAAGATTAGACATAAAACGAGAAGACAGAACAGGAGGAACACATACTTTTCAACATAGTTTCACAAAATGTGGAAAAATAGAATTAGCTTTGTGTAATAAATGTCTTAAAAAAGTAATTAAAGAATTTGAGGAGAAAAATAGCAATGAAAAATAAAATAATAACAATACTAATCTTAATACTATGTTCAATCATATGTTTATGTAATATGAGATTAAAAATAGAAAACGCAAAACAAAAAGAATACATAAAAGAATTAGAAAACAAAATGGAGGAAGAAAATGAAAAATAAAACAAATATAGAAGAAGATATAAATATAATAAAAGATTATATTCATAATTGGTATGATAGTTCAACAGATGAAGATGGATATGATAGATATATAATAGATGAAGATGGCAAGATTTTTATAAATTCAATAGAAAATATATTAACATATATACAAAGAATATTAGAAGATAAAGAAATACTAGAAGATAATTATCAAATATTAAGTGAGAGTGTATCAAAAATAGCAAAAGAATTAGGATTACAGGAAGATGCAACAATAGATGAAATATATACAGCAATAAAAATATTAAAAAGTAAAAGACTTAATATGTTTGAACAATTAGAATGCAACGAAAGAGCAAAGAAATACGATAGATTAGTAGAGAAGATAAAACAATTCATAAAAGATATAACAGATAGAGAAGATTACGATTATGTAGGAAAGGAATGGAGAGAAAGTGAAATAGTAGATTATTTACAAGAAATATTAGATACAGAGCAGGAGGACAAGCAATGATAAATAAAGAAGAAAGAGAACACATAAAACAACTAAAAAAAGAGAAAGAAAACAGCTACTGGCAAGGCTATATAAAGAAACAACAAGAATCAGTAGAAATATGTAAGATATGTAAATATAGAGATAAGTATAGACAATTAGAAGCGGAATTATCTAAAGCAAATAACACAATAAATCAATACAAAGAAAGAGAACAAAAACTAATAAACTATTTAGAAAAAGAAATAGATACAATGGGAAGCGGAAGTCTTATGTATTTAGTTAAATTATCTTTAGAAGCGGTATTAGAAATGATGAAAGGAGAAAAGAATGAGTAGATTAATAGATGAACTAAATAAAAAAAGAATGGAAGTTATAAAAGCAATAAAACCTATTTGTGAAGCATTTAATATTGAATATGATTATATTATAAAAGAAACAGGACAAACAGAAACATTAGTATTAAATGGACAAAAAATAGGCTGTTCTATGAATAGTATATATGCAATAAAGAACGAAATTATAGGTTATATATTTGCAAAAATATATTGTCATGATAATTGGTGGCACTTTCAACCACATACATTAAAACATATAAAACAATATTGGTTAAATTAAGGAGGAATAACAGATGGATAAGATTGAGATAGGAGAGTATGTAAGAACTAAAACAGGTCATATCGGTAAAATTATAGGTAGACATGGAGGATATGGGTTACATTATGAATTAGATGTAAAAAAAGAGCTACAAAATAATATGATAAATGGGATAGTTCGTGAAGACAACATATTGAAACATAACAAAAACATAATTGATTTAATAGAAGTAGGAGATTTTGTAAATGGATACACAGTAATTACAATAAATCATAAAGAACAATACATAACAACACTATTGGTAAATAATTTTGGAGAAAAAGCAATAAAGGTATTACAAGATAATGAAATTAAAACAATATTAACAAAAGAATGGTACAATCAAAATTGTTATAGATTGGAGGAACAGTAAATGAGTAAAATTGATGAAGATAGAAGGTATATACATAAAACATTAAATGACATGAAAATTGATGATGAAGACAAATTTTTAAGTGCAGTATCAAATGTAATATTTGAACAAAATAAAAAACTAAAACAATATGAAACACAAATACTAGCAATGAATCAGAAATCAATACCACATCACACATTATATGATTTTTTAATAGCAAGTGTAGATGAAAACCAAAAACCTATATGGACAGAAGAACATATAGAAGAAATGTTAGATAATTTTGTAGTGAGGTGGAAGTAATGAGTAAAGCAGATGAGATGTTTAAAGAATTAAAATATAAATGTATTAAAAGTGATGGAGTTATTTGGTATCAACAAAAATAACAGGCTATGTTTACAAAGATATATTATTCATGCAAAATTTAAAAAAAATCGGTGTAGAAGCATTATATTACAATACGAAGCGGAACATTAGTGAACAAAGAAGGGAATATTAACATGCAAGAATTACAAGCAATAAATGAAAAAACAAAGGAACTAGGGTGGTTAGATGAATAAAAAAGACATAAAAATCAGAGATATACTTTATTGGAACACAACAGGAGCATATAACAGCAAAATATCTTTTAAATGTGAAGTTATAGATGTAGGAAAAACATGGATATGGGTACATGTATTTGGTTGTTTAGCATATAACAACTTATTATCAGAAAATTTGAGTAGAGAACCATTGTACAGAGTAACAAATGAAAGGAGTAGTATTTAGAAATGAATAAAGAACAGGCTATAAAAATATTAGAAGATATAAAAGATGGCTCTAACATATGTTTAACAATAGAACTAGAAAGAGAAGAAAAAGACAATGAAGAAATAGAACATTATAAAAATGAAGTAAAAGCAATAGAAACAATTATTAATTCTCACAACAAAGAAAAAGCAAGAGCAGATAAATTAGAAAAAGAATATTCAAAAATGCTAACAAAATTAGATGAATATGAAGCGAGATTGCAGGAATATGAAAATTCTATAACTGAAGAAGTAATAAAAGATTTAATAGAAACAATAAAAGATAAAAGAAGAGAATTATGTCATACAGACAATTTAACAATAGAAGAAAAGAATACAGTAGATGAAATACTAGTAGAAATACACAAATCTTTAGAAAAAGCATTGAAAGGGGAAACAATATGCAAGACATAGAAAACATTAAAAATGTAATTAAGAAAGAACTAGAAAAACAAATCAACGAAGAATATACAGACTATAAAAACAAGAAACTACAAGATTTAGATTATGAATTAGAAAGAAAAAGAAATGAAATAGTACAAGATATATTAAATTCTATAACAATACTAAATGAAGAGACACCATTTGGCTTAAATATAATGATAAAAGTAGAAAATAGAATTATTCAAAAATAAATGAAAAAGGGAGAAAGAAATGAGTGTTAAATCAAAAGTAAAAAGATGTAATAAAAAAATTTAGATTTACAAAGAGAAATAGATAAGTTAAAAATAGAGTTACGCAATGAAAAAATGAAGACTACAGATAAGAAAAGGATATACGAAAATATTATTAAATTTGCAATAACAAATCATGTGGGAAGATTAAGAGCTGGAATGATGATAGACTATGATAGTATAGACAAAATGAATGATTTAAAACTTGATATAGAATGTAATCATTTTGAACATTCTTATATTATGAGAGTTAATTATAAATATTAAAGGAGAAAAGATATGGGATTACATATATGCAATTATTGTGAAGAACAAGAAAATTGTAAACACAAATTTGAACAAGATTTCTTATGTAAGAATCCAAACATAAATATAAAAATAGAACAAGAACATAGATATGTAAAAGAATTAAAAGACACAGAAGAAATGATGAAAAGATAAAGAAAGGAAAATAACATGGGAGGGAAATACGAAATAAGATATGAAGATATTAATAATTCAGCTAACGGATATTATACAACAATATATACAAATAGCTTTATAGAATTTATTAAATTAAGATTAACCAAAAAGATAATATATTATAAAATTAATTTTTAAAGCAAATACTATATATCAAAGGAGATATATAGTAATGCAAGACAACGAAATAATAGAAAAATGGAAACAAGGCTTAAGCAAGATTAAATTAGCAGAAATATATAAAAGAGAATACAATCAAGAAATAAAGATAATAAGAAGCAATATAAGACACAGACATGATGGAAAATATATAAG
>JAAWFD010000032.1 GCA_022794615.1 Clostridia bacterium
TGTTGGAATATAATTTTATTTTTTTAATACATAATTCCATCTCTACTTTCAAACAGCTTAAATATAACTTTATTTTTTAGAACACCTTATTTCGCAGGCAACGGTAATCACCGTTACCTAGAAAAATAGCTAAAATAAAAAAACATTAGTATTTGTTGCAAAATGCAAAGAAGTCTCATAACACTCTATTTAACAGGAAAAGAGATAACAAACTCTTTTAGTTTATTACCTCTTTCTTTGTTATAACCTTTTAGTTATAATCTTTTAGTTATAACCTTTCAGTTAGTATCTTTTTTTATATTTTTATAGTTAGATATTAGACATTTTTATTAATAATCTTTTTTCTTATTAGTATAATTCCTACTATTAGTATTGATAATCCTACTATTGATATTCCTACATATGTAATAATGTTCATATCACTACCTGTTGGTGGTGTAATTATTAATCTTACTGTATCATCATCAGATTCATTTGGACTTGCAGGATTTACAATTGGATTATAATTTCCTGGTATCGCATTTTCAAATGGTCTACTTCCTGCTATTTCAGACACTTCTATAAAATTCTCTATTGTAATTTCATCTTTACTTGCTAATAATTTACTTGCATACAATTTTACTGATTTTGCATTGTCTGCACCTATTTTTATATTTGCTAATTTGTTTTGTTCTATTGATTTTGGTTTTAATTGTGATATTACATATTTGCTTTCATTAGGTTTTATACTATTGTATACTTCTTCTGATATATATCCTAAATCTCTTAATTGATCAATTGTTGTTATATCCCAATCTTGATTATTCTTCTCTTTATCAAATACCATTTCTGAATCCATATAATCTGCTAAGTTATTAATTGTTATTGTCTTTATCTGTCCTTCTTTTACTCCATAGTAATAATATTCTTGACTATCATAATCTACTTCACTAGTATTCTTTACTGTTATTGTATATTCTAGTTCTAATGTTGCACCATGTAATAAATTCGTTTCAATCTCTACTGGTACTATTCCATCTAATCCTGAACGTACAAATTGTAGTTTAGAATTTATATCTGATGGATTTCCCTGTACTAGAACTTCTTGGTTTGAAGTCTTTATTGTCATAAATGTTATGTCTTTTGATGTTTCTATACTATTTTTTGGTTTTTCTATAATTCCGAAATCCATGTTTGTATAATTATTTATAAATTCCTGATGTACTAATTTTCCTTCATCATCATACCATGCTGATATTTGTGTATCTTTGGATGTATGTTCTACTCCTATATTTAACTTTGCTGTAAATGCTTCTGCAGTTGTTTTTGCATATACATTTTTAATTGTTGCATTATTTACTACATTTGGCATTCCTGCATTTCTTTGTGCCATATCGTCTATAGCATCTGAATATCTGCTATTTTCTTGTATTACATACCACTTATCACTGCTATATGTTTTACCATTATATTCTAGTGTTTGGTTTGCTATTGCATTTTTAATTATTCCCGATGTTATTATTGTAGATTTATATTCATTTACATCAGTTATTTCTCTTACTAGATTCCCTGATTTATCTAATATTTGGTTTCCTTTTTCATAGATATATTGAATCTTGTATTCTCCTGGTAAAATTCCAACATATTTTTTAGTGTTTTCATCATAATAACCAAATTTATAGTTTCCATGTTCATCTGTTTTAGCTATTACTTGTTCTCCATTTGAATATGTTGCTACTTTATAGTTTCCATCTACATCTCTTTGAATATTTCCATTTTCATCAAGTTGTACTAATCTTACTGTTACACCTTTTACTACATTTTCATTTTCATCAAGAATACCATTTCCTAATCTTTCTTGTCCTTGTCCTACCATTTTGTCAGCATCAATATCTTCAAATACTGTTCCTGATAATGCCCTTTCTGTTGTTGCTTGTAGCTTAAATCCTGGTGCTACTTCTGTATCATCTTCCATTTTGCAATTATTGACTGGGTCTGTTGCACATAATATTGAATTAATATCTACTTGTGCGTTATTTGGGCTTGAATTTACATCTATTGCTGCATATAATTCTCCTACTGCACATGTATCTCCTGGTGCTCTATATGTATTTAATCCATAACTACTTACCCCATATCTTGTTTGATAACTTGTTATTTCTGTTATATTTCTTAATGGCTCTTTTTCCCCATTTAATAAGCTATATACAAAATCTTCGCTTACTTCATATCTTATATATGCTACGTCTCTTGTTTCTTGTGGTTTTAAAGTTACATTTATATTAATATCACATCTATTTAATACTGTTCCTATTTCTGTAGGTGATTCTGAATTTATACCTTGTAGACTTAATATTTTGTCTCGAGTATCTGCCCATCCTACTATTCTGTTATAGTTTGCATCATAATAGTTTGCTATACTTCCAATATCCATCTGTAATGTTGTACTTGCATTTTGGACATTCACTTTGTAAACTACTTCTACACTTAACCTTGCTTTACCATCTATTGCTGCTTGTATATCTGATGCATATACAGCTCTTTCATATATATCTAAATATTTGTTTTGATATCTTACACCTATATTTATTCCTGAATTATTAGTATAATGTTTTTTTCTTGTTGCATAATCATATACATATTGATAATTATTTACTGTTACTATTACTGCTTCTATATCATTTGATAATTCCATATTTGGTAATTCTCTTGTTCTTATACCAAAATTGATATCAGTATATTCAATATTTTTTATTATTTTTTCTACTTCTACACCTTGTATTACTTCAACTTCTTTTCTTTCACTTGATTCAGAATTCATTCCTTTATATGCAGACATATTATCAGTTCTTGCTGTTATTAAATTGTTGAAATTGTTTGAGTTGACTTCACTAGTTATTGGGTTATATTGTGAGCTTAGCTGTCTTCTTTCATTCACATTTTCCGTTCCTTTTGAACCAGATTTTAATGTTTCTATTTTTTGTACAGCTGCATAGTCATATCCATTATATCTAATTCTTACTGTATAATTGTCTACTTGGTCATAATCTAAGCCATCAAATGAATATGCTCCATTGGATGTAGTAGTTTCTTTTATTACATTTCCACTTCCATCTAATAATTGTACCGTTATGCCACTTATTTTATTTTCATTACTATCATATATGTTGTTAAACTCATTTTCCTTTCCTGATGGTACATCTTGCCATACAAATCCTGATATTTTAGCACTACTCTCTCCTGATGATTGTGGTGGTGGAGGTGGTGGAGGCGGTGTAAGTGTTGTCCACTCTACTAATTTACTATCCTGTCCTCCTTCAGATGCAAAGTATATTAATTGTTGCCCACTTGCTGCTGGATTTTTTAATAATATTATTCTTGCTTTGAATTCTGCATTTGTTACTGTTACTTTTACATTTATATTTTCAGATGTTATGTATTCATTTATTACTGCATAGAATTCTACATTGTTTGGTACATTGCCTGTTCCTATTTCAAATGTTCCATCTGCTTTCTTTCTTGCCCAACCTGCCGATTTTCCTTCTACTGTTACTACTGTTGCTGCTCCACTATAAGTCATCTTTAATGGTCCTATAAATGTGCTTGAGCCTTGATAAGTTACACTTGGTCTATAATCTTCTGAATCAACTTTGTTTGCACTTGCTGCTCCTGTTGTTCCCGATGATGTTGCTATTGCTGTTGCTATATTTTTTTCTGTTTTATTATAATTTGATGCTCCAAATGTATTTGCTGTTGAATTTCTATAGAAATCACTATCTAGTATTCCTGAACTGTCTATTAATTTTTTAAATCCCCAGTTATGCCATACATTATATATTGTTGATTTTAATTGTCCTTCGTTTGTGCTTATTCCTGATTGTGTTCCATTTGCTTTATATATTAAGTATGCCATTTGTGTAGCAATTCTATCAGTATTGTCATTTATCTGTACATGTGTATTTCCTTTTCCATATATGTCTATTTTTCCATATCCTGATTTGTTTATATCTATTACATTTACAATTTCTAAAGTTGCTCCTGCAATTGTACTTTGTCTGTGGTATAAACATGTTGCTGTATTATATCTTATATCTGCTACATTATTGTATCCTGCTGCTACTATATTTTTTATATTAAATATATTTTCTACTGATTCGTTTACAAATCCTTGCTTATCATGTTCTATTGCATATGCAAGTGACCCTGTTGTATATTTGTTGTTTCTAACAGGTATATTATTAATAAATGTTGCATTTACATCTATTTGAGTCAAGAAGAATGCTATTGATATAATACTTACTATTATTGCTGATATTGTTAATGAGATTTTTAATTTACTAGTTTTTAATTTATTATTCATTTTTTATTCTCCCTTCCTCTATTATTTTATAACCTTTTTCTTGATTATATATATTCCTGTTAATATTATTATTACACTATTGAATACTACTAATATGTATGCAAATATTCCACCTGTTGCTGGGTTTATTAACATCTCTGCTGTACTTTCATTATTACTTAAATTTATATCTTTGTATTCTTTGCTATTTGTTGTTTTTGTTATTTTTGCTATATTTGTTATATCAAAGCTTTCTTCTGAATTATCTTTTACTAATGTTAATGTTATATCTTTGCTTTCTCCTGGATTTATTACAATACTAGCTAAGCTATTATTGTATAAGTTTCCATCACTTGTAGAATACCATTGTGCATTTAATTCTGAATTAAATCTCATGTTGTCTGGTAAATAATCTATTATTTCTGTTGCATATCCTGGTAACTCTCCTACATTACTTATTCTTATTGTATATTCTACTAATACTGTTGAACCTGCAATTTGTTTACTTGGGATTTCTTCTCTTACTAGTTTTTGGTCTTCATATTTTGTAGTCCTTGTTTCTTGTGAAGTTTTTACTATTACTTTTGTGATGTATTTGTCTAATTGTAAGTCAAATTTCTTTAACTCTACTAATTGTAAGTCTATATCAGTTCTATTTTCTTTTAGGTTTATACTGTTTGTTATTGCAACTTTTTCTTCACTTTCTGCATTACTTATTATATAGTCTTTTACATTTGAAGCTCCTGATAGTTCATATATATTTGTATCGTATTTAAATATTATGTTATAGTTACCTTCTGATAATCCTGAAATTTTGTATTGCCCTTCATTATTTGTTTTTACTTCTATTTCTTTTCCTTCGCTATCTTTTACAAAACTATTTTGGTTATTTAAGTCTATTACTTTTACAGTAATATTACTTATTCCTTCATTATTGTCTTTTACTCCATTTTTATTTCTGTCTATCCATGCTGTTCCTGATATATTATAAGTTCCTTCAGGATTTCCTTGTCCTTCATCTATGTATTCACTCTCTATTTGTATATTTGCAACATTAGATTGAATCTTTTCTCCTCCATTTAATGTTACTGTTACTGTGTTTTGTATTTGTTTACTTGGTATTTTAATTGCACTTACTTTTGTTTCTATTATGACTTTTATTGTCTCTCCTTTTTCTATTTCTGTCATAATGCTTATTATTCCGTTTTGACAAGTTCCTGTTTGGTCTTCATTTTGCCCTTTCTGTACAAGTGTTACTTTTTGTATTTCTAATCCTGATGGTAAATAATCTTCTATTGAAATTACAGAACTTATATTTCCTGTATTTCTTACTTCTGCTGTTATTATTACATTATCTCCATCTTTTACCTTTTGATTTTCTGATATATTTAGAGTTTGTTTTACAGATACTTGTGTTTTGCCTTGTAATACTTTTACCTCTACTTTATTTGAAACATTATCATCAATTTTTATATATACACCTTCTGCACTTTCTAACTTGTCTATTGGCATATCTTTCGTATATATTGATGATTGTAATAATACTTGTTTACCTGCTTTTAAGTTTGTTATATTTAATTCTACATAATTTTCGTTTGAGTTATATCTTATGTTGTTTATTAAATTGTCAATTTCCTCGTATATATCTGCTTGCACTTCTTCATCATAATATAAGCTGTATGCTTTTATTTCTGATAAATCTTTATTCCATTCTAATCCTTCTGATAAATATATTCTTACTTTTTTGTTTATTATATCTTTATCTGTTAGATTTTTTATTGTTGTTGATACTGGCATTATTGAGTCTGTATGTATTTCTACTTCTTCATTATATGCTAATTTGTTTGTTATTTTTATTTCTGCATCTTTTATTATATTTGTTATTGTTTGTATTGTACTTTCTGCCATATTTGTTGATGATATTGTTATATTTGTTTTCGAACTATTATTTTCTGACATTTTTCTTGTTACTGCTCTATATATTAGTTCTCTTGATTCATTTGGCTGTAAGTTCTGTATTGTAAATATTTTTGTATCTGTGTCTAATTCTCCATATGTATGTTCTATAAATTCTCCATCTTCTATCATAGGATTTGTTACTATTACTTCTTTTAGATCATACATCTTTCCATTTTCTTGTAGTGCTCTTACATTTAAACTTGTTACTGTTTCATCAGATATATTTGTTATTCTTACTGTGTACTTTATTATTTGTTCATTATAAATTTCATCATTGTTATTTAGTACAGCCCCATCTCCTAATTGTGCTAATGTTTCTACCATAAATTTGCCATCTATAATTTCTATATTTCCTATTGCCTCTTTTTCATCTGTTGCTAGTTTTACTTTGTTGTTTATACTATATTCTGTTCCTGAATATGTATAGCTTGATACTGCTTCTATTTCTATCTTTTCATTGTAATATAAATTTGCTGGTACTTCGATTAATCCCTCTATTGTTTTTATTTCTCCTGGCTCTAGTACTATGCTGTTTTCTGTCTTGCTCATTAATTGCGTTTCTTCTTGCTTATAGCTTGTTTGTTTTGCTACTATTGTATTATCTACTGTAATTGGCACTCCATAGTTATTTATTATTGTATATTTTACTGGTACTTGTACTGCTCTTTTATTTAATATTGCTAACTCTCCTACTACTTCTATTGCAGTATCACTATATTTTTCTAAAACAGCTCCTTGACCATTGTAATTTTCTGTTTTTAGATTTGTTACTACTTTTTCATTTGATGATACAATGTTTATTCCTTTTGATTGTGCTTGATATGTTGTTCCTTTGTTTGTATATGACATTTTTATTGTGTCTACCTTATTTGCCATCATTCTTTTTACTTCTACATTTGCATTTAATATTATTTGTGTATTTATATCACTTGCTATATGATTTGACTGTTTTCCATTAAGTTCAATATATATTTCATTATTTTCAGTAATTGATACATGTTTAACAGTAAAGTTTCCACCTTCCGCTGATATTTTTATGTTTTTCTCTATTTCTTTTACCGTTACTCCTTCTGGCATTTTAATTGTAAATGTTGGGTTTTCAAATAACTGGTCTTTATCCATTGTATTTGTATTTAATGTTATTACTATTCCTATGTTTTGTGTCCCATTTATTGATGATATTGTTTCTATATCCTTTAGTCTGATTGTTGCATGTGCTGTTGGTTCTATTAAGTCTATCTCTGATTTTTCTTCTATACCATTTATCATTACTTTTTCTTCTATTTTTTCAAAGTTTGATATATTGTCATTATTTTTATCTGTTACTAATACTTTTTTGTTTTCTATTTTCAGTCCATATGATACCGTTTTTATATCAGATATACTCTGTATTGTAATTGCTACTGTTTTTTCTGGATATGATACTAATATGTATGTTGAGCCTTCTGCTTCTACCAATGTATCCTGATTTATTGTATTTTCTGTTGTTCTTCCTTGTTCGTCTACTGATGTTATTTTTAATTCATATCTTCCATATTCATCTGCAAACATTGATGATAAATAATTTTTGCTAATTCTACTAGTTTTATAATATGTTTTTGCTACTAACTTACTTCCATCTTTATTTATTATTTGAGGAATTAATGTATCTAGTTTTACATTGTTGGATTGTGTTTTATTTAAGTATGATGTTTCTATTTCTATATTTTGTGTATACTCTGTTTGTTTTGTTCCTTCTGTAGCATACATGCTTCCTTTATATATTTCTGTTGGAACTTCTACTTTTGCACTTATAACACTTCCCATCTGAGATATTTTTGTTTTTGCTGTATCTTCTATTTGGTATTCTTTGCTGTCCACTTTTGCTTTTACTTTTGTTGCCCATGTTATATCTGCTTCTTCCCCATTGTCCCATACATCAGCAGAATATAAATAAACTATTTTGTGTCTTGTTTCCCCTTCTATTGTGTTTGGTGTTATTGTTAATATTCCACTTCCATAGTTTGATTTATAACCTGTTATTAAATTTACTATTTTTGTAGTTGATGGTAATTTTCCATTTATTTTTGGAACATCAATTTCAATTTTTCCATCTGTTATTTTTTGTTCTGCATCTTTTTGTAAATTGATATTTAATTCCACTTGTAGTAATACCACATCTTCTACTTTTATATATTTTTGTACTCTATTAGATATCTTAGTTGTAATTCCTTCTACGGGTACTTGTGATGTCACATTCTCATTTACTAATATAGCATATGTTTCTTTGGCAATTAAAATAAAGTTAGCTATTGTCAATGTCATAACTAACATCATGGCTATCATCTTGTTAATAATGCTTGTCTTTTGTTGTTTCTCTGTGTTTACTAGCATTTTATTTCCTCCTTATTTATATATAACCTCTTGCCAATTTTACCATTTTTTTCTTATTATGTCAATCAATTTTCGCCTATTTTCAAGCTTTTTTGAGTAGTGTCATGGGGACGTTCTTTTTGACACATTTTCTCTTTGTTTAATATATAAGAAAAATGTGTGCTAACAAAAGCAAAGTCTTCGACATCCACATGTGCATTTTGCTTCGCTAATATGCACAGATTAATGAAACTTAACCTTATTGTATACGTAAAAATCTTCGATTTTTCCTATACATTAAAAAAACCCAAATTATTAAACTTATTTGTTTAATAATTTAGGTTTTTAACTTATTGTAGATTTATATCTTTATTTTAACTGTGTGTGTCAAAAAGGACGTCCCCATGACACTCTTTTCTTAATTAAGATTACCCCTACAATTATTAGTAATAATGATCCAATTCCTGTAAATATATATACTAAGTGATTATTTGCTCCTGTTGGTGGCATAATTACTAATTTTACACTGTCTTCATCTTTTTCTACTGCTCTTTGTGGCATTAAGTTTCCTGGTGTTGCATCTAGTCCAGTTGTTCTTGCTATTGCATATATTTCTAAGATTTCTGCATCATTAGTAAATACTAACTCATCTTTTGCTCCTAATAGTTTACTTGCATTGACTTTGACTGTTTTACTTGTTGCTCTATTTGGATTGCTACTTGTTTCTAATCCTTTATTGAATTCTGTTGTTACAAATATATTGTGTTTTTCTTCTATTAAAGCATCTCTTGTTTCTTTTGATATTCTTCCTTCATCATATAGTTGCCCAGCTGTCTTTATTTCCCAACCTTCTTCTAGTCCTTCATTCATTTCGTTTATGTCATATACTAATTCACCATCTAAATAGTCTCCTACAAGTTTTACATATTTGTCAATTTTTTCTGCTCCTGTGCTATCTCCAAAGTAATAATATCTTCTTCCTGCTATTGCTTTTGTGTCAGTTTCTGAAAGATTGGTGAATTTATAGTCTACTTCTGAATTATTTATTAGTTTTATTTCATATTGCATATTTAATGCTGCACCTTGTATTAAGTCAGCATCCATATCTACATATATATTGTCTTCTATTGCTCTTGTGTATGGTAAATTTTGTTCATATGGATTTCCATTTACTAACATTTGCCCATTTGCTAATTGTATTGACATGTTTGTTAAATTTTTGTCAAGTACTAATTCTACTATTGGTCTTTGTATTATTCCAAAGTCAATGTTCTTGTTTTCTGAATAGAAATTAGGGTCTGGAATAGGGTCTCCATTTTCATCTACTACTATATTTCCATTAATATCTCTTAAATATACATTTGATACTGAATTGATATTTTCAAACTCTACACCTACAATGAATGATGCTGTTATTGCTTTCATATCATGTGTGTCTGCTTCTATTGCATCGCGAATTGTACTATAATTTAATATTTCACCTTCTTGTTCTTGTTTCATTCTTTCTATGATTTCATCTACTGCATCTGAATATCTAATTATATTACCATCTGTGTATTTTTCTTGTATTGTATTCCAGCTAAAGTTTCCTCTTCCTTCTACTGTTGCTGTCGCTGGTTGAATATTTAATGCTTTTCTTATTTCAGTTGATGATATTATTGTTGATTTGTAGTCTCTTGTATCTATCTCTTTATAGTTCCCAGTTCCTTTTTCTTTAATTTTTGTTCCTTGCCCATAAGTATATCTTACAGCATATCCATCTGGTATAATTCCTACAAATTGATAATTTCCATTATCATCTGTATATGTAACAGCTTCAACTAATTGTTTTTCTATTTTTCCATTTTCTCCTGATATTGTTTGATATAGTGTTGCTATTGTTGGATTTCCTGAATTATCCTTTTTGATTGTTCCTTTTAAGTTTGGATTTGCTTTTACAGCTTCATCATTATCATCATATACTTCTAATAACTCTACTTTTGCATTTACTACAACGTTTTCTGTATTTTCTTCATAAATTCCATTTCCTAATCTTTCATTTTTGTTTTTGCTTTCTTGTGTTTGTGAGTCTTCGAATACTGTTCCTGAAATTATATTGTTTTTATCTGCTTGTAATACTAATGATGGTGCCATATCTGTATCATCTTCAAATGTCGTTTTTATAAATCTGTTATTTTCATCTAATACAACTTCTGCATTTCCTGGTGCTGAGTTTTCATCTACACTCGCATAACGTTCTCTTAATGATGTATATGTTGAGAATGAAGATATTTCTGTCATGTTATCTAATGTTGAATCTCCATTTAATAATCCTAATACTGTTTCATCATTTACTTTATATCTTATATAGATTTCTGACGTTTTTCCTCCCTGTACATATTCGTCTGCTAGATTTATTTGAAGTACATTAAGTCTTCCGTTATCATATGTCTGGCTTCCTATATTCCAACTATTTATTGGTGTTTTTGTTTCTCCTGACATGTAATATACCTCTTGTGGTATATATTTTCTGTCATAATAGTTGTTTATTTGATTAAATGTAGCTGTAAGTTGTTCGCTTGACTGATTTTTCATTGTGATTTTATATACAACATCTACTTCTATCTTATTGCTGTTTCTATTTTCTGCAAAATATGTTACTGATGATTGATATATTGTTCTTGTGTATCTGTTTAAGTATTTATCTCCGAACTTTACTCCTATATTAAATGCTCCATCATTTTTTAAGTATGCATTTCTTGTTGCATAATGATATGTATGTGTATATCCCTTTAGTCCTACATGTATATCTTCTATATCGCTTGATACTGCTAAATCTATGTGTTCTCTTTCATATACTCCTAGATTTATATTTCTTATTTCTTCATCATGAGCATTATATGTTGTTCTTAAATTGTAATTATTGTTAGCAGTTGTTGCACTTATATGATATTTGTTTACTGCATAATAGTCGTTTAGTTTTATTCCTTTACTGCTATCTGCATATTCATTCCCTTCTGTGTATGTTATTTGTGATAGATAATCTGATGGTTGTGTATAATTAACTTCTGCTGTTCTATTTCCGTTAGCATCTAACATATATCCTTGTGTTTCTCCATTACTTCCTTTTGTTGTATTTCCTACTACTGTTGCATATTTATTGTTAAATGTTGTTCTGTTATTTCCTTCAATTGATTTTGAACCATTCTCTTTTGCTATGTTTGGTATTACATTTGTATATTTCATTCCGTTGTATATAAATTCTATATAGTAATTGTTAATGTCTCTTAATAATATGTTATCTTCTGAGTATTTGTCTCCTGTTTTGCTTCCAAATAAGTATGCACCATTAGAATCTGTCCATCCCTCATAACTCTTTCCTGTTTTTGTATTGTGTAATATAACTTTTACTCCTTCTACTAACTTGTCATTATTATCTTGATAGTTTATTGTTGTTTCTTGGCATAAGTCATTTCTTAAGTTGTCTTTTCCGTTTGGTCTATCTTCCCATACATATCCTGATATTCTTACATATTTTTGTTCATTTGCTACTGTTATATTTGTTGTGCCTTTGTCTGGTATGTTAATTGGCATTTGTAGTCCTTTGTTTGTTGGATTTACTAGTGTTCCTCCTGTTACTTTCCATATTATATAGTCTGGATCTAGCTCATATCCATAATATGGATTAGATATCTCTCTTACTATATATTGTGCTGTGTTATTAGTTTCTACATTGTTGTCCAATGACTGTAATTCCAAATTGTTTACTGATATAATTCCATTTGTATCAGTTATAAATGTAGTTGCTTCTGCTATATTTGTTGTATAGTCTTGCTTTGTTACTGTCGATGATCCTGTTACTTCTGTTTGATACCCTGATTTTCCTTGTATTTGTACTTTAACGTATTTATCTCCTGTGCTATTTAATATTAAGAATTTTACATTACTTAATTTTATTGCTGAATTTTCACTATTTACTTTTTCTATATTTATATTTCCTACTAATTTTTTGTTTTTAGCTTTATATTTAATTAATGCATTTTCAATTTCAACTTGCCTTACACTATTTATGTTCTTATCATTATGATAACCATGATATAATTCATCATGTGGAATTTCTTTTTCTACAAAAGTATAGTTTCCTGCTCTTAATCCTTCTACATATATGTATCCTTGCTCATCTGTTATGAATATTGTTGCATCTGCCTCATCTACTACATATGTTATTGATAGGTCTTCTTTATTTTGTTTTACATATCTTCCTAATGTATCATTTCTTATAACGAATTTTATATTTGGTAATGGTATTGTTGTATCATCAGCATCTACTTTTTCTATTCTTAATGTTTTTGGTAATTCAGTTGTCCATTCTACTGTAGATGTTGCATTTGTAGAACCATTTTCTTGGTAAATTAATACATCTGGCTTAGTTGCCTTCATAGATTGTACTGGTTTGTTTTGACACCATTTACAATCACTTACCACAAATGTATAATGTTTAATTATAGCTTGTGTAATTGTAGATGTATAACTTCCTGACACTGATGCTGAAATTTTTACTGATGTTAAAGCATATATATTTGAAGGTACATTTATATATAGTTCTTTATCTGGACTTAATTGTGTTGGGTTTCCATATTTATCAACAATTTCATAAGAAGATATCTCTGATACTTCCCCTGTAATTAAATTAGTAATTCCTTGAACTGATATTATATAATTTGGATTATCTTTATTTGTTGAACAACTTATTGAAAATGGTCCATATTGCTTTTTATCTCCAAGTAATTTATATTCTATCACATCTGTATTTTTATTCAGACTAATATGTACATCAGGTTGTGTGTTTGATCTTGTCTCCGCCAAAATTTCTCTTTTTTCTACATCTTCTTTATACATATGTGTTCCTTTACACATAGAATCTCCTGGAGCTGTACATAAAAATTCTCCAGCATTAAATTCTCCAGTAACAGGGTCTCTACTTATAGCAATATATTCATTTCCATCTTCATCCAAATATGAATCTGCTCCATCAGAAATTATTGGAATTATTGGTACTATTGCTACTATCATTACTATAAATATTAATAATTTTATACCTTTATTTTTTAGTACTCCTTTAGCTGTAAGTAATATTATAATAAGCATTATAGCTATTATTAAAATAGTTAATAATATTGTTCCTATATATTCTCCAACTGTACCTGTTTGTATTGAAACAATGACTTCTACTTTATCACTATTATTTTCAATGTTCTTATCCGCAATATGTTTTGCATTATCACTTATCCCTATTTTTGCAATGTTTGTATATGTTTGTATTGTTTCATCTAATGTTTTAGTTAATACTAATGTTGTTTCAACACTTTCCCCTGGTTTAATTACTTGTACTGATAGATTTGTATTACTTAAATTGTTTCCTACTGTCTTATACCAATTAGAATTCAACTCTGAATTAAATTCTAGACCTGATGGCATTTCATCTATCAATTCATTAACTGTTCCTGCTAGCTCTCCAATATTTGTTATAACTATTTTATATTCTATTATAAGATTTGAACCAGATATTTGTTTTTCAGGTATCTCTACTTTTGCAATCTTTTTATTATAATAATCATATTCTTTTGTTCCTGCTTTATTTTGTACTGTTATTTTTTGTATATATTTATCAACTTTTAAATCAAATATTTTGTTTTTTATAAGTCCTATATCTATGTTTGATTTATTTGATGTTAAATCAATTATATCTGTTAGTCCTATAAATACAGTTTCTCCATTAAGAGTTGCTTCTTTTTTCATTGCATCCGAATTCATTGATGCACTTATTCCTGGTTTCTGATATGTTGTTATTTCATAGTCATTATTGTTGTATTTGAAAACCACATAGTATTTTCCTTCATTGATATTTTCAAATGAATATTGTCCATAAGTATTTGTAAATCTTGTTATTATGTTTCCTTTTGCATCTTGTACATATTTATTATTTGTTATATCTAATAACATTACTTCTATTCCTGATAATTTTTGTTCTGTTTCTTCTCTTTGTCCATTTTCATTTTCATCTATCCAAGCTATTCCTGATATTGTATATTTCTTTGAGTCTGGATTGTCAGGGTCTATTGGTTTATCTGGCTCTTCTGGATCTACTGGTGGTTTTTGGTCATCTGCATCTCCTGTATCTACAACAAGTTTTTTAGCTTTTATAGTATTTTCTATTATATTTGATTGTTTTGTTTGTATATATTCTCCTGTAACTATTGAATAATTTGATATATCTGCATCGTCATATACTGTTCTTGCTTTTGCTTTTATTTTTATTATTGATTTTTCTTTAAGTGGTATATATAAATCTAAACTTACTCTTGCATCATCTGTATTATCTCTTCTATTAATTTTTTCTATTTCAATTGAATCTAATTCTATGTTTTGATTTACAAAGCTATATTTTTGTTCTTCATCTTCTTCATTAATTGATATTACACTTGTATTATATGTTATACTTGTTACTTCTAATTCATTTGGTATATAATCTCTGAAATTAACTTTAGTATAGTTATCCCATTCTGGTATTATCTTTCCAACATTTTCAACTTCAAATATATAGGTAATCTCATCATCTTTATTTAATGTCTCGCCTTCTTCAGCTGATGTTTGAGTAACTTTTATTGCCTCTATGTATCCTGATGCTCTATTTTCATTTGATTTATATATATTACCATCTTGAGTAGACACTGTTGCTGCTATATTGATATTCCAAGAATAATTCTCATTTTCTTCTATATTTACAACATCAGCTACTATATATATCCCTACTTGATTTTCTTCAAGGTGGAATCCTATTCCTCCTTCTTCGTTCTTATCTAAATTGCTTAAATTTTCAAGCTTATTTATGTTGTTAAACTTAACAATAACACTATTATTGTTTGTTACTGTTTCATATTCACCCTCTTCTTTACCCCATATTGTTATATCTTTAACTTTTAGATTTTCTGTTAGTGGTATTGTTACAGTAACATTGTTTTGCTCTACATTAGATATATTTGATACTTGAGCAAAATACACTCTTTCATTTCTTTTATTTCTTCCTACAAGTCCTTTTAGCTCTACTGCTATACTAGCCTGATTTATCGTGTTTGATAATGTATATGCAGAAATATCATTTTCTCCTATATATACTTTTACTTCTGAGTTTATTTCTTTTTCTGTTTCTGTATCTAATAAGTTATTTATCTTTACTTCATAATAATAAGTTTCTGTTTGTCCTGATTGTAAAGTTCCAACATATATTTCTTTTTGCTTTATTGTATCATTTGGAACAAAATCATAGTTATCATCATAGAATCCACCTACTACCAAGTCCACATATGTCATTCCATCTGGTATTTGTCCTACTATTTTAATATCGTCAATATTACTATTTGTTGTATTTGTTAGTGTAACTTCATATTTTAAAATTTGTTCTTCATATATAGTTTCATTATTAGCTAGTATTTTGTCTCCAGCAATTACTTTTGTATCTATTTTTAGCCCATTAGAATTTACCACTGTACCTTCAACATTTTGTTTAGATGATGTTTCTAGCATAACTTGATTTTTTTCTACTAATTTAATTGGTTGCTCATATATACTATCATTACATATCATCTTAATTGATGAATCTTTTGATACTATGTTTTGTTTTAACATTACTGTTGCTGAAATTAATATGTTTGTACCCTTTGATATATCTTCTGATTGTAAATATTGTGTTTGTTTACCTGAAAGTATTATTCTTATAACTTGTTTTCCTTCAGCATTTGTTTCTACTACTGCATCTTGTTTAGTTAATTCAGTATCATGCAATAGTCGTACATCATTTAATATTATTTTTTCTATTTCTTCTGGTAATTCTATTAATACTGTTGGATTTTCGAATAATTTATTTGATTGATTGTTTCTTTCTAATGTTGCTGTAATTGTTAGTTGGTTTTGTGCATTATTTGTTAATTGTTGTTTACTAATGCTCATGCTTACTGTCTCTTTAGCTTCTTGAATAGCTATATCATTTTCTAAATTTTCTTCATATATTGTGTATGTCTCTTCTGATATCTGTTCTTGTGCTCCTCCATCTAATGGATTTACTTGATCTGTTTTTGTTCCTAATATATTTAGCTTATTTTTTACTGTATCTATGTTTTGTACTAAAGTTGATTTTATTACTTTTGTAGTATTAAATTCTATTATTCCTTCTTTTACTATATTGCTTATTTGTAATTTGATGTTCTCTACTGGCTCTGTAAATGTATATACATAGTTTCCATCTTTGTCAGTTTCCACTTCGTTGTTTATTAAATCTATTATTTCATTACTTTCATTTAATATTAATATTTCTCCTGTTGCTCCTAATATATTTTCTATTTTGCTTTTTTCTATTATTATATTTTTATATACTAAGTTATTGTTATTCAATATATCTGTTTCTTGGAAACTAAATGCATTATTTGATGTTAGTATAAATGATTCAGCTATATTTTTGTTGCTTATCATTATTTTAGCTTTTTCTTTGTACTCTGTGTTATACGATGTACCATTTTGTATGTTAGAATTTATATATCCATTGTATAGAGTTTCTGTTTCATAATCTACTGAAATGACTGTTCCAATATTTTCAGTTACCATTCCTTGTGCTGTTGTTTCTCCAGTTAATGTTACACTTTCTCCTGATTTCGCTATCTTTACTGTTTGTGCAACTGATACTTTAACATTTAACAATCTTTCCTGATTTTCATTTGTATAACAGTGTGCTCCATAGAATAATATTATAGTATATTCTTGTTTATCCTCGTATTTTAATTTCTCTTCATACTTCTCTTGAATTGTTATTATTCCATTTTCATAACTCGATTCTTTTCCTATTACTTCAACTCTTGTTGGTACTTTTCCTAAAATCTCTGGGCATTCAATAGATACTGTTGTTCCTTCTACATAAACTTCTTCGTTTTCATGTTTTTGTAATCCAACTCCTACTTTTAGTTGAACTATTGTCTCTGTATCTAGCTCATTTGCATAATTAATATACTTTTCTAACACTACTTCTTGTGTAGTCTGTATACCTTCTTCTGCACCTAAAATCATTCCTGAAACCACTTCTACTGCTTCGCTTATTAATACCATTACTGAGCTATTTAGCAATAATACGATTAGAATTAAAATACTACAAATTTTCTTCATCTCTTCCATTCCTTTCAAGCATATAAAATATTATTATTTATTTAATATATTTATACTGTATCTTTTGTTATATGTACTTGATTTTATTATCGCTCGATTAAATTAAAAAATCAATATCTTAGTCTATAGCATATTTAGAGCAATTTAAAAGTCCCTTAAGGATGCTTTATATACGCACTTTATTACATTTCTATTATTTTTATGTTACATTTTGTTGTTTCTTAGTTTCTTTCTTTTTTATTTACCTAGGGAATAGTGAATAAGGACTCAAAAAGAGCTATTCTAGTTTTTCAAACAATAAGTATGAGTTTTTTTACTATCCTTGCAACTTTTTTTACATTTAATCATATAATAAATAGAAATGAATAAATTAATTTTAGAGGTAATAGTCGTTTTACAGAACAGTTGAATGGAGGTAAAACGAAAGAATGGAGGTAAATATGGCAGATAATATGGATGAATTACTTGCTAATGTAAAAAAGATGGTAGATAGTGGAAATATTCCAGTAGAGGTACAACAAATGATGAACAATTTACAAAATTCATCTAATAACACATCTAGTGGTAATCCAAATAATCATAATAGTAACAATGGAAGGAATAACAGTAATACAAATAACAATAATAGTAATACTACTAGTAATGTAGACTTAAACGACATTTTGAGTCAAGTTTCTCCTGAAATGCTTAACAATCTTTCTTCAATGCTTCAGTCTAATGGTTCCAATTCAAATGGAAATTCCAATTTTAGCAATTCATCAGGAGATAATAACAATTCTGGTTTCAATATAGATATAAATACTATGTTAAAAATGAAAAACATACTTTCGTCTATGAATCAAAAAAATGACCCTAGAGCAAATCTTTTAAATTCTCTAAAGCCATATCTTCGTGATAGTAAAAAAGGAAAAGTAGACCAATATGTTAATCTAATGAATATGACAAAAATTGCTGATATAATGAAAAATGATAACAAGGAGAACAATAATAATGTTTAGATTTCCTTTCATGAACATGCCTTTTCCTTATTATAAGAATTACTCTAGATTGCCTAATCCATACAACTACTCGCCATATTACAATCCACCCATTCACTCTTCAAATGGAAACGTAAATAATTACAACTTTGAAAAGAAACCTGAATATGAAAACCAAAAAAACAAATCAAACAGTAATGAAGATGATTACTTGTTTGATTTATTTGGATTAAAACTATATTTTGATGATATATTAATTTTAAGTTTACTATATTTCCTTTATGATGAAGGTGTAAAAGATGAAATGCTCTTCATATCTTTATTATTATTACTTATTAGCTAATATTATTAAATTACTTTTATAGAAGCTACTAAATATATTTATATGAATGTAGATTAATAATTACCAATTTTAATCTTGTTATTGTCTACAGTTATATATACATGTTTCTTTACTGTGCTTTCGCTTCTAACAAGTTCTTTAATAATGTTAGCTATTCGTAATTGTACTGTATCTAAAGTCTCAGCTACTATTGTTGCTTTAACATTTCCTCTAGCTCCTGCATGTGCTAAACCTCTTAGAGTCCCTAATATTACTATATTTTCTGTTGCCATTACTTCTGCTCCTGAATTTACATCTCCAAATATAATTATACTTCCTTCTACTTCTATTTTTTGTCCTGAGCGTAAAGAGCCTTTATAAAATCTTGTTTCAGATATATCAGTTTCTTTACTAAATGGTTTTACTATGCTTGATAATCCTAATCCTTTTTGCATTTCGAAGCTTACCTCTACATCTATATAGTTTCTTATAATTTCTTGTAACTTAATTTTCTCTTCTTTGTTTAAAGTTTTTCCTATAACTCTTATAGGTGTTGTTTCATCTTGATATAATTTTTTTAATTCAACTAGTTTTATTTCTAATTCTGTTAAAATTTCGTCATATGGTGCACTTTCCTCTAATTTAATTACATTCTCGTTTTTTCTTAAATTTATACTTACCATTCTCATTGTTACATCCTTTCTATCTTTATTTTTTCAATAATTACATTATTTGTTGTTTCTTTTAAATTTGTGCTTTATATTTGTATTTGTCATTTATCTTCATGTTCTATATTATGTTGTATATTTTTTAATCTACCTTCTAGTTTGCTCTACATATGGTATTGCGGTTGTACTTTCATTAACATTTGTTGAATTCATTCCAAAGTATTCCTCCATTATCTCTCTTACAACTTCTGCTGAATAACTTCCATGTGAACCATTTTCTATCATTACTACTACTGCTATTTCGGGTTTATCAAATGGTGCAAATCCCATAAACCATGCATGTACAACATCTTTTCCGTCTTTTTTACCTGCCTGTGCTGATCCTGTTTTTCCTCCTACTTCTATATCAAAGTCTTTGAATATTGAATATGCGGTTCCTCCCGTTTCATTTGTAACTGACCTCATTCCCTCTAAGATAACTGATAAATACTCTTGTTTGATACTGAATTCTCCATTATTTTCTTCTACTATACCTAATTTTTGGTTTGTATACCTCCTTATCTCTTCTTTGTTTTCTTCTGTTAAATCACTATTGATTATTGATTTTATTATTGTAGGTTTAACTTCCTTTCCTCCATTTACAAATGTCGCTATATATTTTGCCATTTGTAATGGTGTAAAGCTATTGTAACTTTGACCTATTGCTGCTGATAAAGTCTCTCCTCCTTGCCATGACTCTTTTGCTATTTTGGCTTTTGCCTCTTTAGAGGCTAACACACCTGCTGTCTCACCTGTTAGCTCTATTCCTGTTTTTCTTCCAAGTCCAAAATATTTTGCATATTGTGCAAGTCTATCTATTCCTAACCTGTTTCCTACCTCATAAAAAAAGTAATTACATGATTTTTTAATCGCATCCATTACATTTATATATCCATGTCCACTTTTATACCAACATTCTGGCTGATAATCATTTGAATATTTGTACTTTCCTGTATCATATATTTTTTCATTTGTCGTTATAACCCCTGTTTCTAGTCCTGCTATTGCTGTTACCATTTTGAATATTGACCCAGGTGCATATGAAGATTGTATAGTCCTATTTATTAGTGGCTTTCTTTCATCATTTATATAATTGTTCCAATCTGCTGTACTTATTCCTCCTACAAATTTTTCTGGCTCATAGTTGGGGTAACTTGCCATTGCAAGTATCTCTCCTGTATCTACTTTCATTACTACTGCACTTCCACATTGTGTGTCTCTCTCTTCTGAAAACCCACCATTTGCAATTTTTTCTATATTGGCTTTTAGCGCTTCTTCTGTCTTCCTTTGTAAATTTGCATCTATAGTTAATACAACACTTGCTCCTGCTTTTGGCTCTTTTGTTACATATTCAGCAGTTATTGTTCCATCTACCGACATTTCTATTTGCTTTTCTCCATCTTCACCTTTTAGGTATTTTTCAAATACACTTTCTATTCCAGTTCTTCCTATTACATCTGTTCTTCTATACCTGTCTTTTTTTTCTTCATATTCTTCTTCACTTATTTTTCCTATATATCCCATTATGTGTGATGCTAAGCTTCCTGATGGATATGTCCTTGTTGATTCAGTATTTATTGTAATTCCTGCAAAACTATTATTTCTTTCACTTATTTCTGCTAATGTTTCATTTTTTATATTTGATGATATTAAAATTGATTTTGTATTACTATACCCTTCTGTTGTTATTCTATATCTTATTGTTATTATTTTCATTATATCTTCTACATTTTCATCGGATATTTTGTACTTTTCTTTAAAATAGTAAAAGGCTTCTTCTGCTGTTGCATCTTTGTCTATTTTATATTTTTCTTTCCACTTTTCTAATTGTTTATCTGCTATTGTGTATTCAAATGGATTTATTTTTATAGGGAATGTTTTTGTGTATGTTTCTCCATTCTTATCTAATAAATTTATCAATTCTAGTATTGATTTATTTAAGTCCTCTGAATTTATATTTGTTTTGTATAATTCAATACTATATGTTGTTTTTACTGTTGCTAATACATTTCCGCTTCTATCTAATATATCTCCTCTTGATGCACTTATTACAGAAGCCCTTGTAAGTCTTGTATTCGATTGTTCTCTATATTCTTTTCCATGTACTATTTGTAAATTGAATAATTGAATAATTAATACTGTTCCTATTAAATATATAAAAAGAGTTAATATATTGAATCTTAAGTTTATTTGCTCTTTACTTATTCTTTTACCCAATTTTTCACCTTCTTTTTCTTTCTATCTACTATAAGTTCTTAATAAATTTGTATTCTTAAAAGTATTTTGTTAATATTTTATTTCCCTTAAACTCTTCTTCTATGTCGTATCCTACTAGTTGCATTAATGGATATATTATTATTGTTAGTATTATATTATATATTACTTCTATTAATAAAATTCTTATAAATGCAAGTAATTCAATATCTGTATTTATTATTAAATGGCTTAATATATATATTCCTATTTCATATATTATTGTACTTATTGATACTATTATCATTATTGCAATTCTACTGTCTTTTGAAAAGTTCTTGTCAAATATTATTGCAATGACTCCTACTACTGCTAACATTATTGATGTTATTCCTAATGTTTTTCCTATAAATATATCTAATAGTAAACCGAATATTATTCCATAAACTATTCCTAAAGTTTTCCCCATAAACATTCCTATAAATAATATTAGTATTACAAATAAATTTGGCATTATTCCTGCTATTCTAAAACCTGTAAAGAAATTTGCTTGTAAAAAATATATTATTAAAAATACAAATATGATTGCTAAATTTATTAAAACTTTTTTCATTTTTTATGCAATTCCTTTCATCTCTGTTTTTAATTTTTATAATGTTCTGCCAATTTTTATTGCTATGTTTATCACAATCTATTTTGTAATTACTAATACTGTTTCTAGTTTATTGAAGTCAACTGCTACTTCTACTTTGACACTTATATCTGTTTTGTTTTTTCCATTTGTTACTTCTTTTATTGTTCCAATGTGTATTCCCTTTGGATATATTCCACCCATTCCTGATGTTTCTATACTGTCTCCTTCTATTATGTTTGCATCATTTGCTATATATGTTCCTTTTAGCACATTTGATTCTTCTATCGTTCCTTTGCATATCATATTATCTCTTGTTGAACTTGTTAAACTACTTGTACTGCTACTACTGTCTACTATTGTTTGTACTTTTGCAGTATTGTTTGTTACTGATATTACATATCCTACTAATCCGTCATTTCCTATTACTGGCATGTTTTCTGTTATTCCATCATCTTTTCCTGCATTTATCACTATTGTTTTTGAGTAATTACTTATATCTTTATTTATTACATACGCTGGAACTGTTTTATAACTGCTATATTTCTCTGTTAATGCTAAATATGATTTTAATGTTTCATTTTCTGTTTTTATTACTTCATATTCTCTTTGTGCTTGTTCTAATTTGCTATTTTCTTCTTTTAATTTGTTATTTTCTTCTCTTAATTGTTCTAAATCTGTAAAATATGTGTTATTTCCACTTATCTTATTTTTTAAATACGTTATCCCTTGTTGCACTGGTGATACTAATTTGTTTACAATGTTTCCTAATGTATACATTTGGTTGCTTTTTACATTTGTAAGCATTACTAGTAATATTAATATTACTATTGTTATAATAATTCCCAACTTTCCTGTTTTTTTATTATTATACATACTTTAACCTCTTCTTTTTTGTAAATTAGCTTTCTATAACTAACTCCTTCTTTTTTGTGAGTTCACTAATATATTTCTTAGCTTTTCGATATTTTCTAAAGTTTTTTCAGCTCCTTTTACAACACATTCAAGTGGATTTTCTGCAACAAATACTGGCATTCCTGTTTCTATACTTAATAACTTGTCTAGATTTTTTATTAGTGCTCCTCCCCCTGTCAATATTATACCCTTTTCCATTATATCTGATGATAATTCTGGTGGTGTTTTTTCTAATGCTGTTTTTATTGTATCTACGATTTTCCATATTGATTCTCTCATTGCTATCTCTGTTTGTGTTGATGATAGCACTTCTTCTCTTGGTAATCCTGTTGTTAAATCTCTTCCTTTAATTTTTAATGTAATTTCAGACATTAATGGTAGTGCACATCCTATTTTAATTTTTAATTGTTCTGCTGTTTGCTCCCCTATAGCTAAATTTAACTCTTTTCTTATATATTCTATAATGTCTTCTGTTAATTCATCTCCTGCTATTCTTATTGATTCACTTACTACAATTCCTCCTAATGATATTACAGCAACTTCTGTTGTTCCTCCGCCTATGTCTATAACTATATTTCCACTTGGCTCTGCTATGTCTATTGATGCCCCTATCGCTGCTGCCATTGGCTCTTCTATTAAATATACTTCTTTTGCTCCTGACCTTAATATTGCTTCTTCTACTGCCCTTTCTTCTACTTCTGTTATTCCTGAAGGTACTCCTACTACTACTCTTGGTCTTCCTATCGCATATTTCTTGCATACTTTTGTTAATATTTCTTTTAATAATAGTCCTGTTGCTGTATAATCTGCTATTACTCCATCTTTTAATGGTCTTACTGCTTCTATTCCATCTGGTGTTTTGCCTATCATTTCTTTTGCTTCATCTCCTATTGCTATTACCTGTTCTTTTTTTCTGTTTATTGCTATCACTGATGGCTCATCATAAACTACTCCTTTTCCTTTTATTGCTACTAATATATTGGCTGTTCCTAAATCTATTCCTACATCTTTGAAACTTAATAAACCCATTGGCTTCTTTCTTCCCTTCATTTTTGTTTTATTCCAAATATATTTATCTTGTATTATCTTCTATTTTTCCATCTATATACGCAAATATACTTGTATAGCTATCTCCTGCTATTATTATATGGTCTAATAATTGTATTCCTAACAGTTTGCTTGCTCTTTCTATAGTCTTCGTATACTCAATGTCTTTTTGACTTGGTAATGAATTCCCACTTGGATGGTTATGTACTAATATTATTTTGGGTGCTTGCATTTTTACAGCTTCTGATAATATATTTTTTGTTGATACTTCTATGAAGTTTGTTCCTCCTACAAGCACTTCTTTTATCTTTAATATCTCATTACTTGAATTTAGTATTATTACTTTTAATACCTCATTTTTTAAGTATTTCATTTCTCCTTCTATTGTTTTTACTGCATCTTTTGGCTCTCTTATTTTCTTTTTTCTATAATATATTGGTTGGTTAATTCTCCTTGCTAATTCGCATACCGCTTTTAATTGTATTGCTTTTACTCTTCCTATTCCTTTTATTTGTTTTAATTCTTCTATACTTAAATCCATTAAAAAATTTAAATTTTGTGAATCTATATTTTCATTTAACTTTAGTATTCTTTTCGCTAATTCTACTGATGTATCATTCTTTGTTCCATTCTTTATTATTATTGCTAATAATTCTGCATTCGTTAATGCATTTTCTCCATATATTTCTAGTTTTTCATATGGTCTTTCTGATAGGGGTAATTCTTTGATTTTTATTGTCAATTTACTTTTTCCTTTCTTTTCCCCACTCCCTACGGATGTCCCATCTTAGTAGTGTTATTATACATTGATTTTTGTTTTTTTTCAAGTGTATTATAGATTTTTTTATTTTTATATGTTAATATCTATTTTGTATTACCAAATTTTGTGTCTTTAAATATAATATATTTAGTAGTATAATATAATTACAGTTATAAGGAGGAATACTTTTTATGAAAATTGAAAAACTTACTGAAAATAAGATTCGTATTATTTTAAGCACAGAAGATTTAAAGAAAAATAATGTAGATTTCAAATCTTTTGTTACTAATTCTTCTCAATCTCAGGATTTGTTACTTACTATTTTGAATAGGGCCGAACAGGAAATCGGCTTTTATACAAAAGATAGTAAAATTTTAATTGAAGCTTTTGCTTCTTCTGATGAACAGATTGTTTTTACTATTACAAAGTTTTCTCCTGAAAATGTTCAAACAATATCTCCTAAGAAAACTTTAACAGTTAAACGTAGAGATTTACCTTTAAATAATAAAATTGCAATTTATTCTTTTGCAAACTTCGATTCATTTTGTGACTTTTGCGATAATTTGACTATTAATCTTTTAAAGAATATGAAGAACTTTTGTAAAAATATTTCTTTGTATTTATATAATGATACATATTATTTGATTTTATCTGATATTAATACTAATTGTGAATTCTTGAAGTGTTTTTATTCTAGCATTTCTGAATTTGCTACTTTCATTACAGATTCTAGTAATTTTAAACATAAATTGTTAGAGCATGGTAAGCCTATTTTTAAGAATAATGCTATTTTAAGCGGATATAGATTTTTTGGAACAATTTAAATAATTTAATTGTGCTAATTATATTGGGCAAGTAAACATTTTATTGAATATGTTATATATATTTTTTATAATTTTAACTAATTTTGCAGGTAACGGTAATCACCGTTGCCTGCAAAATTAGCTATTTTTTTTACAAAATATATTACACTAAAAATTTATTATCATCTTGAACTTTTATTTAGTATATATTTATATTTTGGGGAAATAATGTATTTAGGTGGTGATATTATGACTAATAAAGAGCTTTTATACATTGAAGATGCTTTAGGTCACGAATGTTTCATGAAATCATGTAGTAATAAAACATCTGGCAAACTTCAAGATGTAAATCTTTCTAACTACATGAAGGAATTAGAACAAAAACATACAGAATTATTTAACAAATTCTTAAATTTATTATAGGTTGCGATTAGTCAAATTACTGAAACTTTAAATAAGATTTTTGACTATTATAATTTATGTAAGGAGGAAATATGGAAGACAAAGATTTAATGGAAAACGAATTATTAGTTATTAAAGGTGTTTGTGATTTATACCTTCATGGTACTATAGAGTCAACTACAGCAGATGTTCATACTGCTTTTAAAGATGCTTTAAATGTTTCTTTAGATATTCAAAATAAACTATATAATTTGATGGCTGAAAAAGGCTGGTATAAAACAGAGACTGTAGACCAAACAAAAATAGATGCTACTAAGCAAAAATACATTTCTAAATAATTGTGTTATTTTATGCAAAAATAAGATATTTTAAGTGTTTATCTTAAAATATCTCTTTTCTTTTAATATACATAATTTTGTGGATTGTATGCTACTCCATTTACTTTTATTTCTAAATGTAAATGAGGTCCTGTTGAATTTCCTGTTGACCCTACTGCTGCAATTACTTCTCCTTGTTCTACATATTGTCCAACTTTTGCGTATAATTTGCTACAATGTCCATAATATGTTTCTATTCCATTTCCATGTGATATTATTATTAGTTCACCTAATGCGCCTGAATCTCCTGAGAATATAACTGTTCCAGATGCTGCTGCTGCTATTTTTGTTCCTTTTGGTGCTGCTATATCTAATCCTTTGTGGGCTCCTGACCTTACCCTACTAATTGACCCAAATCTTGATGTAATTGTTCCTGATACTGGTCTTATGAAGGATATATTTATTGGCACATGTTGATATGACATTTTAGTTGATGTTGATTTTGTTCCTGTTGAAGTATTAGCTTTTTTAGTTGTTGCAACCATAACTGGTTTTGCCTCATATAATTGCAGTACTGCATCTTCTGCGTCTGCAAATTGTTCCATTTGTGTATTATATTTTTCTTTTATTGTAATTTTATCTATATTGTTTGTTTCTCTTTTCTTTAATGTTTCTACTATTTGTTCTGCTTCTGAGAAACTTCCTACATATACTTTTTCTTCATTATCTAATAATATTGCATAATATCTATAATATGTAGTACTTTGGTTTGTTACTGCCGTATATATTTCTTCATCATTTGTTACTATGTCCTTCTTTAATAGACACAACTTATACTCTGGCATTATTTCTACTTGAGCGAAAGCTATATTTTGATTGCTTTCATCTCCTTTTTCCATATATTGATTTATTCTTTTTTGTAAGCTACTTTTGTCCTTTGTATATCCTATAACTTGTCCATTAACGCTTACACTATATGTTGGTTTATAAAATATTGCGAATACAGCTATAATTATTATTATTGCAAAAACTAGTAATGACATTAATTTGACTGATGTTCGTATTGTCATTAGTGCTTTCTTAATCATATATATTTCCTCCTATTGTATTTGGTTTATATTTTATATTATTTTGATATAATTTGGCAATTTCTCTATTTTTTTATTTTCTATAATTTTTTAGCCTTTATTTTTAATTTACTTCGTTTTATTTACTTTTTCTTGCTTTTACTTGTTTATTTTATTTTTTTTGATAATCTCGCATATATGCTGTTCCCTAAGTATTTTATTTTTTATATTCTTATATATTTTAGTATATTATTTTAATTTTTGCAAATACTATTACAAGAATTTTTTGGAAAGGAATGGTTATTATGGGAGATTTAACTCAAATAGAACTTCAAAATTTAAGGCATCTTATTGGTGCTCATGATACAGTTTATAAAAAACTTAATACTTATGCTAGTCAAGTTGTTGACCCTCAAATTAAGCAAATGTTTACTAAGTCAGCTCAAGATGCTTTAAATACTAAACAAAAATTAATGAGTTTTTTAAATAATTAGTTGTATTCTTTATATTTAACTTGTTTTTATTTTATTATTATAAATTTAAACATAATTATTTTTTATTGTATTTTTTTGAAAGGAGTTTTCTTATGGACGAAAAAGCTATGGTTAATGATATTTTATCAAATGTAAAAGCTGATTTAGGTGCTTATCAAAAAGCAATTACTGAGTCTTCTAATGCTCAGCTTAGACAAACCTTTCAGCAAATTAGAAATAGTGATGAATGTTTTCAATATGAATTATATAAAGTTGCTGAAAATAAAGGATACTATATTCCAGCTGCTAAAGCTACTGTTACTGAAATTGAGACTGTAAAAAATGAAGTGCAGGGGTAAGTTTATAATTATTTAGGCTGTAAAAATGAAGTGCAGATGTAAGTTTATAATTATAAAAACAGCTTTTTTTCTAGGCAACGGTGATTACCGTTACCTGGTAAATTAGCTGTTTTTATAAAAAATATATATAATATAACCAATACACTTTTTAGAGTTTTTAAGATATTACCTCTAATCCTGCATATTTTGCCATCAATCTCTTATGCCCTACTTTTTCAAAATCTATATCGACTTTTAAGTCATCACCTTCTGCTTCTACTGTGCTTATTATTCCTTCACCAAATTTCTTATGATATACTTTTACCCCTTCTTTATACTGTTCTAAATCTACATTATTGGTAGAATTGCTTTTGCTAAGTGAGTTTAAAAAGCTTTCTGCTGTTTTCTTAAACATATTTCCTGTACCTGTTGAATTATTATCTTTACCTATGCCTGATGCTGCAACTCCTTGTCGTATCGAATCTGTTACTTTATATGTCTTGATATTTCCATTATTTCTGCTTCCATAGCTCCATGTGTATTTTGAGTCTTCAAATGATGCTTTTTCAAATATGCTGTTATTTGCTTTTTTACTTCCAAATACTTCATCTGCTCCATCTAACATTTCTTCTGGTATCTCATTTAGAAATCTTGATACCATATTGCAACTTGTTGAGCCAAATACTGTACGTTGTCTTGCACATGTTAAAAATAGATTCTCTTTTGCTCTTGTTATTCCTACATAACATAGTCTTCTTTCTTCTTCAAGTTCTTTTGGGTCTTGCATTGATTGATATCCCGGGAATATTCCTTCTTCCATTCCTACTAAAAATACTGTTGGAAATTCTAATCCCTTTGCACTATGTAATGTCATAAGTGTTACTGATTCTACTTCTTCCTCGCTATTGTCTAAATCACTTGATAAAGTTATTCCTTCTAAAAAGTCACTTAACTTATTGTCTGCTGATTCTCCCTCAAATTCCATTGCTACTGTTAAAAATTCCTCTAGGTTTGCTATCCTATTTTCTGCTTCTACACTATTTTCTGTTTCTAATGCTTTTGTATATCCTGTTTTATTTAGTGTTATTTCTATTAATTTTGATACTGGTACTTCATCTTTTTTTGATATTAATGATTCCATTGTGTCTATAAACTCTCTTGAGTTTAAATATACCCTGTTTAAACCATATTGGTTTGCATTTTTTATTACTTCATACATTGATACATTATACTGTGTTGCTATTTCTGCCACTTTGTCTAAACTTGTTTTTCCTATTCCTCTTTTGGGCTCATTTATTATTCTGTTTAAACTTAAATTGTCTGATGTATTTTGTATTAATCTTAAATATGCAATTGTGTCTTTTATTTCTTTTCTTTCATAGAATTTTAGCCCTCCTATGATTTTGTATGGTATATTTTCTCTTCTTAATATGTCTTCTATTGCTCTTGATTGTGTATTCATTCTATATAGTACAGCAAAGTCTGAATATTTATTATACTCTTCTCTTCTTAAATGTTCTATCTGTTCTACTATATATGTTCCTTCATCATATTCGTTACTTGCTAAATATACTTTTGGTAATTTTCCTTCTTCGTTTTCTGTCCATAACTTTTTTTCGTATTTTACTTCATTATTTTTTATTACTTCATTTGCTATTCTTAGTATGTTTCCTGTGCATCTATAGTTTTGTTCTAACTTTATTATTTGTGTTCCTGGGAAGTCTTTTTCGAAGTTTAATATGTTTGTTATATCTGCTCCTCTGAAACTATATACACTTTGGTCATTATCCCCTACTACTGTTATGTTTCCATGCATTGATGCAAATAGCGTTATTAGTGTGAATTGTGATTTATTTGTATCTTGATATTCGTCTACTAATACATACTGAAATTTGTTTGCATAATATTGTAATACATCTGGATTTTCCATTAGTATCTTTATTGTGTAATTTATTATATCATCAAAATCTATCGCATTGTTCTCTTTTAATTTATTCTGGTATAATTCATATACTGTTGCTATTTTGCTTTTTCTGAAGTCATTTCCTGCTCTTATACTATATTGTTCTGGCTCTAACATCTCATTTTTTGCTCGACTTATTTCTGTTAATATTCCTTTGTCACTAAATGTTTTGTCATCTATTTGTAATTCCTTCATGCATTGTTTTACTAATGTCTTTTGGTCTGCTGTGTCAAATATTATAAATGATGAGTCGAATCCTATTCTGTCTATGAATTTTCTTAGTATTCGTACACATATTGAATGGAATGTTCCCATCCATAAATCTCTGGCTACATCTCCTACTAGCCCTGCTATTCTTTCTTTCATTTCATTAGCTGCTTTATTTGTGAAGGTTATCGCTATTATATTCCATGGTAATACGTTTTTTTCTGACATTAAATATGCTATTTTATATGTTAATACTTTTGTTTTTCCACTTCCAGCTCCTGCTATTACTAAGCATGGTCCTTCTGTTTTTACTACTGCTTCATATTGTCTTTCATTTAATTCTTTTAGTTTTTCTTGCATTTTTTTTCCTCTTTCTTTTAGTGTAATTATTGTGTTTTTTAATTATCTCTTTTCTATATTTTATTTACTTCAAATTTCTGTTCGTATTGTACTATATTTATTTTGTTTTTTCAAGTTCTTTTATTAATATTTCTAAACATTTTTCTATTTCTGCCGCACAGTACCTATATGTTGCTATGTTATATCCCCATGGGTCATTTATATTAATTTGGTCATGGCCTTCTTCATTATACTTTGCATATTCCTTTATTGTGAATGTTTTTTCTTTCAATTCAGGATATCTTGATACTATTTGCATTTTGTGTATATTAGTAGCACATAATATTAAATCCATATTTTTAATATTTGATTCTGCCATATTTGTTGCTCTATGTTTTGTTAAATCCACTTCATATTCTTTCATTACTTCTATAGCTTCTTCTGTTGGAATATCTCCCGTAAATGCACTTGTTCCACTTGAATATACTTCTATTTCATTTGTAAAATTGGTATTTTCCTTTTTCGTTTCTTCTATCTTCTTTTTTAACATCCAATGTGCCATTGCACTTCTACATATGTTTCCTGAACATATAAACATTATTTTCATTTTGGTTCTCCTCCCAACTTTTATATGATACTATATTTTTCTACAAACTTCAATCTTTAATACATAGTATTTTAATTTTAAAATTATCTTTTTTAAATGTTACCAAAAGTAAGTTTCTTCGAAATTTTATATTTCTAAAAATATTATCTATATATGATACAACTATTAATAGAATATTTTCAAGTACTTTGTACACAATATATTAATAGATGTTAAATTTTACAAAAAACAATAAGTTGAATTTTTATTAATACATATATAATTAATTTTATTATATTAAGGTTTGGAGGTTTTTATGGATATTATTTTAAAAATTATAGCACTTACTACTGGCTCTGCTGTTACATTATATATTTTAACAAGGTTAATGGGAAATAAAGAAATGTCTCAACTTACTATGTTTGACTATATAATTGGTATTACAATTGGCTCTATTGCTGCTGAGATGTCAACTGCTCTTGAAGATGACTTTATGCAACCTCTTGTTGCAATGATTATATATGCTATTATTTCTATTGCAATTTCAGTGTTTTCATGCCATTCTTTAAGGTTTCGTAGATTTATATATGGTAATTCTCTAATCCTTTATGATAATGATGAAATTTATGTTAAAAATTTAAAAAAAGCTAAAATTGATATAAATGAATTTTTAATGCAATGTAGGGTTAATGGATTTTTTAATCTGAATAACTTGAAAACAGCTATATTAGAAATTAATGGAAAAATCAGCTTCCTTCCTAAAGAAAATCAAAGGCCAGTTACTCCTCTTGATTTAAACATTTCTCCATCTACAGAAAAAATTTGTATTACTGTAATTTTAGATGGCGTACTTCTAAAGAAGAATTTGCAGTATTCTGGTAATGATGAAATTTGGCTACAGAAACAACTCGTTTCTCAAAATGTTAAAGATATGAAAGATGTCTTTTTAGCTATATGCGATGCTCAGAATAATTTAATTGTTTATTTAAAAAATGAAAAGGAAAATAAAAATGATTTTTTTCAATAACTAAAGCTATTCAAAAATATTTTTATATTTATTTCAAAAAGCATAGATTTATTTACAAAATCTATGCTTTCCTATTGTTATAGTCATTGGTCTTGACCATATCCATGCATTAGTTGCAGTATTTGGATTAAAATAATATATTGCACCATATGTTGGGTCCCAACCGTTCAAAGCATCTTGTGCTGCCTTTTTAGCTGTATTATCAGGATTTAAATTTATTTGCCCATCTGAAACTGCATCAAATGCTCCCTTTTGGTATACAACACCTGCTATTGTATTTGGAAATTTACTGCTTTTTACTCTGTTCATTATTACGGCTCCAACTGCTACTTGACCCACATAACTTTCTCCTCTTGCTTCACCATATATAGCTCTAGCAATTAAATTAACATCTGATGGTCTACTTGATGATGACCCTGATGAAGATTGATTACTTGTTATTCCCATAGCTGTTAAGGTTTGGCTTCCTGCAATACCATCTACTGCAAGTCCATTTTTCTTTTGGAATGCCTTTACAGCTGATGTTGTTTGTGAGCCATATATACCATCTACATTTCCATTATAGTATCCCCATCTTTTTAGTTTTTCTTGTATCTGTCTTACTTCCTCTCCTGATGATCCATATTTTGATAATGCTTCTACTTGTTGATTTTGGTATACAAAATATATTCCTATTAAAGTTGCTAGTATTAATAAAATTATTACTATTGTTTTTATGCTTTGTTTTAACATTAAAAAAACCACCTCTTTTTGTTTTATTTTTTCCAATGGTGGCTTTTTTATACATTTTTTATTATTGCTTTAATTTAATAATATAATCTATATTTTAAATGTGTTTCAATTTTTGTATTATTTTACACTTTTATTATACTGCTACACTTGAAAATCCTTTGTCTGCATGGATAACTTCTCCTGTTATTGCTTTTGCCATATCGCTAAATAAGAAAGCAGCAACACTTCCAATTTCATCTGTTGTAACATTTTCGTGTAATGGTGCTTTTTCTTCAACTATGTCTAATATTGACCCAAAGTCTTTTATTCCTTTTGCTGATAGTGTTTTAATTGGTCCAGCTGATATTGCATTTATACGCATTCCTTTTTTTCCTAAATCACATGCCAAATATCTGATAGATGCCTCTAATGCTGCTTTTGCCACACCCATTACATTATATCCTACAATTGATTTTTCTGAGCCATAATATGTTAATGCTATTATGCTTGCTCCTTCATTTAGCATTTCTTTTTCTACAGCTATTCTTGATACTGCAATTAGTGAGTATGCACTTATATCTCCTGCATGTGCAAATCCTTCTCTTGATGTTAATATAAAGTCATTTCTTAAATCTTCTGTATTTGCATGTGCTATACTATGTAATATTCCATCTATTTTTCCATAATCTTTTTTGATATTTTCTAAGCAGTTTGATATATCCTCATCATTTTGTACATCGCATACATACGCTTTTGCCCCTGGTATTTCAGCTATTAATTCTTCTATTTTATCAGTTTTTTCCATGCTACTATATGTAAATATTAATTGTGCTCCATGTTCATATGCTTGTTTTGCTACTCCCCATGCAATACTCCATTTATTTCTTATTCCCATTACTAATATTTTTTTATCTTTTAAAATCATTTTATTTTCTTCCTTTCTTATTTATCCAAACTTCCTATAGTTCTATATTTTTCATATCTATTATTAATAAGCTCTTCTATAGTTTGACTTTGTAATAATTTTAAGTTTTTTAATATACTTTTTTTGGTGTTTTCAAAAATGTTATCTTCTTTTACAATTTCATCTATTATTTCTAAATCCTTTAAATCTTTAGCTGTTATTTTCATCTCTTTTGCTGCTCTTTCATATTGTGTCCCATCTTTGTATAGTATGCTTGCAAAACCCTCTGGAGATAGTACAGAATATATTGAATTTTCTAGCATTATTATTTTATCTCCAACACCTATTGCTAATGCTCCCCCGCTTGAGCCTTCTCCTATTACTACACATATTATTGGTACTTGTAATCTTGACATTTCTAATAAGTTTCTCGCAATTGCTTCTCCTTGTCCTCTTTCTTCTGCTCCTATTCCTGGATAAGCTCCTGGTGTGTCTATAAATGTTATTACGGGTCTCTTAAATTTTTCTGCTTGTTTCATTAATCTTAATGCTTTTCTATACCCTTCTGGATTAGGCATTCCAAAGTTTCTTTCCATGTTCTCTTTTGTTGTTTTTCCTTTTTGTTCTCCTATTATTGTTACAATATGGTTATCTACTTTTGCTATTCCTCCTACTATTGCTTTGTCATCACCATATAATCTGTCTCCATGGAGCTCTATAAAGTCTTCAAATATATTATCTATATAATCCATAGTTCTTGGTCTATCTGGGCTTCTTGCTATTAATACTCTATCCCATTCAGTAATCTGTTCTTTTTGCATTTAATTACCCCCTTTGTGCATTTTTAATATAGTTGCTAATTCTTTTTTCATATCTTTCCTTGGGACAATTCTATCTATAAATCCATGCTCTAATAAAAATTCTGATTTTTGAAATCCTTCAGGTAATTTTTGTTTAATTGTTTGTTCTATTACTCTTGGGCCTGCGAATCCTATTAAACTATTTGGCTCTGCTATTATTATATCTGCTGTACTCGCAAAGCTTGCTGTTACTCCTCCTGTCGTTGGATCTGTTAACACTGAAATGTAAAGTAGTCCTGCACTATCTAATTTTGCAAGTGCTGATGAAGTCTTTGCCATCTGCATTAATGATATCATTCCTTCTTGCATTCTTGCTCCTCCAGATACGCAAAATATTATTACTGGTAGCCTTTGCTCTATTGCCTCTTCTATTAAATATGTTATTTTTTCTCCTACTACACTTCCCATACTTCCCATCATGAAGTTAGAATCCATTACAGCTATTGCAACCTTTTCTCCTTCTATTTTTCCTATTCCTGTCTTCACAGCTTCTTTTATTCCTGTTTTTGTTTGCAATATTTCTAGCTTTTGCATGTATCCATCAAATTTTAATGGGTCTGTTGTGTGCATATTTTCATTTATTTCTTCGAAAGTTCCTTCATCTATTATCTGTGATATTCTTCTTCTACTTGAAATTCTAAAATGATGCCCGCAGTTAGTGCATACACTTAAATTAGCTTTTACTTCTTCTTTATATAGTATTTCTCCACATTCTTCACATTTTATCCATTTTCCTATCATCTTGTCTGTTGCTTCTTTATTTTTTTCTTGTATCTTTTCTACTTGATTTACCTTTTTTATTTTATCTATAACCATTTATTCCTCACCTATATTTAGATTACTTTTTTGATAGCATTTTACTTATGAATGATGTATCATAGTTGTTGTTTATAAAATCATCATTTTCTAATATCTTGTATAGAAAATCTATGTTTGTAGTTATTCCATCTACTACAAATTCTGAAATTGCACTTTTCATCTTGCTTATGGCTTCTTTTCTGTCTTTTCCATGTACTATTATTTTTGCTATCATTGAATCATAATTGCTTGGCACTACATATCCTGAATAAATTGCTGTATCTACTCTTATTCCATTTCCTCCAGGTATATGTAACTCCTCTATCCTACCTGCCATAGGCATGAAGTTTTTACTTGCATTCTCTGCATTTATTCTACATTCCATACTATGTCCTACTGGATTTAAGTTTCTTTCTGTTAATTCTAACTTTTCACCAGATGCTATTCGTATTTGTTCTTTTACCAAATCTATTCCTGTTACCATCTCTGTTACAGGGTGTTCTACTTGTAACCTTGTATTCATCTCCATAAAATAGAAATTCATTTGCTTATCTACTAAAAATTCTATCGTTCCTACTCCTGTATATCCTATCTTTTTAATTGCATTTTCACATATCTTTTTCATCTTTTCTCTAGTTTTTTCATCTATTGCCTGTGATGGACTTTCTTCTATCATTTTTTGATTGTTCCTTTGTATACTGCAATCTCTATCTCCTAAGCATTTTACATTTCCATAATTGTCTGCTATTATCTGTATTTCTACATGCCTTGGATTTTCTATGTATTTTTCTACATATATACAGTCATCTTTAAATGATAATTTTGCCTCTTGTTTTACTATTTCGTAATACTTAATTAATTCTTCTTCTGTATAGGCAATTCTTATTCCTTTTCCTCCGCCTCCCTTTGATGCTTTTATTATTACTGGATATCCTATCTCGTTTGCTACTTTTAGTGCTTCTTTTACATTTTCTATGTCTCCATCTGAGCCACTTGGTACTGGCACTTCAGCTTTTTTCATTCTATCCTTTGCTCTTGTTTTGTTTCCCATTAAATCTATTAGCTCATAACTTGGTCCTATAAATGTTATATCTAATTCTTTGCACATTTTTGCAAAAGTCGCATTTTCTGATAAAAATCCATATCCTGGATGTATGCTATCCGCTCCTGTTAAACATGCTGCTTCTAATATACTTTTTACATCTAAATAGCTTTTATTTGATTGTGCTGGTCCTATGCATACTGCTTCATCTGCTAGTTTTACATGAAGTGCTTGTTTGTCTGCTTCTGAATATACTGCTACGGTTGATATTCCCATTTCTCTACATGCTCTTATTATTCTTACTGCAACTTCTCCACGATTTGCTATTAATACCTTTTTTAACATATCTTTACCTCTCATATTATTTTGAATTTATTGTTTTGTTTCTGGTCAAAATATAACCCTTCTGTCTAAAAGTATTTTTGGGATTATACAACTGCAAATGTAAGCTCTCCTTTTGCTACAATTTTTCCATCTACTGTTGCTATCGCTTCTCCTACTCCTATTGGTCCTTTTCTTTTTATGATTTTTACTTCTAGTTTTAATGTATCACCTGGAACTACCATTTTTTTGAATTTCATATTATCTATTCCTCCAAATAAGGCATTCTTTCCTTTGTTCTCTTCCATACTTAATATTGCTATCGCTCCTGTTTGTGCTAGTGCTTCTGTTATAAGCACTCCTGGCATTATTGGATTTCCTGGAAAATGTCCTTGAAAATACCATTCATTTATATTTACATTTTTATATGCTGTTGCACTTTCTCCTGGTATGTATTCTTCTACTTTGTCTATCATTAAAAATGGTGCCCTTTGTGGTATTATTTCTTCAATTCCTCTTATATCTAGCATTTTAGTATCTCCTTTTTTTGGTTTTATAAAAATATACTTTTACATAATAATTTCTATATTTTTTAATATGTTTTCTACTTTATTTTGAATAATGGCATTCCATATTCTACCATATCATCATTATTTACACATATTTCTACTATTTCACCATCATATTCAGATTCTATCTCATTCATTAGTTTCATAGCTTCTATTATGCATAATATTTGACCTTTATGTACTTTATCTCCTAATTTTACAAATGGCTCTTCTGTTGGTGACGAACTTTGGAAAAATGTTCCTACCATTGGAGATTTTACTATTTTGTAGTTTTCTGTTTCTTCTTTTTTTACTGTTGTTGTTGTATTTAATACTTGTGCTGTTGCTGTTTCCACTGATATTGTTTGATTTTGTAAATCTGCTGGTATTGTTATTTCTTTTTTTGCATTTTTTGTCATACTTATTTTGGTTCCATCTGGAAATTCTATGTTTATTGTATCTAATTTTGAATTTCCCATATCTTCCATTAGCTGTTTTATTTCTTTGTATTCCATTGTTTATGCTCCTTCCTTGTTATTTAATTTTAAAAAGTTCTAATAGACTTTGATTAGCTTAGATGAGTATATTGTATATATATGTTTTAAATTTGAGCTTTTTTTCTAGTAAGCGGGAATTCCCGCTCACTGGAAAATTAGTACTTTTCTTAACATTAATAATATATATTATGTTGAAAAGTACATCCCATAGTCTTTATTAAAGCTATTTTTTTATATTGTATAATATCTATTGTGTCAAAAAGAACGTCCCCATGACACACTTCTATTCATATTTTTTTAGTATTATCGTTGAGTTGTGTCCTCCAAATCCTAACGAATTTGATGCTGCATATTTTATCTCTACTTTTCTTCCTTCATTTGGTACTATATCTAAATAGCATTCTTCATCTGGTACTTTGTAATTTATTGTTGCTGGTACAAATCCTTCTTCTAATGCCTTTACACATGCAATTGCTTCTACTCCCCCTGCTGCTCCTAATAAATGTCCTGTATGTCCTTTTGTTGAGCTTACCATTACTTTCTTACTTGCATCTCCTAATGCTCTTTTTATTGCCATTGTTTCGCATGAATCATTTAAGTGTGTTGATGTTCCATGTGCATTGATATAATCTATATCTTCTGGTTTTATTTTTGCATCTTCTATTGCATTTACTATTGCTCTTGCTCCTCCTTCACCTTCTGGTGCTGGTGATGTTATATGATATGCATCTGATGATGCTCCATATCCTACTACTTCTGCATATATTTTTGCATTTCTTTTCTTTGCATGTTCTAATTCTTCTAATACTAAAATTCCTGCTCCTTCTCCCATTACAAATCCACTTCTTTCTTTATCAAATGGGATACTTGCTCTGTTTTTATCTAATGTTGTACTAAGTGCTTTTATATTTGCAAATCCTGATATTCCTGTTGGTGTTATACTTGCTTCTGTTCCTCCTGCAATAACCGCTTCTTGATATCCATGTTTTATCATTCTATATGCTTCTCCTATTGAGTGTGTTGCACTTGCACATGCTGTTACTATTGCAAATGATTCTCCTTTTGCTCCTATGTCTAATGCTACATTTCCTGTTGCCATATTTGCTATTACCATTGGTATATACATTGGTGATACCTTGTCTGGAGATTTTTGATAGCAGTTCTCTACTTGTTCTTCTATTGTTTCTAATCCTCCAATTCCTGAACTTACTATTACTCCTAATTTTTCCATATTCGTGTTTTCCGCTGTTATTCCACTATCTTTTATTGCTTCTCTTGATGCTATTACTGCAAATTGCGAATATCTATCCATTCTGTTTACTCTCTTTTTTTCAAAATAATCTTCTGGATTATATCCCTTTACTTCTGCTGCTAATTTTACTTTTTGATTATTTGTATCAAATAGTGTTATTTCATCTATTCCACACTTTCCTTCTTTTATTCCTTTCCAAAATTCTTCTGCTGTATTTCCTAATGGTGTTATGGCTCCTAGCCCTGTTATTACAACTCTTCTTTCCATCTTTTTCTTTCCTTTCAATATTTTTACATTAACATTCCGCCATCTACATTTAATACTTGACCTGTTATATATGTATTTTCTTCTCCTCCTAAAAAGTACACTGCATTTGCAACTTCTTCTGCTGTTCCCATCTTTTTAAGTGGTATTTGTATATTTATATTTTCCTTAACTGCATCTGTTAATACTGATGTCATATCTGTTTCGATAAATCCTGGTGCTATTGCATTTGATAATATGTTTCTACTTGCTAATTCTTTTGCTATACTTTTTGTAAAACCGATTATTCCTGCTTTTGATGCTGAATAATTGCATTGTCCTGCATTACCTGATACTCCTACTACTGATGATATGTTTACTATTCTTCCTTTTCTTTGTTTCATCATGTATGGTATTACATTTTTTGTTACATTAAATGTCCCTTTTAAATTAACTTCTATTACTCTATCAAAGTCTTCCTCACTCATTCTCATTAATAGATTGTCTTTTGTTATCCCTGCATTATTGACTAATACATCTATCTTTCCATTTACTTCTATTGCCTTTTTTACCATGCTTTCGCAGTCTTGCATATTTGTTACATCTGTTTTTATGAATGTTATTTTTATATCTTTTCCCTGTTTTATTTCTTCTTCTACTTTCTTTAAATCTGTTTTGTCTGATACATAATTTATTACTAAATTATATCCTTCTCTTGCAAATCTTTGTGCTATAGCTTTTCCTATTCCTCTTGTTCCTCCTGTTATTAGTGCTACATTATTTTCATTCATTTAACTATCATTCCTTTCTTTAATAGAATAATTTAGACAAACACTTCTTAAGTTTTCAATATTACTAATCCTTCTTTACTTCCTTAATCATTTCTTCTAATTGTTCTAAATTTTGTATTGCATAACATTTTATTTCTGTATCTTTTAGCTCTTTTTTTATAAATCCTGTAATTGATTTTCCTGGTCCTATTTCTATAAATGTGTCTATTCCTCTCTCTTGCATTGCTTTTATTGTTTTATCAAATCTTACTGGACTTACTATATGTTTTGATAATATTTCTTGGAAGTTATCTCCTTTTTTATATGTTTCTCCATCTATATTTTTTATTACTTTAATTTCTGATTTTTGATCATCTATTTCCACTTTTTGTAATTCCTTTGTGTATAACTCTCTTGCTTTTTCTAATTTTTCTGTGTGGAATGGTCCGCTTGTTTTTAGTTTTACTATTTTGATTGCTCCTAACTCTTTTAGTTCTTTCATTGCTTCTTCTACTGCTTCTAAGTTTCCAGATATTACTGTTTGATTTGTATAGTTATAGTTTGCAGGTACTACAAATTTTCCTTGTTTTCTTTTTTCTTCACATACTTTTTCTATTTTTTCTGTTTCTATTCCCATTACTGCTGCCATTGAGTATTCTTCATTTGGTATATAATTTCCCATATAATAACTTCTTTTTTGTAATAGCTTTAAGCATTTTTCTAAGTCTAAATATCCTGCATATGTTAATGCTACATATTCTCCTAGACTTAGCCCAGCTGTTACTTCTGCTTTTATCCCTTTTGATTTTATTACTTCTAATGTTGCTAGACTTGTTAATGCTATTGCTATTTGTGTGTTTTCTGTTTTTGATAGTTCTTCTTCACTTGATTCAAAACATAATCTTTCTGTATCTATTCCTAATATTTCATTCGCCTCTTTGTATATTTGCCTTGCTTCTTCATATTTATCATATATGTCCTTTCCCATTCCTACAAATTGGCTTCCTTGCCCTGGAAATAAAAATGCTATTTTCATTCTTTTTAACCATTCCTTCCATATAATTATTGTAATAATTTAGTTTGTCTCTACTACGGATACTTATATTTCGTTTGTTATTTTACCATTCATCTTGTTTGTTTTCAATTATATTGACCATACAGTTCAATTATTTCTTTGTATCTTTTTGTGACATTTTATATGATTTTTGTTTTGCATTTTTAATTTCTTACACTTTTCTTTAAAAAATAAAACTATATAATACTATAAATTAGATAAAATAAAAAATAGCCAAGTCATACTTAACTATCTTTTTATTTACATTCAAATATAATTATTTAATCTACTATTTTTTCCATTCCATTATATACTAAATCGACCCATTTTGCTGTTTTAGGACAAAAATTAGTTCTTACTGCTTCTAAAGTTTTTCCTTCATAATACTTCCCATCTTCTGATAGATAATTATCATGTAGCTTTTGTGCAGCTACTCTTAGCCCTTCTTCTACTGAACTGTATTTTATTAATTTTCCCTTTGACATTAAGCTTATATAATTATGTGTTTTTCTATGACTTTGTACAATATCCCATCCTGACTCGGCTGATATTAGTCCACAGAAAAATATTTCATTAATTTGATATTCTTCACATAAATCATATATTATATCACTATTATTATAAAAGAACTTTGTCTTATCTTGTTTTACTCTTGATATTAGTATTTTAAAATCTTCTTTTGATAATCCTGTTCTTTTTGTTAAATCCATATCCTTAGATATTGTTACTTCTTCAATTGTTTTATATGTTGGCTCTGCTATTAGTACTTCTTCTAGTTCTATTTTTACTTCTTCTAGTTTTGCCTCATCTTTTTGTCTTTGTGTAAGTGATTCTCTTCCTGTTACTTTGCTATATGTTATCTCCCTTTTTGCTAATGCTTGTATTTGCATTTCTGATTTTGTTTCTATTCGTATTCTTTCTATTGGTTGTCTTCCTATGTTTTTTACCATTTGTGTTTCTGACTCCATATCTTTTGATATTTCTGTTGCTTTTGAATTTTTTAATTGAATGTAAGTAGTTAATATTGCAATAATTATTATTGGTAATATTAATAGTTGTTTTATAGTCATTTGCATGACTTTTGTATTTTCCATCTTATCTCCCTTTTTTCCTTTTTGTTAAATAACACTTTTGCATTTTAACATTGTTTTTATTTTCTGTCAAATCCGACTTTTTTGTACATACTATACCCTATAATTGCTAAATTTTCAAGGATTTATATGATTTCTTCTAAATTTCTTATAATTCTAATAATTACTTCTTCTCTTGAAAATTCTCTATTATACTCTTTCTTCAATGATGTCACGATATGTTCTAATTCTAACGGAAATTCTGTTTCATTCACATTAAATCCCATACTTATTAGTAAATAGTTTATTTTCTCCCCTATTGAATTTACTTCTGTTAGTATTCCACAAATTTTTTTTTCTTTTAGTAATAAATCGTTTGGCTCTTTTATTTTTAATTCAATATTATATAATTCTTGAATCGCTTTTTGGATTGCTTTTGCTATATCTACTGTTAAGTTTTCTAATTCTTCTACTTTCTTATCTGGCTTTAGAACTATTGTCATTGCTATATTGTTTTCTTTTCCTGTATACCATATTCTTCCTTTAGTTCCTATTCCTCCTGTTTGTGCTTCTGCTATTATTATACTTCCATTGTTTATATTATCTATATTTCTTTTTGCATATTTATGTGTAGAATCTATTGTTTCAAAATATTGGACTTTCTTTCCTATATATCTACTATTAGATTTTTCTATTTCATTTATTTTCATTTCATTTGCTCCATTTATATATTATATGTTACTCTCTTTCCTGTTATGCCTTTGTTATTATCATATTAGCCATATATAATATGTATATTACTAAAAATATTATTCCGTTTTCTCTTGTCATTTCATCTTTTTTGCCTATATATGGGAATAAAGTAAATAATACAGTTCCTAATATTAATACTAAGAAGTCCCAATTATATGCTGTTGAATATGATATTGGACTTAATACTGATGATACACCTATGATTAATAATATATTAAATATTTGTGAACCTACTATATTTCCTATTGCCATGTCTACTTCACCTTTTCGTGTTGCTGTTATTGATGTTATTAGTTCTGGTAAACTTGTACTAAATGCTACTACTGTTAAACTTATCATTTTTTCGGTTATTCCTATTGCTTTCGCAATACTTGATGCTCCATTTACAACAAAGTCTCCTCCAAATTTTAATGCTACTATTCCTATTATTATTTTTATTGTTGCTTTTAGCATACTTTCTGTACTTTCATCTAACACTATCTCTTTGTCAAATTCATTTCCCTTTTTTGCCATTACTATGTTGTATATTATAAATATTGCGCATAAAGCTATTAATATAAATCCTTCTACTTTTGTTATTGTACTATCTCCTCCATTTATACATAATAGGAAAAATAGTATTGTTATAAATACAGTAAATGGATTTTCTATTACTCTTGTCTCCCTTTTAAATACTAATGGTTTTATTATTGAACATATTCCTAATATTAAAAATAAATTTGATATATTGCTTCCTACCACATTTCCTAATGCTAAATCTGAATGCCCCTCTAATGCTGATGTTACACTTACCATTAATTCTGGCATAGATGTTCCTATTGCTACTATTGTTAGACCTATTATTATTGTTGGTATATTGAATCTCTTTGCTACATTACTTGCTCCATCTACTAATATGTCTGACCCTTTTATTAATAGTGCAAATCCTAAAATTAGTAAAACTACACTTACTATCATTCTATTCCTACTTTCTTTTACGTCGTATAATCCTTTTTTACGACTTGTTATACATTCATTCGCATATTATATTAACTTTTTTATTTTTTTTCAATAGTATTTATATAAAAAGTCTTAAGATTTTACTCTTAAGACTTTTTGATTTTATGTGAAATATATTGCACTTCTTATGTATTTTTGTTTCACATTTTTAATTTTTAAACTTATTGTATATAATTGTACCTTTTATAGCAAATACTGCTAATGTTACTGTTGTTATTGTTATAGCTACAAATGATATTATTGTGATTTGTTGTTTTGAAAGACCTGCAGATGGTAATTTTCCATCTGATATCGTTGTGTCAGTAGTTTCTCCATCACTTCCATTTGTTCCACCGTTTCCTCCTGTGTTTTCCCCTGTATTTCCTCCTGGTGTATTTACATCTTCTCCTGGTACTTTTTCTTTTTGATAATAATAGATTACTTCTTCATTTGTTGTCATCTTTCCTTCTCGTTTCCCTATTATCTCTACAAATTCATATCCTGATATTTCTTTTTTCTCTGTCTTGTATTCTTTGCCTTCATATCCTTTTATTACTATATCTTCTGCTAGTACATCATTTGTGTCTTTGTCTATATATTTTACTGTTACTATAACAACTGCTTTCTTTTTGTAGTAGTATGATACTGTAATTACATCTTTTTCCATTGTCCCTTCATTATTTGTTGGTAATTTTTCTTGTACTACATCATATCCTTCTATTTCTTTTGGCTCTATTTTGTATTCATCGCCTTCATTCCCTTCATGTATTGTATTGAATAATATTTCTCCTGTATCTATATCTATATGCTTTTCTATTACTCCTTTTGTTACATGTTTATAATAATATTTTACTATTACTTCATCTTCTGTCATTGTTATATTCTTTTCCTCTGGTTCTTCTACCAATACATATCCTTCTATGTTTTTTGATATAGTATTATACTCTTTTCCTACATATCCTTCTTCTACTATTTCTTCTATTAGTCTGTCTGTATCTTTTTCTATGTATTGTACTTTTATTTGTGCCTTTTTTGCATAATGTATTTCTATTACATTTTTTTCTTCTTTTGCTACTATTGTTAATGGTATTCCTTTTTCTTCTACCAATACATATCCTTCTATTATTTTGTCTTCGTAGCTGTCTATTATTTCTTTGTATGTTGCTATACCTTTTACTGTTTTGCTTTCGTCTTTTTCTCCATTGTAGTAGTATTCTACCTTGTATTTTATGTCTGTTCTTTTTTCATAATAGATATTTATTACATTTTTTGTTTCATCTGCTTCTATTGTTATTTCTTCTTTGTCTGCTGTTGCATTCGTATATCCTGGTATGTCTATTTTTTCTGTTTCTGCCTTTATTATTCCTCCATATACTCCTTCTTCTTCTTTTGCTTCATGTATTAC